>CAZBCQ010000012.1:0-5790 GCA_964490255.1 uncultured Terriglobales bacterium | reverse complement strand
GGCCATCTGTTCCGGTTGGCAGCCGTTTTCCTCGCGGGCTTTGTCGCGTTCGTAACTGTCCGAGCGTTACTCGTGCCCAAAACGTTTGGCGCGTACGGGCACTACCGCGCCGCCGCGCTCGGGGAAATCGCCGCACGCCCCGTCAACTACGCAGGCCATCAGGCTTGTGAGAATTGTCATTCGGACGTGGTGGAAGCCAAGAGCAAAGGCAAGCACGCGCACGTGAATTGCGAATCATGCCACGGTACGCTGGCCAAGCATGCCGAAGACCCAGCGTCGGTCGATCCGACTCTGCCGGACACGGCGGTGATCTGTGCGCGCTGCCATCAAGCGAACATTGCCAAGCCTGCAGCGTTCCCGCAGGTGGACGCGCCCGCACATTCCGGCGGATCGCCTTGCAAGACTTGTCACACGCCGCACAGTCCGGCAATCGCCGCGGGAGGTGCGAAATGAACATCACACGACGACGAATTCTCTATCTGCTGCCCGCTGCCGCTGTGGCATGGAAGTATGTTCTCGCCGGCACTCCTGAAGAATCGCCGAACTACAAAGCCGCCGATCACTGGTGGGGCATGCTGCTCGACCTGACGAAGTGCATCGGCTGCGGTAGTTGCGTGCGCGCTTGTCAGAACGAGAACGGCGTCCCGGATGGCTACTTCCGTACTTGGGTCGAGCGATATCACGTGTCGGAGTGGAGCGACGAGAGCCCAGATGTGGACTCGCCCGATGGAGGCAAGAACGGGTTTCGTCCTGCAAAATATTCGGGCGGCAAGAACTTCTTTGTCCCGAAGCTCTGCAATCACTGCGCCGACTCACCCTGCACGCAAGTCTGCCCGGTCGGAGCCACCTTCGTCAGTCCGGATGGCGTGGTACTCGTAGATTCGAAGTATTGCCTGGGTTGCCGCTATTGCATTCAGGCCTGTCCCTACGGCTGCCGATTTCTCAATCCGAAAACCAACACCGCCGAGAAATGCAGCCTCTGTTACCACCGGATTAATAAGGGGCTCACCACGGCGTGCTGCGAAGTTTGTCCAACCGGCACGCGTCAACTGGCGGATCTCAAGAATCCCAACGATCCGATTCACGAGTTCCTGCGAACCCATAGCGTGCAAGTTCTGAAACCGCATCTCGCCACCCGTTCGAAGACGTTTTATGCCGGGCTGGATGGATCGGTGCGATAGGAGGAATGCGTGCAAATACCTGTTGATGGATTCATGTATCCGAATGAAGTGGAGCTGCAGTGGAGCGTGCTCATCGTGCTCTATCCGTACCTGACGGGACTGGTTGCCGGCGCGTTCATCCTGGCTTCGCTCGAGCGCATCTTCCACGTCGAGACCGTAAAGCCAACGTACCGGCTGGCGCTGCTCACAGCACTGGCGTTCTTGCTGGTCGCGCCGATGCCGTTGCAACTGCACCTCGGTCACCCCGAGCGATCCTTTGAAATGTACCTGACGCCGCACACCACATCCGCCATGGCAATGTTCGGGTTCGTTTACCTCTGGTACTTGATGGGTGTTCTGGTCCTGGAAATTTGGCTCGATTATCGCCGCGACATCGTTCTCCTCTCCCAGACTTCAACCGGACTCAAGCGTCTCGTCTACAAAGTCCTGACGCTCGGATCCGACAACATCAGTCCCCGCGCGCTCGCGATCGACGATCGTGTCGGCTACATCGTTACGCTCATTGGCATTCCCTCGGCATTCCTGCTGCATGGATACGTCGGCTTCATCTTCGGATCGGTGAAGGCGAACCCCTGGTGGTCCTCACCGCTTATGCCCGTGGTATTCCTTTTTTCCGCGATGGTGTCGGGCATTGCCATGGTGATGCTGCTGTACATGCTGCTGAGCTGGTTTCGCAAGAAGACTATCGACATGCGCTGCGTGGACACGATCGCGCAATACCTTTTCTATATCTTCGTAATCGACTTCACGCTGGAGCTGATTGACCTCATCCACCGCATTTACGAAGCCGACGAGTCTTTCCGCAGCCTCGATTTCATGGTTCACACCCGGCTGTATCTTTCCCAAATCGTTGTCCAGATTTTCGCCGGAACTGTCGCGCCGCTGCTCCTGCTGGCGATCACGCAGGTGATTCATCTTTCAGAGCGGTCCCGCAAGCGCATTTATTCACTCAGTGGAGTGCTGACATTGATTGGCATCTTTGCGATGCGGTGGAACGTGGTCATCGGCGGACAGCTGTTTTCGAAAAGCTTTCTCGGGTACACGACTTACAAAATGGGTTTCGTCGCGCGCGAAGGCTTGCTGACGGCAATCATCTTGTCCATCCTGCCATTTGTGTTTCTCTGGATATTAGTAAAGCTTCTCCCGCCGTGGGGCACCGAGAAATGGGGTACCGAGAGATCCGAACCGCTGGCCCAGGCCGCCAGCGGCGATTAGCTCCGAAATAATGGGCGACCCCTAGGCGTTCTCCGCAATCGAACACTGTGTGACAAAACTGTGTAGGAGAACGACATGACCTTGGAAGACGCCCGCCGAGTTATCAGTGCAGCGGAAAAGAAAGCAAAAGAAATTGGCCAGCCCATGAACATCGCGGTCGCTGATGAAGGTGGCAACCTCGTCTCGCACGTGCGTATGGACGGCGCTTGGCTCGGCAGCATCGATATTTCCATTAACAAGGCGTTTACCGCCCGGGCCTTCGACATTCAGACGAAAGATCTGGCCACGCAGTCGCAACCTGGCAAGCAATTCTATGGGATTCATGTTTCCAATCACGGCAGAATCATGATCTTCGCCGGGGGCATCCCGCTGAAGAAGGACGGCAAGGTCGTTGGCGCCATCGGCGTAAGCGGCGGAGCGGGTGATCAGGACCAAAGCGTGGCAGAAGCTGGAGCTGCCGCGTTCTAGCCGCTCAGATCCGCGATTTCATGACGTGGTGGATCAGGCCATCGGGACCAAGGGAGCAGGTGCTCTCAACACTTCGTCTACCTTTTTTGCGATCCCGTGCAGACTGAATGGTTTCTGCAGAAAGGGGATTGATGATTGAAAGATGCCCAGTCGCAGCATGGCGTCATCCGTGTAGCCGGACATGAACAAGTACTTGGTCTCAGGCCTTTCTTTCTGCAGTGCTGCAGCGAGTTGGCGACCGCTGATGCCAGGCATTACGACGTCAGTAAGCACCAACTGAATCGGTCCTTTATGCGCCCGCGAGATTTCCGTAGCCTCGCCCCCACTGCGTGCCACGAGCACGCGGTACCCGAGGCTCTGTAGCATCTCCTTTGCGGAATCACGAACGGCATCGTCATCTTCCACGAGGAGAATGGTTTCTTCATGGCTCGCAAGATACTCTCTGCCATCCTCGTCGTTGGAGTCATGCCTGATCGGTCGGCTGGCAGGGAAGAAGACATCGAACTGTGTACCTTCTCCCTCGACAGAACTGCACTCGATATAACCGTCGCTCTGTTTCACTATTCCATACACTGTCGCCAAACCTAGCCCGGTGCCTTTACCCTGCTCCTTCGTCGTAAAAAATGGTTCGAAGATCTTCGACTTAACGGATTCCGGCATGCCACAACCGGAATCACGCACCGACACGCACACGTAATTACCTGCAGCAATTCCGGAGCGCAGGTCCTTGAGTTGCACATTCTTCGTGGAGATCGTGAGTTGCCCGCCATCCGGCATAGCATCTCGCGCATTCACCGCGAGGTTCATGATGATTTGTTCTACCTGGCCCGGATCAGCCTTCGTGCTTGCCAGATCCGGATCTAACTCCGTTTTCAAAATGATGTCCTCGCCGATCAGTCGTCCCAGCATCTTCGACGTGTTCATCACCGATTCGTTTACACAGAACACACGAGGGTTCAGGATTTGCTTCCGCCCGAATGCCAGCAATTGACCGGTCACATCGGTTGCGCGTTTCGCGGCTTGCAGAATCATTTTCAGGTGACGCTTCGCCGGGCTCTCGGCTGGCAACTGGAAGTCTGCCAGTTCCGCGTACGACATTACGACGTGCATCAGGTTGTTGAAATCGTGTGCTACGCCACCAGCGAGTTGGCCCACAGCTTCCATCTTCTGTGCCTGCTGTAATTCTTGCTGAAGAAGCTTTAGCTGTTCTTCCGCCAGCTTTCGCTCCGTGATATCGATCACCACGCCGCTGGTTCCAACTGGTCGACCCGATGCGTCGCGGCGGCCCCTTCCGCATGCGTAAACCCACCGAATCCCCGTCGGGGACGCCACCCGAAATTCGAGCCGGATCTCCAGATTCTGTGATTGAAACCAAAAGTCATTTTCCAACGCCTTGCGATCTTCCGGCACAACGCGAGCGAGGAGATCTGCAAGCGTCACCTTGCCTCGTTCCGGAACACCCAGAATCTCTTTACCTCGGGCATTGGTCACCAGTTCGCCCGTTAGCAGGTCGTAGCTCCACACCGCGAGATTGGCGGCCTGCATCGCTGCGTCCAGCCAGCGCTTGCTCTCGCGCAGTTCGTGTTCCCCCCGTTTTCGCTCCGTAACGTCGCGCACAATCGCTTGCAAGCGCCCATCCGGAAGCTTTCGCCCGGAGAGTTCGCCAATGAATGATGTTCCATCCTTCCGCCGAAAGTTCCACTCCGTCATGACCAGGTTCGACTCGGACAGTCGCTCGACTTCGATAGGAACTCTCGGGAGTTCCTCCTCCATCACGATGTCGGGGATTGAGAGCCTTAGGACTTCTTCGCGCGAATAGCCGAGCATCTCGGCACCCGCCGAATTCACATCTAGATAATGCCCTTTTGCGTCCGTAACGAAGATGCCATCCGAAGCTTGCTCCACGAGCAGACGGAAGTGCAGTTCGCTTTTCCGAAGCGCTGCCTGGCTCTCTTCCTGCAACATGTCAGTCGCCTGTTGCAGTCGCCTCAAAATAAGGACGAGTAGCACACCAGTAACCGTCAGGAAGAGAATTCCTTTGGCAATGCTCAGCAGGATGATGCTCTCTCGCTCTACTCGAAGGGATGCCACCAGTCTGTCAGTACCAACAATCCACAAAGATGAGGCGATGAAGTAAAGAATGCCGATCGCGACAGGTCTTTCGGAAAGAGCTCTAGGCGCCGCTTTCATGCGCACCTCGATTCGGGATAGATGGAAGTCCGTCGATTCGTCTGGCGGGCGGTCAACCAGAAAAGCGCGGGTACATAGAGTAGTAGTGGGATCCCGGACTACCAGTGAAGCAGATCACAGTATCTCGTGACGATATCATCCGGGCGGGCGTCCCTTCCCGCACCACAGAGATCATTCGCTGACTTCCTTGTGATACGCGGAAAGCTTTCGGCACTGTCCGGGACGCTCTTCCTACGACAAGGAAGCAGCGCGAATTCCTGTCCGGCGCCGATTTCGGCAAACGAACCGAACGTGAAACGGTTCTATTAGCCCCCTTCGCGTTACCTAAGTTACTTGTAGACCTACAGGTCCGAACCTATCCTTTTTGAGCCAGTAGTGCGGGTAATCGCATGATTGGGAATTCGAGACATCGATGAGAACTGCCAAAACCCGTAGTAATCAGAAGTTAGTTGGCCAGCGCACGCCTAGCTTTGGTTTCTCTCTCATCGAAGTGGTGGCGGTGGTCGCGATCACGCTGATTATTGCTGCCATCGCGCTGCCCACAATGTCCAATGTCATAGACAATTCCAAGATTCGGGGTTCTCTGGGCGAGGTCTCCAATATTGCGCAGCTGTGTCGAACGCAAGCCATCAAGACGAATGTATCGCAGCACCTCTATTTCAGTACTACCGCGGTCCCGGGAAGAGTCGTGTTGTATGTGAAGACTGCCAGCTCGCAATCAACAGATCCGCTGCTG
>CAZBCQ010000011.1:28970-43489 GCA_964490255.1 uncultured Terriglobales bacterium | reverse complement strand
TTAGGACTCGGCGGGAGAAAAGAGCCCTTCCCATTCTTCGATGGTCATCAGCGGCCGGGCGGCTACTTGAATGTTCTCCATCACGTGGTCGGGACGGCTCATGCCGATTAACGCCGTCGTCAGCGAAGGAGCCGAGCGCACGAACTGGATGGCGGTCGCAGCGTCGGTTTCCAGCCCGATCGTTTCTTTCAGCTTCTCGGGAACGCCTTGTGTCAGTTGACCCTGGTGCAGCGTCGCGCTGGCGACGACCGCAATGCCATACTGGTCGGCAAGTGACAGGACCGACCCACGCTCGCCGCGCAGGCTCTGATTGCCAAGACCGTACGCCTCGGTCATCGCCAGGTTAAGCGGGAGTTGCACGAAACGGAAATGATGATCGTTTCCGCCAGCTTCGCGAGCCGTGTCCAGCACCTGTTCGAGGTTCATGTAGCTGCGATCACCTGGCGCTACACGCAATCCGTTCCAGGTGGCGATGCCGTACCAGCGAATCTTGCCATCATCGATCGCATCTTCCGCCCAGCGGAATGCATTGCGCAGGCGGTCGCGAAAGACATCCCGAGTGACATATGCCAATTGCGACTCGGGGTTGTGTAGATAGAAGACGTCGAGTGTT
Source organism: uncultured Terriglobales bacterium (assembly GCA_964490255.1). GTDB lineage: Bacteria > Acidobacteriota > Terriglobia > Terriglobales > Acidobacteriaceae > JAJPJE01. The sequence continues at coordinate 42,876 of CAZBCQ010000011.1, read as the reverse complement.
TCGAGACCGGTGTTGCGCTGGCTTCGCTCCAACTGATCGCTCAGGTAACGCGGAGCCATACAGTGCATGCCGCCCGCAATCTCCCCCATGGGAGCGACTCCGGTCTCAACATATTCCTTGCGCAGATAATCGCGCTGATCTGCCGGAAGTTCGCCGTCAAACGGCAGATAGCCGGCCTTGGTGCAAACCAGTATTTCATCGCGCTGCAACTCGCCTGCATCTACGAGTTGGTTGATAGCCGATCCGATGTTGCGCTCTGAGCGCTGATGCCGGTAATTGATTGCCGTGTCGAGCACGTTGATGCCGGACCGGAGCGCCTGCAGGACGGATTGCGTATAGGAGAGGTCGGAAGCGGCGTCGGTCTCGCCGAGGTAGGTGCCCAGTCCGATTGACGACAGCCAAACTTCGTTTACGCCCGGAGCTTGCGGCTGCCGGAAGTGCCCGGAGCTAGCCAGCAAAGGGAAGCGATCGCGAAATCGTGCAGTTCCGGCGGATGTGGCGAACCCGGCGATCATGAGGGACAGTGTAACAAGTCACCATCCCGTCTCGCCGGTTTACGCTATTGCCTTCCGGAACTCGGGATGAGCACCGAATCGGGTTGTCGTTCAGTTAGAGCCATGCACGGGAATTCACAGATAACGCGCGCGTTTGGGGCTGCATCTTTGATGAAGATTGACGGTTCGTCCCGCAGATGTGAGTACAAGGGGCGGGTGCCGTTGGCATCTTAAGAATTGCGAGTATTCAGGAGGTAGCATGAAGGGATTTCTTTTTGGATTGGGAGTTGGCATTGGACTGGGTGTTCTGTTCGCTCCTATGAGCGGTGACGAAACGCGCAGCCGCCTTTCCGATACCGCCAGCGATCTGGCCGATTCGGCCCGGGACAGCATCGAGCAGGGCCGCGATCGCGTGCAGCGCGGTGTAAGTTCCATCCGGGAGACCGCTCAGTCCGCCGTAAGCGGACAGGGGCGTTCGACAGGTAGTCAGACCCGACCCACAGGCACGGAATCGAATATCTAAATCCACGCAAGTGGAAAGAAACACGGTTAGAGCGCCCCATTCCACGGCGAATCTCGCGTGGGGTGGGGTGCGCATGTATTTCCCGGTTACCTCTTCCCAAGTTGTTCGTGCAAGGATCGCCGATCGGGGTAGTCTAGGGGCGAACTGAGGGGTTGGTGATGCCTCATTGCGTTCGCTCAAGCGCTTCCGGAGCGGTTGACACTACTGTAAGCCGACCTTTATTCTTGAGTATTGCGTCCTCAGCGCCAGACGTCGCTGGGGCAGTGTGCCCTAAGATGTTCATAAGTTTACGCGAACTGCACCTCCACGAGGATCAGCAGGAGTTCCACGAGGAGTGGCAGCCCGGCACGATTGACCTCGGGCCAGACGCCAAGCAATCAGCTCCGCTGAAGACGGATGTGCGGGCTTCGGTGGTGGAAGAGAACCGGGGCCATAAGGTGAATATCGAGGACATACGTCTGGCTGGCGAGTTCTCGACGAAGCTGGAACTGCTTTGCGCCCGCTGTCTCGATCCGGTGTACCAGGAAGTCGAGAAGAACTTCGATCTTCTGTATCGTCCTCAAGGGGCCGATGCCGGCAACGAAGAGATCAGCGTCGCGAAAGAGGACGCGGATATCGGCTATTACCAGGGCGACGGATTGCTGCTGGAAGACGTTTTGCGCGAGCAATTGCTGCTGGCGGTTCCGTTGAAGCTGCTTTGCCGTGAAGACTGCAAGGGACTTTGCCCCGGTTGCGGGCAGAACCTGAACCAGGGCGACTGCGGTTGCACGCGCAGGGAACCCGATCCCCGCTGGCATGCCCTTGGGGATCTTCGCAACAAGCTCGGTCAGTAAAAGGAACGAGTTATCCCGGGGAAAGCCGGGGACGTAGTTTTGTGTGTCCAGCTAAGAAGATGGGCCTTCTCGTGAGAGAACACTGAAATCTGAATTTGAGGTTTGAATTGTTATGGCAAATCCTAAACGGCGCCATTCCCAAAGGCGCACCAGCACCCGCCGCGCACACGATCACCTGACGGCGGTCTCCACCTCTGAATGTCCGAATTGCCACGAGGCGAAGCTGCCTCACCGGGCCTGCCCTAAGTGCGGTTACTACAAGGGGCGGGAAGTTCTGGAAGTAAAAGAAAAGGCAAGCTAAACGATGCGCACTCCGGCCAGGGTCGGAGCACCTCAGCTAGGGGGCTGACGAGCGATCAATGCCCACCGTCATAGCGGTTGATGCCATGGGATCGGACGGCGCGCCCGTACCAGAAGTCGAAGGCGCGCTGCATGCGGTTCGCAGCTACGATGTGCAGGTTATTCTGGTCGGCAAGGAAGATGTGATCCGCGCCGAGTTGCGCAGCCAGTTGCACGAGCATCCATCCTGGCACCTTTACAAGAAGAGTATTGAGATCGTCCCAGCCAGCCAAGCAATTGGCATGGACGAGAAAGCCGTCCAGGCAGCCCGCACTAAGAAGGACTCCTCCATCCACGTGGGGCTGCGTCTTGTGCGCGACGGCCGCGCTGCCGGCTTCACCAGTGCGGGCAATACTGGCGCAGTGATGGCCACGGCGAAGATGGTGCTGGGAGCACTACCGGGTGTGGATCGTCCGGCGCTGGCCAGCGTCTTTCCCACCGCAAAAGGCACTGCCGCAGTGCTGTTGGATGTCGGCGCGAACGTCGATTCCAAGCCGCAGAATCTCGAGCAGTTCGCCATCATGGGCGAAATCTACATGCGCAAGATCTTCAGTTTGGATCGTCCGCGCGTGGGAGTCCTTTCCATTGGCGAAGAAGAAGGCAAAGGCAACGAGCTGACACGAGCGGCGTATCCGCTGATCAAGAATCTGCCGCTTAACTTTGTTGGCAATGTTGAAGGCCGCGATCTGTATAACGGCAATGTGGACGTGATCGTCTGCGACGGATTTGTCGGCAATGTGGCGCTGAAGATCTCCGAAGGACTGGTGGAGACCGTCCGTCATCTGCTGAAAGAATCGCTGAATGCGACCATTAGCGGCCAGGTGGGTGCGATGCTTTCGCGCAAGGCGTTTGCGGATTTCAAGAAGCGGCTGGATTACTCCGAATATGGTGGCGTGCCGCTGCTGGGAGTGAAAGGCGCCTGCATCATCGGCCATGGTAGCTCGAACGCGAACGCCATCAAGAACGCGATTCGGGTGGCTGCCGAATACGCCGACCGCAAAATTAACAAGCGCATCGAAGAAGAAGTCGCGTCGACTCGCGTGGTGCCGGCGCAAGCGTAGATATTTCGATCCCACCCACGATCCAAATGCAGGATCGAGGGTGGGGCACCCAGCCGGCGCAAGCGTAGAGAGGTTTCGGATCGCCACCTCTGCCAAAAGAAGGCAGAGGTGGGGCACCCACAGGCACCCGCCATTCAGAAAGAAAACCCATCATGTCTAGTAATCAAACTATTGCATTCCTATTCCCTGGCCAGGGATCCCAAGCCGTGGGCATGGGCAAAGACCTCGCCGCACTCTATCCCGTGGCGCAGGAAACTTTCGACGAAGCCGATGCCGCACTCGGATACAAGCTTTCGAAAGTTTGCTTCGAAGGGCCTGAAGACCAGCTGCGCCTGACGGAAATTACACAGCCGGCGATTCTCACTGCCTCTGTGGCCGCTTTTCGAGTGCTCAACAGCAAGGGAGTCGTGCCCACATTCGTCGCCGGACACAGCCTGGGGGAATACTCGGCGCATGTCGCCGCCGGTACGCTCGATTTTGCCGACGCGGTGCGCACGGTTCGCAATCGCGGCAAGTATATGCAGGAGGCCGTACCTGTCGGTGAAGGCGCAATGGCTGCCATCCTGGGGATGAAGATCGACGTCGTGCGCGAGGTCTGCGACGAAGCCGCACAGGGACAGGTCTGCCAGCCAGCCAACATCAATTCGCCGGAACAGATCGTCATCTCCGGGACCAAGGCCGCCGTGGACCGCGCAGCAGAGCTAGCCAAACATAAGGGCGCCAAGCGAGCAGTGATGCTTCCTGTCAGCGCTCCTTTCCATTGCGCGTTGATGAAGCCTGCGCAGGATCGTCTGGAGCATGACCTGCGAGCGCTGACGTTTCATGCGATGCAACACAAACTGATCACGAATGTAGACGCCGAGATTATCGACTCCCCCGAGCGCGCGCGTGATGCGCTGATCCGCCAGGTCACAGGTGCGGTTCAGTGGGAAGCATCGATGCGCAACTTGATCGCAGCTGGGGTGACCACGTTCGTCGAAGTCGGTCCGGGTAAAGTTCTCTGCGGACTCATGCGCCAGATCGATCGCAAGGAGACCTGTTTGAACGTGGAGAACGAAGATACGCTGGCGAAGACGATCAATCAGTTTGCGCCGAGCAGCACGGCGGTGCTCTAAGGTACGAGCGCGCCAGAACAGTCCCCTGTCATCCGGCGCACGCCGAAAGGGCTCAGTTCGTCGTCTGACGACAGGATTTCTATTGCCTCAGAAAGTACCCTTCGGTTAATTTCAGCTCACCTATGCGTCGAGCAGTTTCGATCCTTTTCCTCTTTGCGGTAACTCTTTCTGCCTCGGCTCGAGATGGAGCGAGCCACTGGTCTGAATTGCGCAGCCCGCACTTCGTCGTCCTCACGGACACAAACGAGAAGCAGGCACATCGCGTTGCCAGCCAACTCGAACGGATGCGCTCCGTGTTTCATATTCTTTTTCCCACCGCGTCCGACAGCGCTGGATCGCCGGTTATTGTGCTTGCTCTGAAGGACAAAAAGGATTTCCAAGCACTTGAGCCGGAAGCCTATCTCGCAAAAGGGCAGCTGGACCTTGCCGGATTGTTCATGCGCGCGCCGGACAAAAACTACATCCTGCTGCGACTTGATGCGCAGGGAGACCATCCTTTCGCTACTGTGTACCACGAATACACGCACTTCATGTTGCGGAACGCGAGCGAGTGGATTCCCTTGTGGCTGAATGAGGGGTTAGCGGAGTTTTACCAGAACACCGACATTCAGGAAAAAGAGGTGTTGCTCGGAGAGCCAAGCCCGGATGACATCCTATATCTCCGGCAGAACCGACTACTGCCGCTCACGACGCTACTCAAAGTCGACCAGACTTCGCCTTACTATCACGAAGAACAGAAGGGTTCTGTCTTCTATTCCGAGTCGTGGGCGCTCACGCATTACATCGCAGTGACGGATAGACAGAAGGGCACGAATCGGCTCCAGGACTACGCGAAGCGTCTGATCAACAAAGAGGACCCGGTAGTCGCCGCTCAGGAGGCGTTCGGCGACCTGAACCTCTTGCAGAAAGCGTTGAATAGCTACATATCCCAGGGCCAGTTCATGATGTTCAAAATGAACGCGGGTATTACCGTGGACGAATCTAGTTTCCAGGCCCGCGCGATCCCAACATCCGATGCCGACGCGATACGTGCCGATGTGCTCGTTTATAATCAACGGCCCAAAGACGCACAGTCGTTGATCGACGCCGTGCTACGCGATGATCCAAAGAATGCCCTCGCACACGAGAGCATGGGCTTTCTGAAATTTCGCGAGGGGGATATGAAGGCCGCACGAAAATGGTACGGCGAAGCGGTGCAACTGGATTCGCAGAGCTATCTCGCGCACTACTATTACGCCGTGATGTCCATGAGATCTGATGGCACAGGGCAGGATGCGGGGATCGAGTCAAGTCTTCGGGCCTGTATAAAGCTGAATCCGGGCTTCGCGCCTGCCTATGATGCCCTCGCGATGCGCTACTCAATGGATCCCGCGAAGCGAGACGAGGCGCATTTCTTGAATGTTCAGGCGATCAACCTCGAACCGGACAACGTAAACTATCGCCTCAACGCTGCTTCCGTTCTGGCGAACGGCCAGAAATATGACGACGCGCTCAGGGTGCTGAAGGCGGCCAGTCACGTCGCAAAAACGCCAGAACAGGTTGCCTTCGTCCAATCCCGGATAGATCAGATCGAGCAGTACCAATCAGCCGTAGCACAAAGGCGCCAGGGACTGAACAGCGGTGAGAGCCAGACCTTCGACAGCCCCGATGCGGACACGCGGACCGTTACTGTTACAAGCAGTGATGGCCGCAAGTTTGTCATCAGGGGGAACAGCAAGGAGGAGGGGCCGAAATATCCGACGGAAGCGCCCACTGGTCCGCGTCACACGGTGAGGGGCGTTTTACGCAACGTGCAATGTTCCTATCCGACTGTTATTACGCTCAAGGTAGAGCCGGGCGGCAAAGCTCCAGCCGTCTTGGTGTATCGCAACAACTTCTCCCAGATTGCATTCTCGGTCCTGAATTTCACTCCGAAAGGCGATCTCAATCCTTGCATGGATCTTGAAGGCTTTAAAGCTAAGGTCGAGTATGCCGAGGTATCGGACAAAACCATTGCCGGCCAGATTATCGCTATTGAACTGACTAAGTAGTTGGATGCGACGGCGAAATGGGGGCGCAATCGAAACGTGGTGTTCGTGATGAAGGGTGGAAAGATGAATCGGGGGTAAATAGCTGCTCCACGGCATGGAGTCACTCCGAAGCGTCCTCATGCTCGGGTCATGCTGAGCGCAGCGAAGTATCTATGCATTTCTTCTCAGTTGACTGCCTGCGCAAGCCGAAATACATAGATACGTTCGCTTCGATCAGTATGACAGTTGCCTCTGGGACGTCTCGGTGGCCAAACGCGCGCCTGGTGAGGTGAGAACGTCAGCTTCTTCAGTACGGTGAAAAGGTCAGCGTCTTCGTCTTGTTCTCTACCCACATGCGGGCCTGTTTTTCCTTCCGGTCGTTGACCGTTACCACCACCACCACACCACTGCCGCCGCTTTTTGGATTGGCCGATCCGTCGATCCGGAAACTGTGAATCAGGCCCCACTCGCCGCCGGGTCCCCAGTCCTGATAAAAGTCGCCGAAGCTGTAGTTCGGATAATTCTGCGGATGCTGTTTCCAGTTAGGGTCAGCCTGCCAGATCCCATAAGCCTTTTCGTAGTCTTTATTCTCGAGAGCCGTGAAGAACTTCTGTACCACCCGCTCTTCCGGATAATTGCGATAGATCCATGCGAACGTCGCGACAATGATGACGAATACGACCACTCCCGCGATGATGAGGTTGCGTCGCCGCGCCCGACGCGGATCGTAAGTAGGAGCTTCAAAGAGAGTCATGTCTCACTTACCTGAAAGAACAGAACAGCATAGCACCTGAAGAATTGGTAATTGGGTAATCTGGTAATTTGTAATTGAAAACCACAGCCCGCCTGATTTAGACACCGTTCCGCAGGAAAAAACAAAAGCCGCGCCCGAAAGCGCGGCTCAGTTCGAACTAGATGCGGCTACTGCTTCAATGTTTCCAGGCGATTGTTCGCCAGGGTCGAGGCCGCCGAATTCGGATTGTCTTTCTTGATCTGCTCGTATAATTCGCGAGCCTTGGCCGGATTCTTCGTAGCGTAAACCTGCGCCAGGGCCATGCGCGCCGCCGACTGGGTCACGGTATTCGTGGGTTTCGCGATCAGCTTGTTATAGAGGTCGATGGCCTGCTGCTCTCGTCCGGTACTGGCATACAAATTCGCCAGCGCGAGGTTCGCCAGGGCGGCCAGATCTTTGCCGCCGGCATTCGCAGCCTTCTGCAATGTGGCTTCACCCGCCGCAGTGTTGCCCGCTTCCACCTGGGTCACGCCAACCATGTACAAGGCGACCTTCCCGGCGTCGGTATGCGGATAGGCATCGGCGACTGACTGGAATTTCGGACGCGAGGCGTTGGCGCGTTCGGCGATCGAGGTGTACGACTCCTCGCCCGGTTGCGCCGGCATATTCGCAGGCCGGATCGGGGCCGTGTAGGTCCGCATGGCCTGGTTCAACTGAACCGCAGCCTGCTGCCCCTGATGCTGGAAATAAAGATAGCCGCTAAGCACAATCGCCAGCGCCACCACCGCGGCAACGGTGACGATGATGACCTGCTTCTGATGCTCGAGCGCCCAAGAATAGGTCTCGGCGGTGGTAGAGGCGAACTTATCTTGTTTAAGTTGATGGCGTTCGGTACTGCGCAATGGATGGTCCTAACTATTTGGAATGAAGACCACTTAGTGTAACAAGGGGGTTTCGGCAGCGTCAAACCGCCATGTTGCCGGTCCCGGCGTTTGTATTCGGGTAGCTGGTATTTGTAGCTCAGAAGGTGCTGGGTTCACTGGGCGTAATCAACGGCGACCAGCGTCAGATCGTCGTGCTGATCTTCGTTCTCGCGCCGTCCGCACCAGCGGTCAATGCTGGATAGCAAGGCATCGCAGAACTCCTGTGCCGGAAGTTGGGCGTGCGATGCCAGGAATTCGCGCAGACGCTGGTTGCCGAACTCCTCGCCTTGGGCGTTCGGCGCCTCGAGGATACCATCGGTATAGAGCACGCAGCGATCTCCGGGCTCGAAGTTGAAGGTGACGTCTTTGTACGCGCAGTCTGGGAACGCGCCAAGGAACAGCCCATTCTCCTCAATCGCCAACGCCTTTTTCTCTCTCGCCCGCCAGACCAGCAGCGGGGGATGTCCGGCGCCTGCGTACGCGAGCTGGTTTTTATTCACGTCCAGATAGACGTATCCGGCGGTAACGAACTGTCCCTGCACGTTCCCGCAGAGAGTGGAATTCAGCCCGGCGAGAACCTCGGCAGGACGCCGCGCATGCTCCGCCTGTGCGCGAATGGCAATCTTCACCATAGAAGCGGAGAGCGCCGCCGGAACACCGTGGCCGGCGACGTCTGCGATCAGCACGCCGAGGCCTGCGCCATCTGTGTGCAGGAAATCGTAAAAATCTCCAGCCACGGATGAGACTGGCACGTACCTGGTGGCGATCCGGAGGCCGGCAGCAGCGACGTCGTGGTCCGGCAGCAGTCCCGCCTGGATCTGGCGTGCAATTTCCAATTCCTTATTGATGGCCGCTAAACGTTCCTCTTTCTGCACGGACTCTGCCGCGGCTACGTAACCCAGGCAGCAGAGCAGGAAGACGAAACCCAGGTATTCGATTCCCCTATTTCCCTGCGTGACACCGAGGGTAGCCAGATTCGTGTAGACGACAAAGCCGAGGAATACGGCGAACCCGACCCTCAGTACCCATAGCGCCCGGTCGGCCTTCTTCACGGAGATGAAGAACAGAAGCATGGCTGGAAGCGTCAGCATCACCATGATGCTGTTGACCGCGTTGGTAATACCGGCGCCTCGGTCCAGCAGGTGCGCAACAATGTAGATAAGGCCTTCCACAATCTCGATTGCCACCGCCCAAAGAACCAGCTTCTTCCATTTCGGCGCCACGATTTCTGCGAAAAAGAGCCCGAGCGGCACCGGGATTAAGCCCGTGATGACCCAGTTCGTGACAAGGAACGCTTGCGCAAGGCCAGGAAACACCTTGGGGAGCGTCTGCGTCGTCACGAGTAGCCGGGCTCCGTACATGGCTGCGGCCAGGCCGAAATAGAGCAGGGTGAAATCTCGCCGTTTCGCACGTGGGATAAACAAAAGGCATGCCGCAAGGCCGCTCGCCAGGACTAGTATTCCCAGCGCCATTTGCAAGGCGTCGTCACGCAGTAGCTGTCGGGAAATGGCGGAATCCATCAGGCGGTACTATATCAACCGGAGTGTCTGGCAGATGCCCACTCGACAAGCCTTTTTCCGTCGGATACCCTCCTCTGGTCGTTGCAGCCACTCTGGATGTGCAACCGGGCGAGCCTCTCGCCGACTCCAACCCGGTAAGCGCCACCTTTTCCAGCTCAGGAGCTCTGTAGCTCCTTATCAGGTGCCTTATGAAAAAGGTTCTAATTGCCGTGGTCATTGTGGTGGTGGTTGTGGTGGCTGCTCTCGCCATCATTCCCCACTTCCTCGACCTGAATAGCTATCGCAGCCAAATACAGGCCAAGTTACAGCAGGCCCTCGGACGCCCAGTCAATTTCAAGGACATCAATGCGTCTTTTCTGCCACCTTCCGTGAAGTTGGACAATGTCTCAATCGGGGAAGATCCGCGTTTCGGTCCGGGACCGTTTGCTACCGTGCAGCAGTTGAATGTGAGCTTGAAATTCTTCCCGCTGCTGCATAAGGATGTTCAGATACAGTCGCTCACCCTCGATCACCCACAGGTGCAGCTGGTGCGCAACAAGCAAGGCGAATGGAACTACGCCAGCATTGGCAAGCCGCAGGCGCAGCCTAATGCTGAACCGAATCAGCCCCAAGGGAAGCCCCAGCAGCCGAGTACACAGCAAGCGCCGAACCAGCCCTCTGCTTCCAAGGGTGAGACCCAGTTCTCGCTGGCGCACATGGTTATCAATGACGGCAAAGTCGGGTATGTCGACCAGCAGGCTAATACTCACGCCGTTTACGACAACATCGACGCCACTCTGAATGACTTCGCGCCCGGCAAAACGTTCGATCTGAACGCCGCTATGCGCATTGGCGGCAAATCCGATCAGCGTATCGAAGTGAGTGGAAATGCCGGGCCGATTCCCGAGGGAAACAACGCCGCGCTCATGCCGTTCGACGGCAACCTTACGCTGGCGAATGTGCCGATCGCCCAGTTGCAGGCAATTGCGCAGAGTTCGGCCCTGCAAGGGGTGAACGGTATTGCTTCGGGCAAGCTTAGTGCTAAGAACCAAAACGGCGTGATCGCCACAAATGGCAGTCTGAAGTTAGACCAGGCGAGTGTACGGGGCGCCGATATTGGCTATCCCATCACGCTTGACATCAAAGCCAGTGACAACACCAATAGCGGCGCGGTCCAAATCGAAAACGGCACACTGAAGCTGGGCGCTACGCCAGTTTCGATCACCGGCACCATGAACACGAAACCCACGCCGATGCAGGTGAACCTGAACGTTGCTGCTTCGAATGTGTCGATCGCCGAAGTGGTGCGGCTGGCGTCGTCCTTCGGCATGGGGCTGGCGCCTGGAACGACGGCTGCGGGCCAACTCACCGCGAACATCCATGCAGATGGCGCGGTGGATCGTCCGGCGCTGAATGGAAACATCAACGGAACGAATCTGCAACTCACATCTGCGCAGATGAAGGAACCGCTCAAGATTCCCAGCCTGCAGGTGGCGATGACGCCAACCAGCATCCACACGAATCAGTTCACGCCAAGCGCCGGCGATGCCAGCGTAAACGCCCAGCTGACCGTGAACAATTACACCTCCGACAATCCCAATATTCAATTCGACATCAACGGGAGCAAGCTGAATCTGAACTATCTGCAGCAACTGACTTCACCGCCGCAGAAGCAGCAGCAGCAAAAGAAAGCAGAGAGTTGGTCGCTGATCCCACGCGCGAACGCCGCAGTCACTCCGGCCGCGTCGAATGACAGCATTCTCATGCGTGCGACCGGCAACGGGAACATCAATGTCGGCACGCTGACTTACGACAACCTGGTGCTCACGAATGTGCAGTCGAAAGTCACGATGAATCGTGGCGTGATCACCGCGTCTCCATTGACCGCTAATCTTTACACTGGAACGGAAACTGGAAGCGTCACCTTCGACATGCGCACGAATCCGAGCACGGTGTCCATGAACACGAAGCTTCAGCACGTGGACGCCAACGGGTTGCTGTCGTCCGTGAGTTCCGTAAAGGGCATGCTTTACGGACTGCTTGCAACCAACGCCAATGCCCGGTTTCAAGCGGCGAATGCTGAGGACATCACTCGCACACTGAACGGAAACCTCAGCATCAACCTGACGAACGGCAAGTTCACGAAACTCGACATCCTGAACCAACTCGCTTCGGTGGGGAAATTCCTGAACATGAATGCCACCGCGAACAAGGGCTACACCGAGATACAGTCCCTCAGTGGAACCTTCAACGTGGTGAACGGCATTGCTCAGACAAACGATCTGAAGGCAGTGCTCACCGGCGCGACGCTTGCTTCTCAGGGGACCATTAACCTGGTGAACAACACAGTGAATATGAAGGCAAACGCGGTGCTTTCGAAGGAGATGAGTGGCTCAGTCGGTGGCAACGGCGTTGGCGGGATGATGCAGACGGCGCTTGCGAACAAGAACGGCGAACTGGTGATTCCCGTGTTGATCAGCGGCAGCCTGGATGCGCCGCATGTCGCTCCTGACATGCAGGCGGTCGCCGAAATGAAGATGAAGAACATGGTGCCGAGCCTGGCGAATCCGGGACAACTCACACACGGCGGAGTGCAGGGGGTCCTCGGGGCGATTGCCGGACAACAACAGCCAGCCGGGAACCAGAAGCAGAATTCGAATCAGCAGCAGCAGAACCCGCTGGGGAATGCTCTAGGCTCGATCTTGGGGGGCAACAAGCCGAAATAGTCCTGGGGCAGGTACATTCGGCTTGGATGAAGTACGGGCAGCCACGATTATCGTTCGCTGCCCGTTTTCTTTCCGAAAATTACTTGGCCGCGACCTGCGCGCTTACGACCAGCGGGGCGTCGAGCGTTCCGATTCGCTGCGAGGTGCGGTCCATGACGCCAAACCGCAAGTTGTAGTTGCCCGGCGGAAGATCTAACTCCTGTTGCGCGGGCAAGCCTCGGCTCATCACCTGCTCATATTGAGCGGGGCCGATGGTGGCGTCCAAGGTATCGGACGCGTGTCCGGCCACGAGGCCTTTGGCGTTGTAGGCAACGATCATGCAATCGACCAGCGCGTGCTTGGATTTGTTGGGCATGTCGGTAAACGTCACGCCGTTCGGATTGATGTTGTACAAGACCCGCACCATTTTGTGAGTGGCATCAGGCGGGACAACGGCAACAGTCACATAGAGCGCTGTCGATTGCGGTGTGCCCGGGTTCATGGCGCCCTGTAGGGCCGCGAGTCCGCTCGATTGCTCGGCCTTCGACGGGGGCTCGGTGTAGTAGCCCTTGCGATACGACAATTTGGCGCCGGGATCGCTTAGCTTCACTTCAATACGGTGATAGGTCATCTTCTCGTCTTTTTGAGGCGTGTAGGCGACCGTGTAATACGTGGCTCCATTGTCGAGGCTGCGTGCAATCGCCTCCTTCAAGTCATTGTTGTTGACGAAGGCATGTCCGCCGGTCTGATCGGCGATATCCCGCATCGCGTCGAACTCATTCGAATTCTGCTGCGACTGGGTGTTGAGCAGCCCGCCCATGGGATCGGGACTCGATGGATTGTTTAGTGCCATCGCGCCTTGCTGTGAGAAACTCGCGCCCTCAGTCGCTCCAGTGGAGATATCCATTCCGCGGGTCGTAATGCCGCGCACATCCACCGGATACACGGCAATCCGCGCCTGAGCTACCAGCGTGGAAACGTTGACAACGGATCTGGTGTAGTCGCTCGCTGTCTGCCATTCGCGCTCGTTGAAATTCGAATCCGGCTCCAGGCGGATTGGAAATCCTGCCGACAGCCAGATCAGGTTCTTGCGTCCGGGGTAACCGGCGACGGTGCGCGTGAGCGTCTGAAATGCGTCCAGCGTAAAGTTCACGCGCTCGTTCACCTCGAATGCCTGCGTGTTACGCAATCCCTGTTCGCGGTTTCGCATCTGATCCTGCGCCGCCGCCGTAATCAAACCTTGGGAGATATTTCCAGGGCCGCCGGAATGTCCTTCCGCTGACAGTCTGGCGGCAGCCTCGATGGTGCCGATGTCATGTTGGCGTTCGGCTTCGCTCGTCACAAGCGGCGATTGTTCCGGCCGGATTGCTTTGGCCGCTTTGATCAGATCGGCAGGTTCGTCGGTAAAGCCCTCCAGCATCTCCAGGTGACGCGAAGTGAGTTCGAACAGGGCAACGGGTCTTCCCGGCGGCAGACTGTTCAGCAGTTTCGTCAGCTGATCGCGGACAATCTGCTGGTCCTGGGTTTCCGTGTTCAGCAGATCGACCAAAATAATGTTCCAGCTGCTCTCAGAGGTATCGCGCGGTAAGTTGGTGAAGGTATTGGGTGGAAGAACTGGTGCCGCTGCCCTGGTTAGCTTTACTTCGGGTGCGCGCGGACTGTGCGCCTCGAA
>CAZBCQ010000011.1:0-28870 GCA_964490255.1 uncultured Terriglobales bacterium | reverse complement strand
GTGCCGCTGCCCTGGTTAGCTTTACTTCGGGTGCGCGCGGACTGTGCGCCTCGAAGACTTTTAACTGTTGCGGCTTGCCGTCCTGCAATACGGTGAAGTTGCCGGCCTTCAACCCGGTGATCGGTTGCCCTTTGCCGTCGGTCACCACGACGTCGACCTGCACCAATCGCGTTGTGGTACGAATGACCGGAGTGTTTGTGCCGGGGGCGGTGGGCATGGATGCGGTAATTACATTCTCAGCATTGCCAGCACCGCGCTCAAAGCTGTTTGCACTGGGTGAGCGCGGAGGGGCAGGGGGCGCGGCAGAGGCTGTCATGGGTGGCGCAGAGGAAGATGCAGCAGGGGCATTGTTGTTGGCCACTTCGGTGGCGGGTTGCGGAGCCATGGCCGGACCGAGCGCCCGATCTACCACTAGCGTATAGATGCAGAGCAGGTTGTAAGTGTCGTAATACGATTTCTGATCGAGCCCATTGGTGGAGGTGGCGGGCGAGGTTACGGTCAGTGCAAGAATGTAGGCGCCGTCGAAGGCCTGTGCGTCTGTGAGAGACGCTTCCTTCAGCTCTACAGGGTTGTTCAGCTTGATTGCCCGCGCCGATGCCGGCAACAATTTGCTGAGCACGTTATCGCGCGGAGGCGAGTTTTCCTCTGCGGACAAATTCGTGATCCGCTCGGTGCCCGTGGGACTTTTGAACTGGGGGAGGGAATACATGGCCGGGCCGCGGCCGATCTGATTGAGATCGACCATGGCGCGAATCCCTACTCGTTGGGCATCGCTGAGTTGCTGCAGGTAATAGGCGGAGCCAGTAGCCTGATCCTTGCCGCTGAAAGCGATGAAGATAAAGGTGTAGCGATGGGGCACCGTACGGAGCGATTCGACCATGAGTGGCAGCATGCTCACGGTGGCCCAATCCACGCGTGCTGCGTCGCCGGTCGACGCATAGTCGTAGTTCGCTCCTATGACAATGGCGCCCTGGTCCAAGCCTGGAAGGATGCAGATCAGATTCGGTAACTGCTGGCCAGGAACGGCCTGCTGCTTCAGTTGCTTTTCACTGCAGCCCGCAGCAGAAAACTGATTCTGCAGCATCGTCAGTCGCGCGCTTGCGTCTTGCGGGGAGAGCTGCGCACGGCTTTCGACGACGTCTGCATCGAGACGGTTGTAACTGAGATTGTCAGCGAAAACAGCGGAGCAGGCACTGAGGACAACTACAACCAGGAACATCCGCATGAAACGGATCATGGCCGACCTCTATTCTTGGATCGAAGATGGAAAGATTACCACCCACAGGGAGTTGACAGCCATTCACATCAACCCTCCATGTGGCCACAACTCTCTCCGAAATGGAATAGCTGGAAGGCCCGGATAGGAACCGCGGCTTGGGGTTGGAGCAGATGCGCAGCGCCTCAAGCAGAACCGGTCCTGTTACCGGTTCTCTTGTAGTAACTGCATTAGTTTTTCAGGATGGATGGGTTTCGCGACTACATCGAACTTGTGACCCTTGAGGCGGGCGTCATCCAGCAGTTCAGAGGAATTGGCGTGCCCGGAAAAGAGCAAGATCCGGGTCGCGACGCTCATTTGTCGGATCGCGATGGCGAGTTCCACGCCGTTCATAAACGGCATCAGCACATCTGCCAGCAGGTAATCCGGATGAAATCCTTTGGCGATCTGCAGAGCCTCCGCTCCACCGTAAGCGACCCTCGTCTCGTAGCCGCTGCGCTTCAGGATTTCGGTGAGAGTGTCGGCGATCAGCTTCTCGTCATCGACGACGAGGATCTTAGGCGCAGCTTTTTTAGGAACTGGGATCCGCTGTTCATGTTCGGTTGAGATTTTGTGTCCGAATTCGCGGTCATTTGGAGAGAATAAGCCAGGAAGAATGTCTAACATTTCCGTTCTCCACCGGCCGTCGCCCAATTGCTTGGGTCGTCTTCACTTAGCTCGCCTGGTTCGGTTCCGGTTTCGAAAGCATTCGCATATGGGAAAAACATGCTGAACGTCGTGCCCCGTTGGACGCCGTCGGTATTGCTGGTAACGCTGATCGTCCCGCTGTGATTCTGGAGGAACTGTTTTACAATCCACAGCCCAAGGCCAGTGCCGACATTCTTCTTTGTGGTGAAGAATGGTTCAAAGAGGCGGGGCAAGTTTTCTTCCTGGATCCCGGTGCCCTGGTCCTGAATTGCTAATTGGATTCCGCCGCCATCGGTCGAAGTCTCTCTGACGTCGATGCGCAAACACCCGCCAGTTGGCATTGCATCGATCGAGTTCGCGACCAGATTTGACACGATCTGTGTCACTTCGCCCTTTCGAGCAGTCAGCGCCCGCACTGCCTCGAAGGACGTCTCCACGCGGATTGCGCGCGAGCGGAACCTGGATTGGTAGACGGTCAGAACATCATCTACGATCTCGTGAACCATCACGGGGCCGGGGGTTGTCGTCTCCCGATAGAAACCGAGTGTCTGGCGGGCAATCAGGGAAACTCGTTCAATCTCTTTTTCCGCGGTAACCAGGTAGCCCTTCACGGCCTCGGGGAGCGACGGGAAATTTCGAGCTAGAAAAATTAGATTCACCACCGCTTCCAACGGATTGTTGATCTCATGCGCTATGGTGGCTGCCATGCGGCCGGTTGCGGCAAGCTTTTCGGTTTGGACCAGTGCCTGTTCTATCTGTCGACGCTGAGTGACATCACGGGCAATCTTTGACACGCCTATGACGCGCCCAGAATCGTTTTTTACCGGTGAAATGGTGAGCGAGACCTGCACTCTCTCCCCGTTCTTCTTGACGCGTTCGGTTTCGTAGTGCTCGAGCCGCTCGCCGGCCCGCATTTTACTGAGAATGAATGCCTCCTGGTAGTGCAGTTCAGGAGGAATGATCGTCAAGATGGATTTCCCAATAATCTCTTCTGGCTGATACCCAAACAGCCGTACAGCGGCGAGATTCCAGCTGGTCACGATCCCATTTAAATCCTTGCTGACAATGGCATCGTCGGACGATTCCACAATCGCCGCCAGACGAAGGCGGGCCTCCTCTGCGGTCCTTTGTGGCGTGATGTCGCGCACAATCTTTGACCCGCCAATCACCCTGCCGTGATTGTCCCTGATGGGTGATGTCGTGAGGGATACCTGAAGGTGCCGACCATCTTTAGAAACGCGAATGGTTTCGTGGTGGTCGATTGTCTCTCCGGCCCTCAGCTTGCTAAGTATCATCTCCTCTTCCTGCTTCAGTTCTTCCGGAAAAAGGCGAAGCACGGGCTGCCCGATCATTTCTTCAGCCGAGTAGCCAAACATTCGAGTTGCGGCAGGATTCCAGCTGGTAATTACGCCGTTAAGGTCTTTGCTGATAATGGCGTCGTCAGACGACTCGACGATGGCGGCGAAAAGAGATTGCAGGTTTTCACCGAGCAATCCGGCCATCGACGACAAAGCTTCAGTACTCTTCTTCAATATTTACCCACACCCCTTAGATGCAGTTTAAATATAAAGCAAGTTGAAGGGGTTGATTTTGACTGGTGGTATACGCAAGTTTGCGTGTGTAGTGGTGATGCCCTGAAGTGCATCAGGGTTGCTCGAAAAGCGCCACGGAATGCGGATTCAGGGCTTGCGCATTCGGCCCTTGCGATCGGCTCGCATCCACAGGTCCGCCACCATCCCCGCCAGCGTCGGGGCAAGAACGCAGAGTAGATATCGAAAGGGGCAATATTCGTGCAATCAGGTACTGGAAATATGGGCCAGATGGTCAAAGCGATGACAAAAAGCGAATCGAGAGCCGACGCAATCCTGTGCGCCCTGACACTCAGACGCACCCATCTGGTGGGGTGGGCCGAATCAGGTTTCCTGCTCTACACCGTCGTCCTTCCACTTGTAGCCGCACGCGTCGCAGCTCCAGTTAAACTGGGTATCGGGTGCGCCTGGTGAGCTTTCGTCGAGGCTCAGGAACACGATCTCATCGGAGTGGCATTTCGGGCAGCGCGCAACGTATTCCACACCTTCGTCCACCGGGTCTTGTGGAAGAGCACGTGACAACACCGCGGTGGCACGGTCGCTGTCAACGTAACGAACCTTTACATCTACTCCGCGCTGGAAGTTGCCGGCGACCTCTTCAATATTTTCCACATTCGCAGGCCCAAAAAATGCAGGGAGACCATTCTCGTTGAGGAGGTTCTTTGCATTTTTCGCTTCTTCGCGATCCCACACCTGCTGCAAAGTGACGAGGTTCAAATCATCCGGATTCGGAACGGCGTTACCCTCCGGTTCGGGCGCAGATTCCGGAGCCTTCTCCAGTTCGAGTTTCAGTCCTCGGCGCGCGATCTCACCTTGGAGTGCCTGTCGTGCAACATCTGTCAGGTCGTATCCGTCATGTGCGATCAGCTCAAGTTCGTCGTCACTCATTTGCAGATAAAGTTCTTTGAGCCGTCGCCACTCTTCTGCTCGATTAATGGTTTCCACGGTAATAAAAATAATACTTTTGGCGGATCGCTTCAGCAATCGACAGCTTCCGCTGGTAACGTTATTTCACTTCATGTCACTTCGTGATTAGCACATCGCGCCACACAAAGTAAGCGGTGCGTCCGCGCTGCATTTCCGGGGCTGGGAAAGACATCCTCGCCCCTGAGGTGGCATCTGACAAAGAATCCCAACCAAGGCGAATGCAAATGAATGACATCGAAAGGATATTCTCTCGAAGCACTCGCTCCAGCAGTCGTTCCCGGTCTGTCCCCATGTGGGGAGCGCTGCTCGGAGGCGGGACACTCGCAGCCATAGGTCTCAGCCGAAGGTCGACATCCGGAATTGCGATGGCAGCCGCTGGTGGGCTGCTCGCCTATGCCGGAGCACGTGCAAACGGAGCTACCGAGCGTCCGGTCGCCCAAACCAGTGTTGTCCTGAACACCACACCGGAGGAGGCGTACCGTTTTTGGCGTGACTTTGAGAACATGCCCCGCTACATGCCTCACCTGGAATCAGTAAACAAAATTGGCGATCGCACGTACCGCTTTATCGTTCGTACTCCGATCGGAAAACAAATCCGCTGGGATGCTGACATCGTTGCGGATCGTCAGAACGAAAGCATAGCGTGGCAGTCGCTACCTGGATCCGACGTGGACGTCAACGGGTCAGTGCAGTTCCGTCGAGCCACCGACGATCGTGGAACATTAGTGACAGCCGGAATCGAATACAAGCCCGCCCAGGGAGGCGTTGGCGCAGCTGCTGCACGCTTCCTGAACAAATCCGCAAACTTCCTTCTAAGACAGAACCTGCGCCGCGCCAAAGCTCTCATCGAGACAGGTGAGATTCCGACCACCGAAGGCCAGACACACGGGCCTCGCAGCACTGTTACGGGAGTCATGCGGGCTATGGACCCCGCCAAACCACCTCGTGGCGAATACAGATTCAGGGAAGTTGTCGAAGCCAGAAGGAGCGTGTCATGAAGGCAGTCTGTTGGATGGGCAAGGAGAAGATGACCGTCGAGAATGTACCGGATCCCAGGATCCTGAACCCTCGAGACGCCATAGTTCGTATAACCAGCACCGCAATTTGCGGCTCCGACTTGCATCTTTATGGGGGCTTCGTACCCACGATGGAGCAGGGCGACATCATGGGCCACGAATTCATGGGAGAAGTGGTCGAAGTGGGGCCAGGGGTCGACCGTAACAAGCTGAAGGTGGGAGATCGCGTGGTGGTGCCATTCACCATTGCCTGCGGGAACTGCTTCTTTTGCAAACGGCAGCTCTGGTCGTGTTGCGATAATTCGAACCCGAACTATTGGGTTGCCGAAGAGATGATGGGCTATTCGCCTTCGGGACTCTTCGGCTACACGCATATGCTTGGCGGTTACGCCGGCGGACAGGCGCAGTACGCTCGCGTGCCGTATGCCGACGTTGGGCCGCTAAAGATTCCCGCGGGCATTCCGGACGACAAAGTGCTCTTCCTATCCGACATTTTCCCGACCGGATACTTCGGTGCGGTGAATGCCGACATCAAGCCCGGAGACACAGTTGCCATCTGGGGATGCGGGCCCGTGGCGCAGTTCTCGATCCGCAGTGCCTTCATGCTTGGGGCAGAACGCGTTATTGCCATCGACCGTTTCGAGTACCGTCTCCGCATGGCACAACAAGGCGGCGCGGAAACTATTAACTACGAAGAAGTGGACGATGTAGTCCAGACCCTCAAGGACATGACCGGCAATATCGGCCCCGATTCGTGCATTGACGCAGTCGGCATGGAGGCGCACGACGATAGTGTGATGTACATGGTGGACCGCACCAAGCAAGCCATGATGATGGAGACTGATCGTCCGATCGCGCTAAGACAAGCCATTCAGGCGTGCCGCAAGGGCGGAACAGTGTCTGTGCCCGGGGTCTACGCCGGGTTCGACGACAAAATCCCCATGGGCGCCTTCATGAACAAAGCTCTGGCCATGAAAACCGGTCAGACGCACATGATGCGTTATATGAAGCCTCTGCTGGACCGTGTGGAAGCGGGGGAAATCGATCCCAGCTTTGTGATCAGCCACCGGGTGCCGATCGACGACGCGCCGGAGATGTACAAGGTGTTCCGCAACAAAGAAGACCACTGCACCAAAGTTGTGCTCGATCCCTGGGCCACTGCAGCAGCGGCGTAAAAGGCGTGGTGGTTCACAAAGTATCTATGCGGGGCAGCCGCTTTCTGGCTGCCCTACTTGCAGCAGAGTAAGGGCTGGCGCTGTCCTATTGCTTAAAAGGAGGAAGGTTTGGCTAATCAGGATATCCAAGGAATGAAAATCGCAATTCTCGCTACCGATGGTTTCGAGCAGGTCGAATTGACGGAACCTCGCAAGGCATTCGACCAGGCCGGAGCCAAAACCAGCGTTGTTTCACCAAAGGACGGAAAAATTCGCGGATGGAAGTTCACAGAGTGGGGTGACGAGGTAAAGGTCGATGTACCCCTCAAGCAGGCGCATCCTGACGAGTTCGACGCCTTGCTGTTGCCGGGTGGCGTTATCAATCCGGACAAGCTTCGGATGATCCCCGAGGCTGTTGATTTTGTAAGAGCGTTCTTCGATGCGGGGAAACCCGTGGCCGCTATTTGCCACGGACCTTGGACGATCATCGAAGCCGACAAGGCTCGTGGGCGCCACATCGCTTCGTGGCCGTCGTTGAAGACCGACCTGAGGAATGCCGGCGCCGAGTGGCGTGATGAACCAGTAGTAACGGACGGCAATTTGGTTTCCAGCCGCAAGCCTGACGACATACCGCAGTTCAACCGCGGCGCAATTGAATTATTCAGCAAGCTGCGCAGCAGAGTAAGTCAGCCCGCCGCGTAACGCGTTCAATTCGATGCGAACCTAATGGTGGCGCGGGCTTCGTGCCCGCGCTATCGCTCGAGTGTCGGCGCCTCGACCAACCTACCTGCCAGCCACCCCTACGCGCAGCGCCGCTGCTCTGATCTCTTCGGCAACTCGCTCCCGCAGGCTCGCTGGAGCCATCACCTCGGCACGAGAGCCCATTCCCAGCACGACGAAACGCGCCTGTTCTTCCTCTTCGAACTGTATGCGCAACATCTCCCATCCGTCGGGATCTGGTTTTTCGCATTGCACAAGTGAAGCTGCCCGCCATTTCATCAGCCATTTCAACGTCTCGGGATGGACACGGAGCGTGACTTCGAAGCGCGGCCATCCATCTTTGAATTCCTGCGTCGACGTTCGCCAGTATTCAGCGAGGTCGAAATCTGCAGCGCGCTCGCACTTCGCGTCCAGCAACTTTGCGCCCTCGATGCGCGACACGCGATAGGTTCGGATTGACTGATCGATCCCGGCCACCAGATACCATGTGCTGCCCTTCGCGACGAGGCCGAGCGGATCGACCACGCGCTCGACAGCCTGGCCACCTGTGCGCGAGTACTGCAGCGACAGCTTGCGGTCGTGCGCGACGGCGTCCTGCACGATCGGCAGCATGGAGAGATCTTCGGTTGTGCCGCGCCAAGCGCTGGTGTCGACATGAAGGCGCTGACGGATGGACGCCGCGCGATCGCGCATCGAGGCCGGCAGGGCCGCCATCAATTTGCCCAGGGCGCGTTCCGCTGCCGCCGCCAGCGCGGCATCTCCGAGCACACGAGGCTGCGCCATCAGCAACGCGCGCAGTTCCGCCTCGTCCAGGCCTGGCACCTGTGTGCGCCAGTTTTCATCGAGCTGCCATCCTCCGCGCGAGCCGCGCAATGCGAACACGGGAACCCCAGCCGCGCTTAACGATTCCATATCGCGATGGAGCGTGCGCGCGGAAACTTCGAGCCGCTTCGCCATCTCGCGTCCCGTCATCCGGCCACGCGCTTGCAGCAGTAGAACGATCGTGAGCAACCGGTCGGCTCTCATAAATTTGCAATTATTTTTATCGCGCAGAAATTATGACACGAGATGTCATATATGGCGATCTACCCTGCTAGTCGTGGATTTCAGAGGCCTTGGCCTCGCAAGGAGAGATCAACCATGAAGCTAACCGAATTTTTCCGCCAACAACTGGACCGTGAGATGCGAGGCACGCGCAGCACGCTCGAACGCGTCCCCGAAGGCCGCAACGACTGGAAACCGCATACGAAATCGATGCCGCTTGGGTACCTTGCTTCGCTGGTCGCGCGAATGCCAAGTTGGATCGCCATGACGATCGATACGGACGAATTCAATTTGGAGCCGCAGGTGAAGTCGAACTCGTCCTTCAGTCCGAATGTGCAGACTACGACGGCGGATCTGCTGAAATTGCTGGATACTTCGATTGCCGAAGCGCATGAAGCGCTTGCGAGAACGACTGACGATCACCTGATGAAACCGTGGCGCTTCAAGGTTGCGGGACGGCTGGTGAGCGAAGATCCGCGGCACGTAGTGATCAGCGACTCGGTGCTCAGCCACTTGGCACACCATCGGGGACAACTGACGGTCTACCTGCGATTGAATGATGCCAGCGTTCCGGCGGTGTATGGACCATCAGCAGACGAGCAGATGTAGAGCCGTCGTGCTGGACAGGCAATCGTGCCTGTCCTCGTGGTTGTGTGGCGCGGACATCCGTGTCCGCGCTCTTCACACTACGAGCGTTAGCCGGAACTATATTCTGGGAACGAGCACGCACCTGCAGCGACTCTGGACTCGCTCCTTGCGCTGTGTTCTATTCAGAGCGTGAACTCGGCTTCCAGCAGTCGCTTTGACGGGATCGATGTCCTGCGTGGGGTTTCGATCATTGCCGTGGTCGTGCACCACGTCAACATCCACATGGGTGCGAACCAGTCTGTGCTCGCGAAGGCACTTCCGCGGCAGATGGCGGCGACTCTTTTCTGGAATGGCGCCAACGCTGTTACCGTTTTCTTTGCAATCTCTGGATTCCTGATCACCACCATGGCCCTGCGCCGCTGGGGCACACTCGGCGCGGTGCGGATTGCGGAGTTTTATCAGCTGCGCTTTGCCCGCATTGTGCCGCTGTTGCTTGTGCTGCTCGTAGTTCTGAGCGCGCTGCACATCGCACATGTCCCAGGATTCGTGATCAAGCCGCACACCAGTCTCCCGCGAGCTCTTTTTGCCGCGGCCACGTTTCACATCAACTGGCTGGAAGCGCAGCGGGGATACTTGCCGGGAAGTTGGGACGTGCTCTGGTCGCTTTCCGTCGAAGAGGTGTTCTATCTTTTCTTCCCCGTGATTTGTTTTCTGACGCGAGGGCGTGCGGTACTCGTCGCTGTCTTGCTGGCTTTTGTTGCCATCGGGCCTTTTGCGCGAACGGTTTTGACTCAGAACGAGATGTGGGCGGATAAGGGCTACCTCTCCGGTATGGACGCGATTGCCCTCGGCTGCCTCGCAGCAATGATCGCCGCACGCGTTCGCTTGCGACCAGCAGCACTAACAGCTTTGCAAGTTATTGGGACTGCACTGGTGCTCCTCATCATGACTGCACGCCCGCTCAGTTGGAAACTGCATCTCTATCCGCTTGGACTCGACATGACATGCCTTGCGGTGGGCACATGTTGTTTGCAGATCGCGATCGCCCAACGTCACCATATCGGCAATTGGATCACGACTCCTATTCGCTGGTTCGGCCGCAATAGCTACGAGGTGTATCTGACCCATATGTTCGTTGTGACGTGGGGCATTCAGATGTTCCTGGCCGCTGGCGTACGAGTTTTTTGGACACCTGTCTTGTACGTCGGCCTCTTAGGACTGTCCGGCTTGCTTGGAGCAGTTGTGGCCAAGTTCTACTCGGAGCCGCTGAATCGACGATTGCGTGCAGGGTTTCACAGGACTGTGAGCGCAACTACATTGCACGCCGATGCCGAGGCTCTTGTCAGCCATCAGGGCCAGTAATCATCTTTGCCGCAATCGCGGCACTCGCCAACGACAGACCCGCACAGATCAGAGCGACCATGCGGAATCCATAGACGAAGGCTGATCGGACTGACTCTCGAACCGCGTGTGCAGTGCTCGGATCAAGACCTGCTGGTACCGGTAGCCCCGCCAACTTGTTGGCGTTCGCGTCGATGTCGTGGAGTGCGTCAGCTGGAAGCATAACTTCCCTCAGGTCTGACTTCAGTCGCGAACCGAACGCACTCACCATTACGATCCCGAGCGCGGCGATCGCGAGCACACCGGCCAGCCGCGAAACAGCGTTGTTAATTCCAGAGGCTGTCCCTACGTGATCGCGGTCCACGGAGTTCATGACGACCGTGGTGAGCGGTGCGACTGTCACGGCTAGCCCCATGCCGAGAACGACAATGGGAAGGAAAAATGATCGCCAATACATTCCGTTCGTGCCTGCAAGCGCGAAAAACACGAAACCCGCGCCCACGATCAGCGGGCCCAAGATTAGCGGCGGCCGCGGGCCGTAGCGCGTGACCAGGCCTCCGGACCATCGGGACAGAAAGAACACAAGCAGAATCAAGGGCAGAATCGCGGCTCCGGCCATGGTG
Source organism: uncultured Terriglobales bacterium (assembly GCA_964490255.1). GTDB lineage: Bacteria > Acidobacteriota > Terriglobia > Terriglobales > Acidobacteriaceae > JAJPJE01. The sequence continues at coordinate 17,965 of CAZBCQ010000011.1, read as the reverse complement.
GCGGAGTAGCCCTGCACCTGGATCAGGTTCATCGGGAAGAGAAAGAAGAACACGCCAATGGCGGCGTAGAGAAACAGCGTCAAGAGATTTGCGGCGGTGAAGTTTCGCGATGCGAATAGCTGCAACGGCAGCATTGGCGAAGCTTCTTTTCGCTCCGCAATCACGAACAGCACGAGCGCGGCGACGCCAAGCAGAAGACTGCCAGAAACGAATGGACTCTTCCATCCCAGATTGCTGGACTCGATGAAGCCGTACACCAGTCCGCCCAGGCCGATGGTGACGAGGGCGGCTCCGAGCCAGTCCACTTTTCCTGCGGTGCTGCTGCGGCTTTCGGGGATATGCCAAAGCGAGATCACGATGACCGCAGCGGCGATTGGCAGATTGATGTAGAACGCCCATCGCCAGGAAGCGTGCTCGACCAGCCATCCGCCGAGCACGGGTCCGGCGGCCGTGGTGATCGCCGTCGACCCGGACCACGTGCCGATGGCCTGGCCTCGACTCTTCTCGTCGAAGGATGCGCTGATAATTGCCAGGCTGCCAGGAACCAGCAGGGCAGCGCCTACACCCTGCATGCTTCTGGCGGCGATCAGTTGAGTGATGTTGGCCGCCAGTCCACAAGCCGCCGAAGAGAGCGCGAAGATCGCGACACCGGAGAGGAAAACAACCCGGCGTCCAAATAGGTCGCCGAGCGATCCACCAACGAGAAGTAATGCCGCCAGCAGAAGCCCGTAGGACTCCACGACCCATTGCACATCCGCCACATTGGCGTGAAAGTTCGATTGCATCGCGGGCAGCGAGACATTCACGACCGTGCCGTCGATGAATGCCATGCTCGACCCGAGAATCGTTGCCGCAAGTATCCATGTGCGACTCTTTCGTGCGCAGGGAGCTTCGGCGGTTGCGGAGCGCAGTATCGCCTCGTCGCAGGGTGGTCGCATGGAGCCCATGGCGTCACCTCGGTGCAGGAATCAGGGCCCAAATTGCTATTTCGAAACGACCCCGCATGCGATCCGGTCGCCGGAATTTCCGGCGGGGTCCGTCCTCATGTCATCCGCCTTCGCGTGAATCACCAGGGCCGTACCTCCATTGCTGAACAGAGAATGCGAGTCGCTACCCAGGTCCACATCCGGATCAGCAATCGTTGCTTTTGCGGTGCCGTTCGCCGCCACGGTGAAATTCTTCATGTCGCCGGCATGATGGCCTTGGGGATTTTCAAGACCATGCTTCTTGCCGTCGGGATTAAAGTGCGGACCCGCAGACTTGAAGTCTGGCGGATCGCATTTTGCGTCCTGATGGAAATGGATGGCATGGATTCCAGGCGGGAGATTCTTCGCATTGAGTTGAACGATCACGCCATGATTCTCTGATTTGATCGTGGCCGTACCTGCATCCTGGCCTTTGGCGTCTTTCAATGGAACTTTTACCGTCTGCGCCGAAACTGCCGCGGACCATGCAATCATGGCCAACAACGCCGCAAGCCATACATGCGCTCTGAGTCCCAATTTGCTTCTCATGACTAAGCCTCCGCGGTTCGCAGTTTTAGATGCAAGCGGAACTCGTGGGTCTCGGAGTTGGTAGTCAAGAGATTGTTAGGGATTTGTCTCGAGCGAAAACGCGAATGGTTCAACCGTAATACCGAAAATCTGTCCAAAACTCTGGCCAACTCTGCCGCAAGCCGCGGCAGACGTAAATGTCCGGGTGATCCTTTGTCTCTTCGTTCTCGACACCATAGCGGTTCCAGACGTGCGCGGCCAATTGGCACGTCTCGAAGTTGCGATCGAGAAACTTCCGTGACAAGCCCACCACGATCAAGGTTTGCGGCGGAGGATCGCCATAGCCCCGTTGCCAGAAGGAATTGATTCCGCTGATCGCGCGTGGTAATCCGTATTGTGGACCATACAAATTGATTGCACCGGCTTCGCCGTAATTGCCTGCGAGCACTCCGAGTCGCGGCCGATTTTCGGCCGGAAGCGAATCGCGAATCTGGGCTACAGTCTGCACCAGTTCCGGCCATCCAATTTCTTCCACGAGATCGCCATTGATCTTGCTGGAAAACTTCCACCACTTCGAATTGACTGGAGCGATCGGAAGGATGATCGCTGAGACGATGACAATGTCCGTAAGCAGGGCGATCCACGCCAGCGTGCGCACTGCATTGGCCCAGGCGCTCTTCATACTGGCGAGCCACTGTTCTCCCCAGACGCTACCGGCAGCGAAGACCATCGGATACGCTGCCGCCAGATAATAGCTGCGGCCCTTGGCAATAATGAAGAGAACCAGCGGCACCAGATACATCCATCCGAGCGCTCGAAAATGCTTGCCCGCGGGCGCAATCAGGTAGAAGTAAAGGCCCGCGAAGAATAAGGGAGCGGCAACCAGCACGAAATTCCGCTGCTGAGGAATGAAATTCTGAGTTCGTCCGATGCGCACGTCGCGCTCATGTATGTGCTTCAGGAAATCGAGAGAGATGAAGCTGTGTTGTGCCTGCCAGATCACATTGGGCAGGAAAATCAGCAGCGCGGTTGCCACGCCATACCAGAACCACTTGCTCCGGAAGTATCGGCGTTCGTCGGACAGCACCATGCCCACGAGCAGACCCGCGACCAGAAAAACAATGCTGTATTTCGACATCAAGCCGAAGCCAATCGAGGCGCCGATCGCAATCCACCAGCGCGGGTCTTCGGTTCTCAACATCCGAATGAAGAAGTACGCGGTCATCACCCAGGCGAGGTAATCGAACGAGACATATTGCATCAGCGCGCCGCCACCCAAACAGAAGGGAACAGCCGCAAATGCGGCGATCAGCTGCGCTCCGCGGCGTCCACCCAAGTCGCGAGCCATCAGTCCGGTAAGGACGACCGCAATAGCTTGTGCCACTGCGGCGAAAAATCGAAAACCTGCGAGCGAGGTTCCGAACAGCAGCAGTGACAATCGCCCGAAGAAGGGAGTCACCGGCGGATACGCGACGTATCCCCATGCGAGGTGCCGAGCATCTTCGAGTGTCGCCAGTTCGTCGCGATGGAAGCCGTAGTTGTGGCCAGTGATCATGTGCACGATCACCGTCGCCAATGCCAGGTAAATCAGCAGGGCGGTGTCGCTGAACCACGCAGAACGATTCAGTGTTAACTCGACATCACCTGCGGATTGAACGCGTCGAATTTCGGCTTGCGAGTTCATCCTCGGAATATAAAGGCAATACGCCGCAAGCCGGTATCAAGTTCAATCAAATATCTGCGCCAAAAACAAAGCCGCCGACTCGCGCCGGCGGCTGGGTCCAAATCTGAGTTCGACTACATCGCTGCCTGTTCCAACTGGCCCTTCTCCAGTTTCTCCTGGCATTCAATGCAGTAGCGCGTCCACGGCACCGCTTCCAGTCGCTTGAGGTTGATCTCATTGCCACACGCGATACATTCGCCATAGGTTCCTTCGCGCATGCGGGCCAATGCGGAATCCACCATTCCCAGCAGCTGTCGCTCATTGGTGCTCTGGGTGAATAGAAACTCTTTGTTGTACGAGCTGGCGGCGCGGTCGGCGATGTCTTGCGCTATATCTTCGCCCTGATTTCGTCCATCCTGTTCACGGTTCGAGACCTGGCGGCGCAATTCCTGTTGCCGCTCTTCCAGTCGTTTTTTCAGTTGTTCCAACTTCTTTTTATCCATTGACTTGTTCGCTCACTGGCGCGCCCGTCCGTACGCCTGAATGGCTGGCGCAAAAGAGGGAATAATACGCTGCCGCCTCAAGTGCGTCAATTTCCGGCATGGATGGAAGCGCACCAACCTTGGATGCGGTTTTTCATTCGACTGATACAGTCAAAAGCTCTGCTCAAAAAGAAAAAGCGGTCCCGATGGACCGCCATAAAGAGGCAAAAGGAGGGGAAACTCAAGGGTAGGCGATGCAAGACGCCTTCCGCACAATTGGCAGAGGGCGAAAAGGGACAAGGTCACATCTCAGGAAGAGGGTTGTTTCATTCAAATGGCCTCTTTTGTTACTGACGGAACTGCACTCTCAGCGCCAAATGACTCTGGATGGCCTTGTGGATTGTGTCAGAATCCAGCCAAGATCTTCATAACTCTGGCCTTAGTTTCTCGTTTGTCATGATTCATTACGATCCGTGGGCCATTGACGTGCGGAATGCGACTCCCCCGAGTGGAGGCAAGCTGGGCATCCTGGTACCAACCCTAGGCACTCTGCTGCTTATTTTGTGAGCTGGTTTGCTGCTCGATGATCTTCAGCTTGTTGAGTAACGCCTTGTAACTGATCTTCAGGATCTTCGCCGCTTGGCGACGGTTCCATCGCGTCTGCGCCAGGACGCGCTCGATGGCTTCCCGCTCAGCCTGCATGGCCGCGCGCCGGCCGATTTCGAGAAGTGATGGCAGTTCCATCTCACTGATCGCCGCTTCCGCAATGGGAACGACCGGTACGGCGACTGCTGCCTTGCCAGCGCCATCGCCCGGCTTGGTGTCGTCGCTGGGCTTAAGGCCCCAGATCGGGCTGGATCCGCTGGTCGAAGATACGATCGGCTTGTGCGTCGAGAGCTCGCGGATGATCTGCGACTCTTTTCCGACGATTACGTATCGCTTTACGAGATTCTCGAGTTCTCGTATGTTGCCCGGCCAGCTGTATTCCATCATCCGGCCAACCGCGTAGTCGCTGAAGGGCGGCGGATTCTTGCCGTAGAACTCACTATACTTCCGCAGAAAGAATTCCAGGAAGACGGGAATTTCCTCGCGCCGTTCGCGCAGGGGTGGAATGTGGATGGTCACGACATTCAGTCGATAGAACAGGTCTTCGCGGAAGAGCCCTTCTTCGACGGCGCGTTCCAGCGGTTTGTTGGTAGCAGCCAGCACACGTACGTCGACGGCGATGTCGCGTTTGCCGCCCAGACGTCCAAACTCGCCGTCCTGTAGCACGTGCAGCAGCTTGGCTTGCAGTGCCGGATGCATTTCGCTGATTTCGTCCAGGAACAGCGTGCCCTGGTTGGCGAGGTCGAACTTGCCGAGTTTTTGGCGTGTGGCGCCGGTGAACGCGCCCGGCTCGTACCCGAACAGCTCGCTTTCCAGCAGTTCGTGCGGAATGGCCGCGCAGTTCACCTTGACGAACGGCTTTTCATGGCGCAGGGAATGTCCGTAAACCATTCGCGCGACTACTTCTTTTCCGGTGCCGCTCTCGCCGCGTATCAGCACCGTGGCGTTCGTATCCGCCACCTGCTCGATCGTCGACTTCACTTCTTCCATCTTCGGGCTGGTGCCGAAGAGCATGCTGAAGTCGCTTTGCCGGCGCACCTGTTCCCGGAGCTGCGTCACTTCCGAGACGAGCCGCTGCTTGTCGAGGACGCGCGCTATCCGAAGTTCCAAATCCTTGGGCTCAAATGGCTTGGCGATGTAGTCGTCCGCGCCCAGCTTTGAAGCACGGAAGATCAAGTCCGGATTACTCTGCCCGGACACGACAATCACCGACAGGTCTGGCTTAATCTGTTTCAGCCGCTCCAGGGTTTCCAGGCCATCCATGCCAGTCATGGCCATATCGAGCAGCACCAGGGCCGGATCGTATACCCGGAACACACGAATCGCCTCTTCGCCGCTGGCGGCCGTGCTCACGTCAAAATTCTGCCGAACCAGATATCCGCTGAGAAACCGCGACATACTCGGGTCGTCGTCTACGATCAAGACTCGAGTTTTAGAGGACGGCATCGGAAGCTCCATGGGATATCCCAATTGGGGAGTACCCCGTTACCTCTGAAGTAAGATCGTCGTTCCGTTGCTGTGGCGCGGTTGCTGCTTTCGGGAACAACGTACCCGAAAGCAGACGTTTCACTGTGAGATGCAAGCTGTCCAGATATTCTACCCCGATTCCCTCTTTGAGCATCCAGATGGCAAAAGTTATTCCAGAGTTGCTCTCCAGATTATGCAGGCACCGCTTCTTTAGCGCGCGCCTGTACTGCTTTGGCAGGGATTCGAAAGCGAAATGTACTGCCCCGTCCCACTTCGCTGTTTACCGAAATCTCACCTGCATGGGCTTCCACGATTCGCTTAGAAATCGCCAGACCCAGGCCCGAACCGTCGTGATCTCGTTTTTGCCCAGGCCGGCGTACGCGGGCAAATTCTGCGAAGATCTGCGACTGCTGTTCCGGCGGAATGCCAATTCCGGTGTCGCTGACCACTACCTCGGCGGCGTTTCGACCGACCTCTCTCACCGCGATGTGAACCGAGCCACCGGCATCCGTAAACTTCAGAGCATTAGCAACCAGGTTGATAATCACCTGCTCAAGTCTTTCGCTGTCCGCTTCTACCACGGGAAGACTGGTCGGAACCTGTAACCCAAGATGAATACCTTTCTGTTGAGCCTCGGTCTGGAACAGGGTGACCACGCGGCGCGCCATTCGGATCAGGTCACAGGGAGCGAGGGACAGTTCCATCTTGCCCGCCTCGATTCGATGAATGTCCAACATCGAATTCACCAGGTGAATTAAGCGCCGGCAGGATTGGATGGCCTCGGAAAGCATCTCCTGCTCGTCGGGCGAGAGACGCGACTTCGCGCTCTCCGCCAGCATTGAGTCGTACCCCAGGATCAGCGTCAACGGGGTCCGCAGTTCATGAGTCGCCATGCGCAAAAAGCGCGACTTGAGTTCATCGAGATCGCGCAGCTTCTGATTCGCAGCCTGCAATTGTTCGTTGTTGCCCTTCAATTCATGGAAGAGCCGGCTATTGTTGACTGCCAACGCCGCTTGGGCGGCGAGGGCCTGCATGAACCGGCGCGAAGAAGCATGGAATTCGAACGGCGAGTCTCCGTTGTGCGCCAGCAGGACGCAGACTAGGTCGTCTTTGCAACGTCCCGGAACCAGCGCCGCCGACTGTATCTGGTGTGCCCGAGCCCAATCTCGCAGCACGATTTCGTCATCGGTCGTGACAGTCGATCCGGCCTTCAACTTCTCCTGCACTCTGCGATCGTGCAGTACTTGTGCCACCACGGCGTCTGCTGTCTCGGGTTCCGCGCAACTCAGGCTGGCATGTTCCAGTCGCAGCACGCGTTGTGTGGCTTCCGCGATCTCGGCGGCGATCTCGTGTTCCTCGAGCGTGCTGCTTAAGGTCCGCCCGATGTTGTAGAGGGTGTCGACCTCCGACAGTTGCCGCCGCTCCAAACCACGTTTTACGGCGTGCTTGAGTTCAGGCACTTCCATCGGTTTCAGCAGGTAGTCGTATGCCCCCAGTTGCACGGCTTCGAGCGCCGACGGCAGCGAGCCGTAGCCGGTCATCATCATGGTCACGGTATTTGGGGACGACTTCCTGGCCTCGGCCAGTACTGCCAGGCCGTCCACCTCGGGCATCTTCAAGTCGGTCAGCACCAGGTCGTAGTGCCGGGTGCGAATCGCCTCGATAGCTGGTTTACCGTCATTGGCGACATCCACTTCGAATCCGTCTTCTTGCAGGATGGCCTGGATGGTACTGAGAACGTTCTTCTCATCATCGACGACCAGGATTCTCGCTTTGGGTATCGGCATGGGAAAAGAGGATGCGCACCTGCCGCTATCGGGTGCTACTCTGCTCAAGGTTTGGATGCAGGATTACGGTTCTGAGTAGATTTTCGTGGCTGCTTTTCTAGGTACCGGTGTCAGTCGATCAGTCAGCCAGTCAGCCTTTCAGTGAATGTGAGCAGTAAAGCCTTCCGGGAACTAGGTGGCTGGTGCAGGACCGAGAGGAACTGAATGACAGACTCATCGACTTACCCAAAACAAATCCGGTCCCGCAGGACCGGATCGTTCACCGCAAAACAGAAAGCTAGCTATTTCCAGCGCTTTTCAATTTTCCTGGCATGAAGTGATACGGAGGCCACGGCCCGCTCAGCGCCATCTGGCAATCTTTCAATTGCCGCGCCGCCGCGACATACCGGTTCTGGTACTTTTCCACCGAGGCGTTGTCGATCAGGTGCGCGATATCGATCAGCAACCCGCCGGAGTCCACTCTTTTGCAGCTCACTTCTTCGTCCAGAGGGTTGAACAGCCGGTGTACCTGCACCGAAAGCGACTTCGCTTTCGACTGCCGGTCGCGCTGAAGCGCCGCCCGTTCCCGAATCTGCGTCAGGTAGGCGCCTCCAATGGTGGCCGCGACCGCCGCCTGAATGTTTTCTCTGGTCGCACCTTCGCGGACGACCAGTTTCAGATGCATCTCTGCTTTTCCGCGGAGGTGATTTACGCTGTCCACCAATGCCTTGCGATTCGTTCGCACCGCCCGGCGAATCGCGTCTTCTGTCTGGAACACGGTCCCGAACCGGAAGGGAAGAACCGTGGTGGTACGGAAGCACTCGCTGACAACGCGAGCATGATCCAGGGCGGCCTTCTGATCGAGAGTGCCCTCGGTGTAATTGCTGACGATCACGGCAAAATCACCGCTGGGGTACCCAAAAACGGGGGTTCCGGCGATACCAGTGATGCTGGGAATGGAAAAGGGGCGACGAGCACGGGTCCCGTTTAGGAATGCCTGTTGCTCGGCAATACAATACGCGTACCACGCCATGTGGAGCTCTCCGGGTGTGGCCGAGCTGATTCCTTCAGCTGCGGCGAGTGGAAATCAAGGGGCCTACCTCGATTACGGAAAGAAAAGGCTAGGTACAAATTGGAGACTTACTTAGGGCGTACTGCCCAGAAATCATCCTAGCTCAAGCGTTCATACAACCGCAACACTATTGATGCATTTCCGTCCCAATTCAAACGTTTTAGTCGCGCCTCTGCTCTGGGAGTACGATTGTGCCCCTAATTGCCCAAATCTTGATGCAAATGGAAGCAGCTCAGGTTGTTCAAAACTGAAGAAAGTCTCTGAGTCTCACAGCCGCTCAGTCGGTAAGGTCGATCAGTCCGTCAGTTTCTAGTGCTTTAGCTGTTCGGTTTCCAGTCTTAATCAGCCTGCGGCATTCAGAAACAGACTGACATACTCACCGACGGCCGTTACGAACTGTCCCTGGTTGAGAACCGAGTTGCCCAATTTCATCCGTTGGGGTGCTCAGGTGGAGAACCTAACCTTCCTTGCATCCAACAAAGCAAAGGGTCGGGCACACGTAACCCATGTGGGTACGGGCGCCTTCCGGGCGGCGTGTTTGTTGAACGTCGGCGTATTGCGGGCAATTTCCGAGCTGATGGCAGGTAGTTTGCTTGGGGACAAAGCGAGCAGTCCCCGACCGACTCCCGCGGGCGGGCGTGATCGGCCCTAGATGAGCACGAGCAAAGCTTCTTCGATGGCATTTGAACCCGAGCTCCAGGACTCTTGTCCGCCCGAGCAGTTCGTGGTGCAGGTCTATTCGGAAATTTCTGAAGGAACTGTCCAACGTCGCTGGCGCGAGATCAACACAGTACTCCGGCTCAGCATGCTCAGCGGCCTTCCCATGCAACTGGAAACCGCCTTCAACATGCTGTGCGATTTCTCGACGGAGATTGTCTCCTACGAAAAAGCCATTATCTATTTCTGGGACGAAACCACAGAGCAGGTCAGTCTGCGGGTTACCCGTGGCGAAGTGAATCCGCGCGGGGCGAATCTTCCGCACGGGAACATCTTCAACTTCTGGGTCACCAAATACGGACGGCCGCTGTTGATTCGTCGCGGACACAATACCCAGGCCGACGCGTTGCTGCGATCGATGGATGCGGCTTCGGCTTTGGTAGTGCCGCTTCTCGTCAGCAACCGGACGCTGGGCTCGATGCAGCTTTTCTCCAGCTCTCGCGAAGCGTTCACGCCGGAAGATGCCCAACTGCTGTGGACGTTGGCGCTGGTCGCCGAATCTTTGCTCACTCGCGAGCATGCCAACGAAGGCCTGTTGACGTTCGCATTCACCGACTATCTCACGGGACTGAAGACCCGCGGCTATTTCGAACAGCAGCTCGAATTGGAAATCAAGCGCTGCGAACGCAAGAAAACCAGTCTTGCCCTCATCATGGTCGACATCGACTTCTTCAAGCAACTGAATGATCGCTACGGGCACCACGCTGGCGACCAGGTGCTGCGTGATGTGGCCGCGCTGCTCACCAAAGATATGCGCGAGGTCGATACCGTCGCGCGTTACGGAGGCGAAGAGTTTGTCATCATTCTCCCGGAGACCAGCGGCCCGGGAGCAGTTCGTGTCGCTCAGCGTTTGCGAAAGAGCGTGGAGCAGGCACGATTTTTCGCCGGTGGTCCCACCGCAATCGAACACCTCACCATCAGCCTCGGAATCGCGATGTACGATTCGGACGCCCGCTTCAAACGCGATCTCATCCAGTTCGCTGACACCGCACTCTACGAGGCGAAGTCGCGCGGCCGCAACCAGGTTGTCATGTACTCCGACCTCAGCCTGGAGCAGCGCAAGAAGGTCGGGTGATTCCTATCCAAGCGCTGGGGACTGTGTTATCCCCGCCGCTGGATTGCCGTGTCTGAGCGTCAGCACGGACACGCAGCTTGCATCAGCAGCAGCGATCATGGCGTAACAAAAGGTGCCTTCGTCTTGCATTCGCGCTTTTGCTAAGCGTGCAGTTTGCAAAGCTGCTCAGCAAGTTTGCTCACGGTCGCAAATAATTCTGTCAAGAAACGTAAAGCTTTGTAACAAGCGTAATCGTCATCAGCGGTTTTTCATCCAATCTACCAACGCCTTTTGGTGGGGACTGGTTACAAAACTTCACCACGGGAGAATCGTGGAACGTCGTCTTGAACTCGATGCGGCACGCGGGGTGATGCTGTTATGGATCACGCTGACACATCTGCCAACTGTGGCCAGCACCTACGTGAATCAGCCATTCGGGTTCTTTTCTGCGGCAGAAGGTTTCATTTTCCTGTCGGCGCTGTTCACAGGCCGCATTTACTCGCGGATTGCCGATCGCGAGGGTTTCGGCGTTATGAAGCGCAAGCTCGGCATGCGGACGCTACGCCTGTACGGGCATCATGCGTTACTGCTGGCGCTCACGTTCTTGATTGCGGTGCCGATCGCCGAGCATGGCAATCGACCGGGCCTGCACAACCTGCTTGATTTCTACTTCGGCGCCGGACCCGTGCGAGCCATCGTCGATGGCGCCCTGCTCGTTTACCGGCCGCCGCTGCTCGACATCTTGCCGATGTACATCATCTTCCTGTTGCTCACGCCGGTTGCGCTGATGCTTGCAGCACGCATTGGCTGGAAGTACGTGCTCGGCGGCAGCTCCATACTGTGGCTACTCGCGCAGTTCGGATTTCGGCAAAGCGCATATAACGTCGTTACTCATCTCGGCGTCAGCATTCCTCTAAATCAAATGGGCTCGTTCGATCTTTGGGCCTGGCAGTTTTTGTGGATGCTGGGCCTGTGGTTCGGCGTGCGGTGGGCGAAGGGGGACCTTGCTCTGGAAACCTGGGCTAGGAAGCTAACCGTTCCTGCGCTGCTGATCGTTCCGGCGCTTTTGGTACTGCGCTATTCGGTCGGACACGGCATTGAGCTTGGCGGCATGGAGATCAACTTCGATAAATGGCATCTCGGCGGCGTCCGACTCATCGACTTCTCCGCATTTGCCGTGTTGCTGATTCGTCTCCAGCCCGTAATGAAAATGCTCGCGGTAAGACCGCTGGTGATGCTTGGCCAGTCGTCGCTCCAGGTGTTCTGCGCGCATCTATTCTTCTGCTTTTTCGGATTGACGATGATGGGCAACGCGTCGATGGTCAGTGGATGGCGCCAGGTCCTGCTGCTGACATTGACGTTCTCTGCGCTCTTCTTCACGGCAAAGATCTTCGCGAAACAGCCGAAGACCGAAGCGCAACGCGTCCCGAGCAGGAAGCTCACTCCAAGCGCGCGCGCTGTTACGTCCTGACCCCTGTGATCCTGAGCGAGTTGCTGAAAAGACTGAAAAACCGAATAACTCAAAAACCCGCATTCATCCGGCAATAACACTCGCCTGCTACTCTCTCTCAATCTGTGGGGATTCCCCATCCCAACTCCCAAAACCGAAAACACGAGGAATAGACCATGGGCAAGAAATCTGTCTGTTCACTGCTGTTGGCAATCCTGTTTGCCTTTACGACACTGCAGAGCGCCTTCGCTGATGATGGCGATAGTCATGGCGAGCACCGTATCAAGCACGTCTTCGTAATCGTTCTCGAAAACGAAGGCTACGACACCACCTTCGGAGCGAACTCTAAAGCTCCTTACCTCTCTAAGACTTTGCCGACCCAAGGCGTGTTGTTAACCCAGTACTATGGCACCGGTCATTTCAGCCTCGACAACTACATCGCGATGATCAGTGGCCAGGCTGCCGATAACGAAACGCGCAACGACTGCCAGACTTATGCTGACTTCGCGCTCAGTGGAATGACGCCCGATGGGCAGGCGATCGGTAGCGGCTGCGTATATCCGGCCAGCATCAAGACGCTTCCTGACCAGCTCAAGGCTGTGGGAAAAACCTGGCGTGCTTACATGGAAGACATGGGCAACGATCCCAGCCGCGAGTCGGCCACCTGCGGCCACCCGACGCTGAATACACTCGATCTGACCCAGTCCGCGGAAGCGCCATCGGCCTCTGTTCCGCAAGGTGATCAGTACGCGGCTCGCCACAATCCGTTCGTGTACTTCCATTCCATCATCGATTCGCCTGTTTGCGACGCAAACGTCGTGAACCTGAATCAGCTTCCTGCCGATCTCAAAGCCGCTTCGCAGACGCCGAATTTTGTTTTCATCACGCCGAATCTTTGCAACGACGGCCACGACGCTCCTTGCAAAAACGGGCAGCCGGGGGGTCTCGTTTCCGCGGATGCGTTCCTGCAGAAATGGGTGCCAATTATCGCCAGTTCGGATGCCTACAAGCGCGATGGACTGTTGATCATTGCGTTCGATGAAGGCGGGCTTTCCATTCAAGCAAGTGCATCCGGTGTGACGATTTCTGCTCCTGGGGTTTCGTGCTGTAATCAGCAGCCTGGTCCCAACCTTGGGCCGTTTCCGCAGACCAGCGCGCTCGGACCGTACACTCTCAGCATTCAGAGCTTCGGTGGCGATCGCACGGGAGCGGTATTGCTCTCTCCTTTCCTCAAGCCAGGAACCGTGTCCAACGATTTCTACAATCACTATTCAATGCTGAAGACTCTCGAAGACATCTTCGATGTCGACGGTTATCTCGGCTACGCAGGACAACCAGGCTTGCTTGGATTCTTCGGTTGCGTGTCGTCCGACCTGAATCCGCACGCCTGCGAGAAACATTGACGATCGTGGAATGACAGGTCGGCAGGTGCCCCATCTCTGGCTTCTGTTGGCAGAGAGATTGGAAAACTGCTGATACGTGCGCAAAGATGGAGCCCACTCGCCGTCGAGTGGGCTCTCTTCTCTTGCAAGTCAGGCCGTTCTGACTGTCATCACGAGCGCAGCGAGCATCCGCAGTTGTTCTGAAATACTGAAGAACTGAAAACTGACCGGCTCCGCTACTTCTTCGCCGTTTTCTTCTTCGGCGGCACAGCCTTCTTCACTGGCACAGCCTTCTTCATCGGTGCCGCTTTCTTCTCCACGGCAACGTGCACGGGGCGCTCTTCTTTCGGTTCGGGTTTCGGTTCCGGCACCGCATGTTTCGCTTCTGCGGCTGCACGTGCTTTCAGCTCAGACACGACCACGTACTGCATCTCCGCAACTGGCGCAGGTTTTCCGGTCCATATCTCAAACTGTCGCGCACCTTGCTGGACGAACATCTCCACGCCGCTGATCACGGCCAGGCCCTTCTCGCGCGCCATGCGCAGCAGTCGAGTCTCAACCGGGTTGTAGACCATGTCCATCACGAGGCGCGCATTCAATTCCTTCTCGTTCAGCAGCGACCCGTTGCCGCCCATGCCAACCGGCGTCGCGTTGATGATCACGTCGAAGGTCATCTTCTTCAGGTCGTCGCGCTTGATGCTCTTCGCCTGGGCCTGGCGCGCCAGTTTCTGTGCCGTCGCTGGCGTGCGATTCAGGATGAACACTTCCGCGCCACGTTCTTTCAGACCAAAGACAGCAGCCCGTGCGGCGCCTCCCGCACCCAGAACCAGGATTCTCGCGCCTTTAGGGTGAATGCGCTGTTCGATCGGTCTCACCACGCCTGCAACGTCGGTGTTGAATCCGTAGAGCTTGCCGTCCTGTCCACGGATCACCGTGTTGCACGCGCCGATTCGCTGGCACAGCGGTTCGCAATTGTCGAGGTGCTCGAGAATCGCTTCCTTGTATGGCATGGTGATGCTGACGCCGTGAAGCGGAATGCCGCGGATGCAGTTCACCAGGTCTTCGATCTTTTTCGCGTGCAGCGACAGGTAGACCGAGTTCAGGTTCTCGCGGCGAAATGCCGCGTTCATCATCGGCGGCGAAAGCGAATGCTGGATCGGATCTCCCGCGACGCCATAGATCTTCGTGGCCGCATCGACCTGGTCGATGCGATACACGTCGCGCAGCGTCTTGGCGGCGATCTGCCCCGGAGCCGTTTCTTCGCCCGGACTCGCTGCCGCGAAGGTGAAGACGCTGCCGGCGCGAACGCCAATCACGCGGCTGATGATGCCTTGTTCGCCCATGCAAAGTCCGACGAGCGAATGTTGCGAGCTCTGCTCTTCCAGGAAGCGCATCATGACCAGATTGTCGGAAAGGCTGGTCGCGGTGGTCACCAATTTATATATGTCCGCGGGATGCACCTTCATCGACTCGAACGTCTCGTTCAGCTTCTTGGTGGAGCGGAAGTCGTGATAGGAAAGAACGAGCCCGGCTTTCGTCCGCAGCTTTTGCATTTCCGCTGGTTTCATCGCCTCGGCACTCTGGACGTCAAGGTCGACGTATTGGCATCCAGCTTCGGCTGCTTTGCTCAGCACCTCGACTTGTGAGGCCAGCGATCCCTTAAACTTGCCGCCATTCGCGACCCGTCGGCAGGTTGCAATCGCTTGCACGTAGGTGTGCTGCGAGAGGAAGGACTTCAGCTTAGGAAGCCCCTGTGCAGGGTTGCTGAGGTAGTCTAACCTGAACTCAATAAAGGGGTTATCGTGCGCGATCGCTTCGGCTTTCTCCACCATTTCCTGGGGATTGGACCCGAATATGACTACGCACACCCGTGGAAGTCGCTGCGGGAAGGGCCGCGGCAGGTAAGTTGAACTGGCAGAAGTCATTGCAGGCCGTAAACCGCGTCATATTACAGATGCACCGCAACATATGCAATCAAGGACATTGAGGTAACTGAACTTTCGTGACAGTTCCGTACCGTTTAGGTAACTACAAATACCCCCAAATGACGGTATCCTTGCGTTCGTTCCAGTCACCTGCCTTTTTTGGTGGGTTACTAACATGGCAGCAGGGGGGAACCCCTTCAACTGCCCAGCCCGGCCCGGCGTCGGGTACCTGGAGCCAGTCAAAATGAAGAAGATTTCGTTAGTGGTGATGCTATTTTGTGCGCTGGCCGTCTCGGCCCAGCAAAGTTCTCAGCCGCAGACGTCCGCAGCGGCCCACGTTCGCGTTGCTGAGCCGGCGAGCTATGCCGACCTCAACTGCGCCGGTTTTGTGACCCGCGAAGCGATCCCAAAAAACAATACCGTCGTGGCCGGTCTCGACACCCCGAGCGAAGTTCTGTACGCGCAGAAAGAAACCGTGTTCCTCGGTGGCGGCGGCTACGAGGAAGGCAAGAACTACGCCATCATTCGCGAACTGACGGATCTGAACAAGTATGAATTGTTCCCCGGCCAGTTCAGGGATATCAAAGTGATGGGCCAGCCCTATGGCGATATCGGCCATGTGAAAGTCACGGCGATCCGTGGCAGCATCGCCATCGCTCAGATCGAATTCAGCTGCGAGAGCATGACGATAGGCGACATCGTCGTGCCGCTCGTCGAGAAGCCACAAATCATCATGCCGTTACCCTCTGCCACGCGCTTCCCGGCCCCTGGAACCTCCGATCTTACGGCTCGTATCGTTCTAGCACGCAATTTCGACAGCCAGATCGGCTATCGCACTCCCGTCTACATCAATGCCGGATCCGGGCAGGGCGTGAAAGTGGGCGACCGATTCCGCGCTATGCGCAGCTATGATCCGAGGAAGATAGACCCCGTTGATGCAGTGTCCTACGAATATCACGGCGTCTACGACGACACGCAGAAGAACTACAAAGAGAGATTCTCGCCATTTGGCAGCGGTAAGCAAAACGCCGTGCTGCCTCCCAAAATGGTTGGCGAACTTGTGGTCGTGAGCGTGACTCCAACCAGCTCTACGCTGCTCGTCAGCAACGCGCTAGAGACGATCGACTTGGGCGACATGGTCGAGCGAATCAAATAAGAGGTACGAAGGCAGAAGTACGAAGTACTCGCTTCTGCCTTCTGTATTTTCCTGACTTAGTTCTGACTTCCTATCTTTCACTTGAAAAGATTTCCGCGGTAAATGCCTGCAGGGTTGCGCCGCGCTCCCAGGCGTCGGCAGGCAGTCCGGCTTTCATGCAGGTCTGTGCCAGAAAGGTCTCGCGATCCCAGCCATGTTCGACGGGAACCTGCGGTAGCAGCAGCCCGCGGCGTCCTCCAAAGGTCACGACCAGACCGTGTTTTCCGACTTCCACATCTTCCGGATCGATCGGCTGCAACGGTGACAGGACGCTGACCTCATATTCCAGCTTGGGCAAGTCTTCCAGCGTGACGGGAGTGAAGCGCGTGTCATGCATCGCCGCAGCGACAGCAGTTTCGGCGACTGTTCGGTAAAGCGAGTAGTTGGGGAACACGTACCCAACGCAGCCGCGCAACTCGCTGCCAATCGTCAGGGTGGTGAAGGCGCCGCGATGCTCCGCCAGATGCTCGGTGGGAGAAGCTGTGTCAACGGTTTTGCCCGCAAGCGCCGCGGCAATGGCATCGTGCGCCAACGTGAGCAGGGACTGGCGTTCTTCCGGAGAGAATTCGTTCGTTTCCGAGGATGCGCGCGAATCGAGATTAGGTTGGAGCGACATCGCGTTTGCGGCGGCGGCTCAGGATGAAAGCACGCCGGCGCTGGCCCTTGACCACTTGCCTGTCAATCTTCCGCCAAAAGGCCCAGAAATAATCGATGGCCGAGGCCAGAGATAGTACCACCATGAACCAGATTGCCATGCGAGCAATCAAGTCCACTGGAAATATGTAAGGTCCCCACAACGACCATTCATGCCAGCGGTGGTCCAGAATGGCGGCGACTACGGACACGATCTGCACCACCATCTTCGACTTGCCGAGATCGCTGGCTTCAATCGTGAAGCCCTGAGAGGCCGCGATTGACCGCAGACCGCTGACCAGGAATTCGCGTCCGATGATAATGACCGCCATCCACGCGGGCACGATATGAGGATTGATCTGCACCAGCGTGATGTAGGCCGCTGCGATCATCAGTTTATCGGCCAGGGGATCGAGCAGGATTCCCATGGTGGTGATCTGCCCTCGTCGTCTCGCAATGTAGCCGTCAATGCCGTCGGTGATCGACGCAGCGATGAAGACAGCACACGCCAGCAACTCCTGCTCGCCATGGGCGCTGACGATGCGCTTCGTCGTAAGCAGCCACATGAAGATGGGAATGCTGAAGATTCGTGTCAGCGTGATGTAGTTCGGCAGATTCACAAAAACAGACGACGGGACGTTCGGTTCACGTCCAGTGTCGCATTATCACTCACCCCTTGATTTGATGGCAACGCAGGGGATCACACGTTCAGCAAGGATGTTTCGCTGGGGCACCAGGCGAACCGAGTTCCGTGGTTCGTAGCGCTCCCTCGCGCTGCTTGGATGACAGTTCTCGCTTCGTTCGGACGTGCGACTGAGAGCACCCTGGCCCGTTCGAGGCTTCGGGGGAGACCTCTTATAACCCCGTCTAGTTCTCGGCGGGTTTTCTCGCCAGGGTACCCCCACCCCTAGGGTGCTAAGTTGCGGGGAGGCTATGACTTAGCGAGGAGGTCCTGCCAGCTCCCGCATAACAAAGGAGATAAGTGCCAAAATCTTGAAAACAAACTAGTTGCTCGTTGTAAGTTGTCAGATGTTAACGCTGATCTTCTCTACTTCAGAGT
>CAZBCQ010000010.1:41290-43771 GCA_964490255.1 uncultured Terriglobales bacterium | reverse complement strand
CAACAGATGAGAGAAGTGAAGTCGGGATCGAGCTACATCTCCCAAAGCGACTTGCGCCTGCATTTTGGTCTAGGAAAAGACGCGACCATCAATAAGGTGGTGATCCGGTGGCCGAACGGGAAAGAAGAGGAATTGAAGGATGTAACGGCAGACGCCATCTACACCGTTGTGGAAGGGGCGGGAATTAAAGAGAAGGTGGCGCTGCCAGCGGTCACGCCGTAAAAGTGCAAACAAGATAAGGACACGCAGATCCTTTTGACTTGTTCCCACTCGTTGCTCCGCACGAGTGGGGCACCCGTCAGCAATAAAGGCTAGCCGGGAGGCCATGCCATGTGTCGTCCGCCGAGCAGGTGCAAGTGAATGTGGAATACGCTCTGTCCGGCATCTGGACCGACATTCAGCACCGTCCGATATCCATTCTTAAGGTTGCGCTCTTCCGCAAGTCTTGCCGCCGCTAAATTCAGATAGCCGATGATCTCCGCGTCTTCAGGCTTCGCTTCGTTCAGTCCTGGGATGTGTTGCTTGGGAATGATTAAGAAGTGAGTGGGTGCCTGGGGATTGATGTCTTCGAAGGTATAGACCCGATCATCTTCATAGACTTTCTTCGAGGGAATCTCGCCGCGGATGATACGGCAGAAGAGGCAGTCGGCCATTTCGATCTCCGAAGCCGGCGAGACGCCGGCGCTACAACATCAGTCTAAACGCACCAGGAAGACATTGCCTTCGGGAGCGGAATTTTCGCGAGCGACCTCTTCGGCGCGGTGCTTGTCGTCTTCCGCAACGCGCACTCGCACCCAATAATCTCCGACGGGGCTGCGGAACTCCAAGACCTGCGCTGTGCGATAGCGGCGAATCAGCTTTTCTTTCAGGTGCAGTGCTTCTTTCTCATCTTTGATGGCGCCGATCTGAACGCACCAGCGGCCGGTGGCGCCTAGATCATTTGGGGTCTTCAATACATCCAGCCGCACCGGTGCCGTGCCGGGTCGCCAGACATCGACGGCCTTTGCAGCGGCGACCGAAAGATCGATCACGCGATCAGGAACGAACGGACCGCGGTCGGTGATGCGGACGATGGTCGAATGATGGGTCTTCAGGTTGGTGACCCGAACGATCGAGTTCATCGGTAACGTCAGGTGCGCCGCGGTGAGCTGGTTCATGTCGAAAATTTCGCCGTTCGCGCTGCGGCGATTGTGATACGGAGGTCCGTACCAGCTCGCCATGCCAGTTTGCGAGAGCAGAACCTTCGCGTCCGGACCGAAGCCGTCGGGCTGGGGCTGTTCAGGGGTAGCGGCGGGCGATTCGACCTTGACGCTGTTCGGCGTTGGCGGAAACGGCTGGATCGGAGGTGCCGGCGGAACCTTCGCTGTTGCGGGTTTATGCCCGCCGCAGGCAGTGAAGAGGAAGATGATCGCGATCGAGATAAGAAAAAAGACGATGGCCTGGGGGCGCCTCAGGACTTTTTCCTCTGATCGTCCAAATAGTCGGCGAACTCGGCCATTTTCTGCGCCGCGACGCGCAACGCACGAGTGGAGTGTGTGCGAACTGCCGGAACCACGTCGGAGTTGATGTAAGCGATCAGCCGCTCGGCTTCCTTCTCGGCCTCGCTGGCGGCTTTGCCGATCTCGCGACCCACGCGGCCGCTGATGTCTTCCCAGGATTCTTTCTGTTTCGGTTCGGTCACTTTTCACCACCGTTGAGCGGATTACCAGGCGCCTCAATTATCGCGTCGCGGTTCACGGCGGTCAATTCGGAAGCGGAACGAAAAATTACTATCCGAACTACAGCCTTGGCAGAGCAAGCTTCAGAGCACGTACGTTGCTTACTTTTACATGGGGCATACGAGGAGCACGCGGTGGTGCGGGAGGTCTCATGTAGCTGACGTGAATCCCGGCTCTGTTGAGTAACTGGGCTGGGCACACACGCAGAGCTGGAATGGGCGGTGCGATCAAGCCGACGATGCCGGCAAATACCAGGGAGGCCCCAAAGATCCGATTGCGATTGTCATTGCTCAACATAACCTTTACTCCTGTTTGAGGCCTTTTCGTCTGCCTGTTACTTGGACGACGTTGGTCCCAGTACGTTAGTTAACAGTCGAATTTATTTTTCCCGGGGTGATGGGCTAGAGGCTTCTCTCCTGAAGAGGAATCCCGGCTGATACAGATGTTTCGGCTCTGGTGCGGTACACTGCTGTGCAATTTTCCTTTTCAGAAGGGAGAACATGTCATCTCGCACTCGTCGTGAATTCCTGCAGATCGCCGGCGCTACAGCTGCTATGGCGTCGATTTCAGAAACACTTCCGGTCAAAGCCTTTGCTGCCCAGACAAGCTCCAGCGGCTCAGACTTGCAAGTCTTTGTTACGGACGAAGCAAAACGCTACGCGCAGCAGCCGAAAATCTCGTGGGGTCCAGGTGCTGGAACTGGCGACACCATCAGCATTGATGTCAGCAAGAAATACCAGCCGATTGTGGGTTTCGGCGCTGC
>CAZBCQ010000010.1:37756-41190 GCA_964490255.1 uncultured Terriglobales bacterium | reverse complement strand
CGGCAATTCAATCCGAACCTCTTCTTATTAGGCACACCGTGGAGCCCTCCGGGATGGATGAAGTCCACGAAGAACACGCTTCTCGGCGGCACGATCTCCCGCAGTCAGCTCGGAGTGTACGCAAACTACATGGTGAAATTCCTTCAGGCGTATCAGGGCGACGGTGTCGTTGTGAACGCCATCAGTCCGCAAAATGAAGTTGACACGGATCAGGATGGCAAGATGCCTGCATGCACATGGCCCCAGGAGATTGAAGTGCAATTCGTGGGCGACGACTTGGGTCCGGCAATCGAAAAAGCTGGATTGAATACGAAGATCTGGTTGATCGACCACAACTACAACCTGTGGGGACGTGCCATTTGTGAACTGGACGATGCCAAGGTGCGCAAGTACACCAATGCAATCGCATGGCATGGATATGTCGGTAAACCAGAGTGGATGCAGAAGGTACTCGCGGTTCATCCCGATGCGGAGATGTATTGGACCGAAGGGGGCCCCGACTATACGGCGCCCGATTATGAAACCGATTGGGTGAAGTGGAGCAACACGTTTACTGAGGTGATGAGGAATTACGGGCGCTGCATCATTGCGTGGAACCTGGTGCTCGATGAAGTCGGCAAACCGAACATTGGACCGTTTCCGTGCGGCGGAGTGGTGACCGTGAACTCGCAGACGAAGAAGGTCACACGCAGCGGACAGTACTGGGCTTTTGCGCATTACTCGCGTACGGTGCGTCAGGGAGCGACACGAATCGAATCGTCAGGCGATATAGCGGGCGTTTCCCATGTGGCGTTCTCCAATCCTGACGGTGGAAAAGTGGTTGTGGTGACCAATTCTGGTGACGCCAGAAAGCTTGCCCTGAGAGACGGCTCCAAGAGCGCAATGGTCGAACTTCTTCCCAAATCGGTAACGACACTCACTTGGCGTTAACTGACTGGGGGCGGGAGGCGTTTCATCACGGCGCCTCCTCGTTTAGTCACTCTTGTGCCAATTGGCTGATCAGGGAAGCCGTTGAAAAATCAGCTAATTAGAAAATACTAGTCGGATCAAGCGTGAAGGCGCGCGCCAAGGATCGTCCAAGTCCCACGTCTACAACGACATTCGCGAAAAAAGCGCTTCGGCAGAATTTCTTGACATGCACGCCCGAGTAGTTGTACAAAGCGCACCGTATAGTACAAAAATACTAAGTGTCGAAGAACACATGTATTGCACTATACGTTCAGGCTTGGGGAAGGGGTAAACCAATACCCCAAAGAACTCCTCAACAGGGCACTGCGAATCCCGGTCTGCAGTGAGCTTCAATCAATAAGTAAAAAAAAGCAGTGAAGAAGCCAAAAGATCGGCAGAAGAAACATGAAGCAGGAGACCCGATGAGACGCTATATCGTTTCGCTGATTCTCTGCGTAGCATGCTTGATGTTACCTGCATACGCTCAGGTGACAACGGGCATCATCGCCGGAACAGTGACAGATCAAACAGGGGCAGTAGCAGCAAGCGTCCCAGTGACTGTCACGAATACGGCGACCGGCACTACGCGCACAATGAATACAAATTCCGCCGGCGATTACAGATTTGAAGCCTTGCCGACGGGCAGCTACCAGTTGATGGTGAAGGCTCCGAATTTTAAAGAGTCGATCACCAACAACGTGGAAGTGCACGCAGCTGCTACGACCACAGCCGATGTTAAGTTGCAAGTCGGCAGCGCGACCGAACATGTGGACGTAGAAGCGAATGCCATCCAGGTGCAGACGGACAATGCCTCCCTCGGTGAAACCGTGGAAGGGCAGCAGGTTCGCGAACTGCCTCTGAATGGACGTAGCTTCGTTCAGTTGACGCAGTTGGCGCCTGGCGTATCCGCCGCGAACAACTTCGACAGCAAGAACAAAGGTCTGCAGGGCGGCGTTGACTTCTCCGTAAACGGAAACGCTACCACCGGCAACCTCTACCTGGTTGACGGCGCCAACAACAACGACATGGGTTCGAACCGCACGATTCTGATCTATCCCTCGATCGAATCGATCGCCGAATTCAAGATGCTGCGCAACAGCTATGGCGCGGAGTATGGCCAGGCTGCCGGCGCGGTGATCAATATCGTCACCCGGAGTGGAAGCAACGACTGGCATGGCAGCGTTCTGTACAGCGGACGCAACACTGTGCTGAATGCCCGCACGTATTTCGCGGCGCAGCGCACGGCGATTGCTGACGCGGCAGGCAGAAGCCTTCCGAACGAAGGCCGCGACCGCGTCGCCCGCAATGACTGGGGCTACTCGATCGGTGGTCCGATCATCAAGAACAAACTGTTCGTCTTCTGGAGCCAGGAGTGGAACCACGAAATTCGTGGAATCACGAAAAATTCCTGCGTTCCAACAGTGGCGGAGCGTGCCGGTGATTTTACGGCCGATCCGACGCAAGCGGCACACGATGCTGGTGCGCCTTTAACGTCGTGCGAAGTGGCGCCGAATTTCTCCGGTCTGCCGGCTGGCACGTACACAGCTGGCCCCGCTGGCTTCGGTGGCTCGTTGAACTCGCTCAGTTCTGGGGGCGCGGCGCTTCTTTTGAAGTACCCACTGCCGAATCAAGCGCTAACCAACGGATCAAACTGGTCGGCTTCTCTGCCAACACCATTGATGTGGCGTCAGGAGAATATCCGCGGCGACTTCAACCTCAACAAGAACAACACCTTCATGGGCCGCTACACCCAAGACACCTGGACCAACAATGCTTATAACGCCGGGTACTGGGGTGAAGATACCTTCCCAGCTCTGAACGACAACTGGGCGCAGCCCTCAAAGAGCATTGCCGCCAAGTGGACCCGGACAATCGGTACCACCATGGTGAATGATGCCGAGTTCACTTATTCGAACAACCGCATCAACATCACCGTCGGCGGAACCGATCCGTCGATCATGAACACCATCACCCAGGCGATTCCAACCATGTTGGATCCTTCCTTGAAGCACAGCCCGGTCGGCATTCCGACGATCTGGGGTGGCTTGGGCAGCTATGGTGGCGGCCAGAATTACTGGTCGATCGCGCCTTGGAATAACACGCTCGATCTTTACGTAGCTCGCGATGACGCTTCGAAGGTCATTGGCAAGCACACGCTGAAGTTCGGGTTCTTGACGAGCTGGAACGGTAAGAACGAAGACGTCAGCACTTCGAGTTCGGAACGAGTCACGTTCGGTACGGCTGGTTGGGACACGAATATGGCCACCGGTAATGACCTGGGCAACGTTCTCGTCCCGGGCGCCAAGTGGGGCTTCAGCGAGAGCTCGACCAACGTCCGCGCGCAGTTGCGTTGGCGTGATCACGAGTTCTACGTAGCCGACAACTGGAAAGTTAACTCAAAGCTGACTCTTGATCTTGGTGTGCGCTGGTCCTTGCTGTATCAGCCATTCCAACCGAACAATCAGCTCACCAACTGGCAGCCGAAC
>CAZBCQ010000010.1:34938-37656 GCA_964490255.1 uncultured Terriglobales bacterium | reverse complement strand
GTTCCTAGCTCGTGGCAATGGAACGTAAGCGTCCAGCGCAGCATGGCTCGAGATACCACTCTCGAGATCGGTTACGTTGGAAACCACGCAATCCACCAGACAACCAGCTACGACATCAACGGGCCTCTGCCATCACAATGGTTAAACGCTACTTTCTCGGATACCAATAATCTGGGCTCAAATGGTTTCAGACCCTATAAGTTCAACAACAGTTTGACTTGGTGGACTCACCAGGGAGATGCAACCTACCACTCGCTGCAAACCTTGTTCAAGACCCGGTATAAGAGGTCGCAATTTACCGGTGCTTACACCTGGTCGCATTCGATTGGTAACTTCCAACTGGATGATTCTTCGGGTGGATTTGGAGGTTCTACGTTTACCTGGTACCAGGATCCACGTCTGGACCGTGGTAATACGGCCATCAACCGTCCGCATATCTTCGTGGCCAATTTCAACTACTATCTGCCCGATCTCAATGGAGCCAGCAAGATGGTTCACGGCGCGTTCGGCGGATGGGAGTTGGGCATGATCTCCACCGTTGCATCCGGTAACTCGTTCACCGTTTATCAAAACGGTATCAGCGATGACACGAGCCTTATGCCCGCAGGGGCGGCTACACACGTCAATTCGTTGTTCGAATCGGGTTACATCAACAACGAACGTCCTCTGCTGGTACCCGGACAGAGCTGCGGTATCCGAAATGGTGACACGCTCGTTAACCAGAGCGCCTTCACTCTAATCGGCTACCAGCTCGGCACCATTATGCCGGGCACCGAACCTCGCGGTTATTGCCACGGACCGAGTCTGGTTGATCAGGATCTGTCGATCGATAAGAACTTCAAGCTGACTGAACGCGTCAGAATGCAGTTCCGTATCGACCTGTTCAACATGCTCAACCGTGCAAACTTCCGCGCGGATCAGATCAATAGCGGCCAGCCGTTCTCACATGTGAACTGCGGACCGACGGATGCTAGTGGCCTGTATCAGCCATGCAGCCCGACGAACAACGTTGTTACGCACCAGACGCTGGCCACGGGAACGTATGGTCAGGCAACGTCTGTTGTCGGCAACGCGGGTCGCGAAGTGCAGTACGGCTTGCACATCACGTTCTAGCCGAACTGAGGTCGCGATATAACGAACAACAAACGGCGGGACCTGATAAAATCGGGTCCTGCCGTTCTGCTTTTCGGCCCTGGATGTCCCGGCTCTGATTGTGTCCAAACCCGTTTCAAGTTCGCTTTGCCTTCCTCAGGACCGGCGCCGTTTTCGCTCCCGCGGATTCTACTCACCGTCGCTGATTTTCTTAGTGCTCATAGTTGGCTTGGCGCATGCGCAGCAGCACCGGAAACCGTCTGCGAGTCCGCAGCGGACTCCATCCACGAAGACGCAAGCGGAGAATGCAGCAGAACAGCTGCAGAATGCCTACGACGCAGAGCGTGTTGCGGCACAGAAAGGATCTCCGGCCGAAGTTGAAGCAGCAACGCAGAAATTATCAGCCGTTGGTTTGCAAGAAATGGCAGCACTTGAGGGCGCGGAACTGCACTATGAGGATGCGATCAAGGACTACCAGCGCTCGCTGACGCTGGAGGACGCTCCTGAAGTGCGGTCAAGATTGGGGTTGGTATTTCTGCTGGCCGGCAAATCGGATCAGGCCATCGCGCAAGCAGATCAGATCCTGCAAGCTAATCCGAAGGACTCTTCTGCCTGGTTCGTCAAAGGCAAAGCGGCCGTCCAACAGGGGAACTATCAGCAAGCTGCTGATGCCTTCAGTAAGGCGCTGGAAGCGAAGACCGATCCTGATGTGCAATTCGCTCTGGCGACCACTTATCTGGATCTGAAGCAGAAAGAAAAGGCCGAAAAGGTGTTTCAGAGCATGCTGACCCAGTACGGAGATCGGGCGATCTGGCACATGGTTTTCGGAGGCGGTTATCGCGATCATGGGTATCACGATGCTGCGATCCGCGAGTTCAAGCGTGCCATCGAGCTCGATCCCAAGCTGCCGCATGTTCACTTCTTCCTCGCCCTTACTTTGCTCGAGCGGGACAATTGGGGCCCCACTCCGGAGTCTCTGCACGAACTGCAGGAAGCCGTGCGAGTGGAGCCTCATGACTATCTCGCGAACCACTATCTGGGTGCCATGGAATCGAAGCAGGGCGAGCTAGAGCAGTCGAACCAACACTTGAAAGCGGCCACAGAAGCAGACCCGACTTCACCGGATCCCTGGCTCTTCCTTGGTGGCAATGCGTACCAGGAAAAAAAGTATGACCTTGCGAAGCAGTACTTGACCAAAGCGGTTGCGCTTACGGGCAAGGACGAGGAGCGCAATAGCTACCAGATACGCAAGGCGTACATCATGCTGGGCCGAATCTCCGTGAGTGAAGGCCACCGGGAAGAAGCGCAGCAACAGCTCGAACATTCGAAGCAGTTGTTTGCGCTCTATATGAAAGCGGTGGAACGCCAGGTGGGAGCGCAAGCCGCTGCATCCGGCATGGGCGGCGGCGAGTCGCTCGGAGGTGATCTGCCGGGCATCGCTGCGCCTCCTGCAATGGCTTACGCGGGCACAGCGTCACCGCAGAGCGCAACTCAACAACAGAGTTCCAAGCTGTCTCCGAAAGAGCAAGAAGCGATTGAGGACCGCAAGAAGCAGTTGCGTTCGGTTCTTGGGGAGAGCTTCAACGATTGGGGAACGGCAGAGGCCAGGCAGAAGAACTACGCAGT
>CAZBCQ010000010.1:14860-34838 GCA_964490255.1 uncultured Terriglobales bacterium | reverse complement strand
TTAAGGAAGCGGAATCGTGGAATCCGAACACGCCGCGACTGATGCGCAATTTGGGAATGGCTGCGATGCGGCAGGAAGATTATCCAGACGCTGCCAAAGCGTTGCGAGTCGCGGTCTCGACTGAGCCTCAGGATGTGTCGCTGCGCACCATGCTGGGCATGGCTTTGTTCAATACAAATTCGTTCGCAGAGGCTGCTCAGGCCTTCGCTCCCATTGGTGACAATGCATTTCGTGATCCGCGCATTGCATACGCCTGGGCCGCTTCTCTGATCAAGACCAATCAGTATCAGGCGGCGGCCGACATCCTGGAGAAACTTCAGGCTCAACAATCGTCGACGGACACGTTGCTCATGATCGCGCAAGCCTGGAGCGAAATGGGCTACTATCCGCAGGCGGCCGCTGCGTGCCACAAGGCGCTGCAAATCGATCCACAACTGCAGCACGCCCACTTTGTCGCGGGAAGCGCGTACATGAGGGTCGATAAGTACGATGACGCCGTGAACGAGTTCCGCGCCGAGATGGCGCTATCGCCGGGCGACGTCGAGAACGAATACAGCCTGGCGTACGTTCTGCTTCGCCAGTCTAAAACGGAGGAAGCGATGGCTCATCTCAGAGCCGTCCTGGGCCAAGCGCCTGGTCACCCAGGTGCGAATTATCAACTCGGCAAGGCGCTGCTCGACTCCGGCCAAACGAAAGACGCCATTTCCTATCTGGAAGCGGCCGCACGACTCTCCCCCGACTTGGATTACGTGCATTATCAGCTTCAGTTGGCTTATCGTAAGGACGGCAGGCGAGAAGATGCGGATCGGGAACTAGCGGTCTATAAGCAGATCAAAGCCGAAAAGCGCGAGTCTTCAGTCAGACGCCTGGAAGAGAACTCGAAGAAAGCAGACGATTCCGGTCCCAACTGATATCGATGCGCAAACTCACCGCTGCACTTTTTACCCTTGTGGCAGTATTCGGGTTTTTGACTCCCAGCTTCGGACAGGGCGGACATGCGCCGCCACCGCCTCCTAAATCCGCCAAGAATATCGTCTGTGAGGGCCGCACAATCCCGCAGCTTGAAGATGTCACGCAGAAAGCCGGCATCCGTTTCCAGCACACGTACGATCCCGAGAAGAAGTACATCGTCGAATCCATGTCCGGCGGTGTGCTATTGCTCGACTACGATCGAGATGGATGGCTCGACATCTACTTCACCAATGCCCCGAGCGTAGCGGGTGCGCTGAAAGGTGAGAAGGCGCGCGGCGCCCTGTATCACAACAATCACGACGGAACCTTCACGGACGTAACCGACAAGGCCGGCATAGCGACTCCCGGATATGCCGACGGAGGCGCTGTCGGCGACTACAACAACGATGGCTGGCCCGACATTTACATCACCAGTCTGGGCGGCAATGTGCTGTATCGCAACAACGGTGATGGGACTTTTACCGACGTGACCGCAAAAGCCGGAGTTGCTGATGGCCGCTATTCAACTGGCGCGACTTTCGGCGATTACGACAACGACGGATATGTTGACCTGTTCGTTTCGAACTATGTGGATTTCAAGCTGAATGATCTGCCCGGTTTCGGGCAGATTCCCACCTGCAAATACCGCGGCCGCGACGTGCAGTGCGGTCCTCGTGGCCTGCGAGGCGCCGGCGATTCGCTGTTTCACAACAATGGAGACGGCACGTTCACGAATGTATCGAAGGCGACAGGGACAGACGATCCCGACGGCTTCTACGGGCTGGGCTCGGTGTTCGTCGATCTGAACAATAGTGGTCGGGCCGATCTCTACGTCGCCAATGATTCCGGTCCGAACTTCCTTTACAAGAACGAAGGTAAAGGCAAGTTCAGCGAGATGGGGCTGGAGTCGGGAACGGCGGTCAGCGAAGACGGTTCTGAGCAGGGATCGATGGGGCTCGCGCTCGGCGATTACGATCATTCCGGTCGCCCATCAATTTACGTGACCAATTTCGCCGATGAGTACGACACGCTTTACAAGAATGAAGGCAATTACGACTTCCACGATGTGTCGTATAAGTCGGGCGTGGCATTGCCATCGTTGCCGTGGGTGAAGTGGGGCGATGCTTTTTTCGATCTCGACAACGACGGCTGGCTGGATCTGATTGCGGTCTCCGGCCAGGTGTATCCGCAAATGGGCGGCCTGCCAGGTGCTGGATACCAACAGCCGAAGATTCTGAACATGAATCAGGGGAACGGCACATTTTGTGATGCCAGCCAGCAGGCCGGTCCCGCGCTCCAAGAGAAGCGAGTCTCGCGCGGAGTTGCCATCGGAGATCTCTTCAATGACGGCAACATGGACGTGGTGGTCGAGGACCTAGATGGGCCGCCGATGGTCCTGCGGAACAAGGGAGTTCCGGGGCGGCATTGGGTCAGTTTCGAGTTGGCGGGCACGAAAACGAACCGGCTGGGGATCAATGCCAGGGTGAAAATCACCGCGGGCAGTATGACCCAGACCTCGCAAGTGTTGAGCGGGGCAAGTTACCTGTCACAAAACGATTTACGTCAGCATTTTGGAGTAGGGTCGGCAACGAAGATCGATTCGGTCGAAATCGACTGGCCTTCGGGCACCGTGGACAGGATGACCAACCTCGAGGTGGAAAAGTTCTATTCGGTGCTCGAGGGCAAGGGCATTGTGTCGCGCGAACAGATTGCATCGGGGAAGGCGAAACCGTAGCTGAGACAGGGCAACCTGATCCCGGGGTAGCGCCAAAGGAAGGCGCGATGGGGCACGAAATTTCTAGTTTGCGAGGATCTGATCGATCTCCGCTAGTTCTTCTGGTGAAAATTTCAGATTGTTGATGGCCGCGACGTTCTGTTCCAGCTGCTGCACGCTGCTGGCGCCGATGAGTGCGCTGGTCATACGCTCGTCGCGGAGCACCCACGCGATTGCCATCTGAGCCAGTGTCTGGCCGCGCGTCTTCGCAATTGATTGCAACTGGCGCGCCTGAGCGACGCGATGCTCATCCACGTCCTTGGCTTTCAAAAAGCCATGCGGTTTGGAGGCACGCGAACCTGCCGGAATGCCGTCGAGATAGCGATCGGTCAGCAAACCCTGTGCTAGAGGGCTGAAGGCAATGCATCCCACACCTTCTTCGCCGAGCACGTCGAGGACGCCGCACTCGATGTCCCGCCTGAACATCGAGTAACTGGGCTGATGAAAAAGGCAAGGAGTACCAAGTTCATAGAGGATGCGAACGGCCTCGCGCGTCTGTTCCGAGTTGTAGTTGGAAATTCCGGCATAGAGAGCTTTGCCGGAGCGCACGGCAAAGTCCAGCGCGCCCATCGTTTCTTCCAGCGGCGTTTTGGGATCGGGGCGATGGGAATAGAAGATGTCGACGTAGTCCAGTCCCATGCGCTTGAGGCTCTGGTTAAGGCTGGCGATCAGGTATTTACGCGATCCCCACTCGCCGTAGGGACCCGGCCACATGTCATATCCGGCTTTGGTGGTGATGATCAGTTCATCGCGATATCGGCCCAGATCGTGCTTCAGAATCTTGCCGAATGTCTCTTCGGCCGAACCCGGCGGGGGACCGTAATTGTTGGCCAGATCGATCTGAGTCACGCCTAGATCGAAGGCGCGCAATACGATGGCGCGGCCGTTCTCGTACACGTCGACGCCACCGAAGTTGTGCCAGAGGCCCAGGGAGATTGCGGGCAGTTGTAGGCCGCTGCGGCCACAGCGCCGATACTGCATCGAGTCGTACCGCTGTTGGTTCGCAACGTACAAGGCAATCTCCTAGCTCAGAATTCCTCTGACGCTGATCTCTTTCGTCCCGTTTAGGGGGACGGGGACGGTATTTCCTTCCAACTTCTTGCCGTCCACGGTAAGAGTGATGTTGTTCCCGTTTCCCTGGCGTTCGATCTCAAGGTTATAGGTCACACCACGATACTTCCGCGTAGCTTTGAACCCTTTCCAGGAGGTCGGAATCACCGGCGCGATCTGCAATCCATCGAGCGAAGTTTGAATCCCCAGGATCTGCTGCACGATAGCGTAGTAGTTCCAAGCGGCGGTTCCGGTCAGCCATGAGTTCTTGGCTTCGCCGTGAGTTGGTGCATCTTTGCCGGCGATCATTTGCGAATAGACGTACGGCTCGCAGCGGTGCAGATTGCTGATCGCTTCGCGCGCCGATGGGTTGATGCGGGTGTAGTAGTCGTGGGCATTGTCGCCATTGCCGATTTTCGCTTCGGCAATCATCACCCACGGATTGTTGTGGCAGAAGATGCCTGCGTTTTCTTTGTATCCAGGCGGATAAGACGAAATCTCGCCGAGATGCAGGTAGTAGCGCGAATACGCCGGCTGCTGCAGAACGATACCGTGCTTGGTCGCAAGGTGTCTGCGGGTGGAGTCGAGCGCTTTCTTAGCAAGCCCATCTTCCAGGCCAACCCCGGCGAGCACGCAGAAGCCCTGCGGCTCGATGAAGATCTTGCCTTCGGTGCATTCGTTCGAGCCGACCTTGTTGCCGAAGTCGTCGTAGGCGCGAATAAACCACTCGCCATCCCAGCCATGCTCATGGATCGTCGCGTCCATCTTTTTGGCTTCGGCACGATAGCGTTTCGCTTCATCTTTATGGCAGCGATGCTCGGCGATTGCGGCCAGTTCTTGTCCAGCAAGTACGAACAGACCGGCAATGAATACGGACTCGGCGACTTTGCCTTCCTTGTTGGTGGTGGTCTGGAAGGATTGGCCAGGCGTATCGGAGAAGCAGTTCAGGTTGAGGCAGTCGTTCCAGTCGGCGCGGCCGATGAGCGGAAGTCCATGGGGTCCAAGCCGGTCGAGCGTGTACTGGAAGCTGCGCTGCAGGTGCTCGTAGAGCGGCGTTTCGGAGCCCGGCTCGTTGTCATAGGGAACGGGTTCATCAAGGATGCTCCAATCGCCGGTCTCCTTGATGTAGGCGGACACGCCGATGATCAGCCAGTGCGGATCGTCGTTGAAGTTGCTGCCGACGTCATTGTTGCCGCGTTTCGTGAGGGGCTGATATTGGTGATACGCCCCGCCGGTCGGCAATTGTGTGGACGCTAGGTCGAGAATGCGTTCACGCGCACGCGAGGGCACCATGTGCACGAAGCCCAGCAAGTCCTGGTTGGAATCGCGGAAGCCCAGCCCGCGACCAATCCCCGATTCGTAGAACGAAGCCGAGCGCGACATATTGAACGTAGCCATGCACTGGTACGCGTTCCAGATGTTGACCATGCGATTGGTGTGAATATCGGGCGTTTCCACCTGGCAGATGCTGAGCAGTTCGTCCCAATAATCGCGCAGTCGGTCGAAAGCGGCATCGACGTTAGCGGCTTTCAGATATTTCGCGATGACCGGCTTCACGGTCTTCTTGTTCACCGTTTGGGAATCCGGCGGATCGAACTTCTCCGCGACCGGATTCTCGTGATAGCCCAGCACGAAGATGATCTGCTGTGACTCGCCGGGCTTGAGGTCGAGTTTCACGTGATGCGATCCGATCGGCGCCCAGCCATAAGCTACGGAGTTCGCCGACTCGCCGCGCTCGACCACCGCAGGTTTGTCCCAACCGCGATAGGGACCGACAAAGGACTCACGCTGCGTATCAAATCCGGCCAGTTCCGCGGAGCAGGCGAAGTACGCGAAGTGGTCGCGACGCTCGCGATATTCGGTCTTGTGATAGATGACGCCGTCTTCGATCTCCACTTGCCCGATGCTGAAATTGCGCTGAAAGTTCGTGCTGTCATCCTGCGCGTCCCAGAGGCAGAATTCGATGCTGGAGAAGATTGATAACGAAGCTGTCGCCTGCCGATGATTGGTAACGGTCAGCTGCCAGATTTCCAGATTTTGGTCGAGAGGAACGAAGTAGCGAGTGCGCGCTTCGATGCCCTTGTATTCTGATCCGATGATGCTGTAGCCCATGCCGTGACGACAGCTGTATTTCTCAACCTGGTTGCGGGTGGGCTGCCACGAAGGCGACCAGAATTCGCCATTCTGGTTGTCGCGAACATAGATGTAGCGGCCGCCGAAATCGTAAGGGACATTGTTATAGCGATAACGGCTGATTCGACGAAGCCTCGCGTCACGATAGAATGAATATCCGCCAGCGGTATTGGAGATGAGTCCAAAATAAGCCTGGCACCCAAGATAATTGATCCACGGCAGCGGAGTGTCCGGCTGCGTGATCACATACTCGCGATTTGCGTCGTCGAAATGCCCATATTGCATAGCAGCTCCCTGGCCCCTGAATTCGCAACTGTGTGCTCTGCGGCAAAATGCGCGGGCAGTCCCTGACACGACCAGTCGCAGTTTTGGAACGAATGACGGCGCGATTATACAAGAGAGACTCTGCGGTACCAGTGAGCTAAAGCACGCAAAAAAAGGCACTTCCGGCTAAACGATTTACTAACACGTTGCAGAAATGGGAAGGGATTTATCGCGCCCGAAGCCGAAAATCACAAGACAATCAGCTGAGCAAGCTTTACAAATATTGTTCTTACCTGAGCAGTCCGTTTTGTGAGAGGGATGAATGAAGCGTGCTCTTCTTTACCTCTTCATCGGTTCATTTCTTGCAGTGCTGTGTAATGCGCAGGCGCCGACCTTGGCGATCAAAGTCGACCAGGTGGGATACCTGTCTTCGAGTCCGAAAATCGCGCTGGTCAGCGCACCCGGCACCAGCTTCGTGGTCAAACGTGTGAACGATGGAGCGACGGTTCTGGAGGGAAAACTATCCGTTCCGGCGAAGGATCAGGATACCGACGACACCGTGCAGGCGGCGGACTTTTCATCTTTGAAAACAGCAGGCAATTATTACGTCGAAGTTGCCGGTGTGGGACGCAGCTGGCCTTTTGCCATTGGACCCGACGTGTACAACCGCGCGTTCTATCTGGCGATGCGCGCTTTTTACGGACAACGCTGCGGAACTGCGGTCAATATGGGTCCTGAATTTGCCGCGTACAAACATCCTGCGTGCATCTGAATGGTGAGTTCCAGGAGTCTTCCGGCAAACAGGGACCGCGTGC
Organism: uncultured Terriglobales bacterium; assembly: GCA_964490255.1. Taxonomy (GTDB): domain Bacteria; phylum Acidobacteriota; class Terriglobia; order Terriglobales; family Acidobacteriaceae; genus JAJPJE01. The sequence goes on along the minus strand of CAZBCQ010000010.1, from coordinate 27,851 downwards.
CAACATAGGTGGCTGGCATGATGCCGGGGACTACGGACGTTACGTGGTGAACTCCGGCATTTCGACGGGATCGATGCTGTGGGCGTTCGAGATGTTTCCCGAAAAAACGGGAAAGGCAAAGCTCAATATCCCGGAGAGCGGCAACGGCACGCCGGATATCCTGAACGAAGCGCGCTTCAATCTGGAGTGGATGCTGAAAATGCAGGACGACGATGGCGGCGTATGGCACAAGCAGACCAGCACGCACTTCAGCGGCTTCGTCATGCCGCAGGACGATACGCTGCCCAGTGAAGTGATCGGTACCGGGAGCGCGCCGTTCAAGAGCACTTGTGCGACAGCGGATCTGGCGGCGGTGGCTGCGATCGCCGCGCGGGTGTACGCGCACTTCGACAAGAAGTTCGCAGCGCAAAATCTAGCCGCTGCGAAGAAGGCGTGGCAGTGGAGTGAGCAGAACCCGAACGTCACGTTTAAGAATCCTCCGGGAGTAAGTACCGGAGAGTACGGCGACAATGACTGCAGCGATGAACGGCTGTGGGCCGCCGCTGAGCTTTGGCGCACGACTGGCGAGCCCAGCTACAACCAGTATTTCCTGACGAACTACAAGAAGTTCATAGATCTGCTTCGGAAGCCGGACGCCGAATCATGGAGACAGGTGGCGCCGATGGGACTGTGGACGTATGCGCTTACAAAGCGAACACGCGGAAAAGCAGAAGATGCGAACGCCACTCGTGAGATCAGGCAGTTGACGGTGGACGCGGCGCAGCAGGTGGTCAATGACACCGCGAAGAATGCTTATCATGTCAGCTTGCTGACGAAAGACTATGTGTGGGGATCCAATGGCGTCGCGGCAAATTACGGCATGCAGCTCCTGGTCGCCAACACGTTTTTGCCCAATCCAGCGTTCGTGAATACGGCGCTCGATAATCTGCATTATCTGCTCGGACGAAATACGTTTTCGCTGTCATGGGTCACGCAGCTGGGAGCGAATCCTTATAAGCATCCGCATCACCGGCCGAGCGGCGCCGATAACGTTGATGACCCGTGGCCCGGGTTGCTCTCTGGAGGACCGAATGCAGGCAGACAGGACGATGTCTTGAAGAAACTTTCTCCGGACTTGCCACCGGCGAAAGTCTACGCGGATGAGCAGGCGTCGTACGCAAGCAATGAGATCGCGATTAACTGGCAGGCGATGCTCCTATTCGTGCTGGCTGGGGAACTGCAGTGACTATGAAAAGGGCCGTGCTCATGGGCATATTGTGCGTATCGGTCATGACCGGTGGATCGTCCAACGCTGAGGACTCAATGCCCTCTCTCGGATCGGTCTGTTGGCCGCTTCACTTTGCGGGCATAACACTTGGAGTATCTACGGATTCGCAAGTTCAGCGGCTGCTTGGTCATGGTGTCGTTCGCAAGAATGAAGGCGATACGGGCGGACGTTACTTCACAGACGCGAAGCGCACGGCAACTCTTCATCTTGTCGAGTACACGGATAATGTTGTTGGTGAATTGACCGTCAGTGCTGGTATTGATCGCGCAATCAAGCCGAGTGAACAACAGGCTGCAGTGACGAAGTGGTTTACTCCTGACGAAGGCTTCGGAAACTGGCACGCCCTTCACCTTGGCTCATCGAAAGATGATGTTCTCAAGAACCTGGGGAAGCCAAAGAGACGACTCAGCCCTGACGAGTGGGTTTATGAGACCTCATGCTCGTGTGAGATTCAAGACTCCTTCAGACTCGTGTTCAAGGATGGACGATTGAAGCGGATCGTTTTTTCTGCTCCGGCCGGGTAGAGGTGACGAATTGAGAGTAGTTTCAATTCAGCTGGCTTCGCAAAACGTTTTACGTAGTCTATTAGCTCCCAGGCACGATGAAACATGCGCGGAACCGCGAAATCCGCGCTCCGCGACCTGCTACGCGTGATTGGGGTACTCGCTTTTTATCGTGAATTCTGGTGTATAGTGATCGATCCTCTGAGCCAGTTCTGATTTCGCGCCGTCTCGGAGCGTGCCAAAGCTTTGTTGTACTAACGGCGCCCACGTTCAGGACCGAGGTATACGCGTGCATCTACATACCATCGATATCGCCATCATCATCGCCTACCTGTGCTCGTCCGTGTTTATTGGCTACTGGGTTTCTCACCGCGCCTCGCGCGACATGCAGGCCTACTTCCTCGGCGGCAACGCCATGCCGTGGTACGTGCTCGGCATATCGAATGCATCCGGCATGTTCGACATCAGCGGCACCATGCTGCTGGTCTACTGGATGTTCATCTACGGACTGAAGAGCGTGTGGATCCCCTGGCTGTGGCCGACTTTCAACCAGGTCTTCCTGATGGTGTATCTGTCGACATGGCTCAGGCGATCGAACGTGATGACTGGCGCGGAATGGATCAAGACGCGTTTCGGCACCGGGCGCGGCGCTCAGCTCTCGCATTTAATCGTGGTGATATACGCGTTCGTCAGCATCATCGGCTTCTTCAGTTACGGCTTCAAAGGTATCGGCAAATTTGCGGCAACGTTCCTTCCTTGGCATTTCACTCCGAATGAGTACGCAGTGATCTTGATTGCGATCACCGCGATCTACGTGATCAAGGGCGGCATGATCAGCGTGGTGCTGACGGAAGTGATCCAGTTCTGCATCTTGTCAATCGCATCGTTTGCCGTGGGAATCATTGCGATGACAAAAGTCGCGCCGGGAACTTTGGCGTGTTTCGTGCCCGCGGGCTGGGACAACATCTTCTTCGGCTGGCATCTCGGACTGAACTGGTCGCAACTGCTGCCCGCCGCCACAACTAGAATCGCCGAAGATGGCTACGGACTTTTCGGCTTCTTCGTGATGATGCTTGCCTTCAAGGGCATATTGATCAGCATGGCTGGTCCTGCGCCGAACTACGACATGCAAAGAATTTTGTCGGCGAAGAATCCCCGCGAAGCGTCGATGATGAGCAGCTGGGTCAACGTGGTGCTGACGCCTCCGCGCTACTTTCTCATCACTGGGCTGACGGTGCTGGCGCTCGTGTTCTTCAGTGAGAATATCCGGGGCATGGGAAGTCACATGGACTTCGAACTCGTCCTTCCCTATGCCCTGGGACGATTCGTGCCCGCGGGTCTGCTCGGGTTCCTGATTGCCGGTCTGCTTGCGGCCTTCATGTCTAATTTCGCTGCAACAGTGAATGCGGCACCGCCATATTTCGTAAACGATATCTATAAGCGGTTTATCAATCCCAATGCCAGCCCGCGAACGTACGTCAGGCTTAGCTACGTCGCGTCTTTCGCGGTGGTGCTGATCGGCGTGCTGATCGGGTGGTATGTGGCGTCGGTCAACTCGGTCGTGCTCTGGATCGTCTCCGGACTATGGGGAGGCTACACGGCGTCCAACGTCTTGAAATGGTACTGGTGGCGCTTCAACGGGTACGGTTACTTCTGGGGAATGGTGACCGGTATCGGGGCTTCGCTGATCATGCCGAAGGCGCTACCGCAGATCCTCGATCTCAGCGGGTTCAAAGGAAATGTGGACGTGGCCTTGATCTTCCCGATTGTGCTGGGGATTTCTTTGATTGGTTGTCTGCTGGGGACCTTGCTAACGAAACCGGAAGATGAAGAAGTGCTCAAGGACTTCTACCGGCGTGTGCGTCCTTGGGGTTTCTGGGGCCCGATCCTCGCCAAGGTTCGCGCCGAAGATCCCACATTCGAGCGCAACAAAGATTTCTTCCGCGACATGTTCAATATTGCCGTGGGAATTGTCTGGCAGGTGAGCCTGGTGGCGCTACCCATCTACGTCGTGACCTGGCACCTCTGGCATGCGGCGCTGGCGTTCGGCATCATTGCATTAACTTCGCTCATCCTGAAATTCACCTGGTATGACCACATGAAGACGCTGGAAACGATCAACAATTACAGCGATGCAGTGGGAAAACCGGCGGTGACGACGGCGTAATCTCGGCAGGGCAGGCGAGGGCGCCTGTCCCGCAAGTTTTCAAAAATACCTATGCGGTGGTTGACGCGGCTTGCGGTGTCGGCTCTTCGGCAGGTTCTGCGGTCTTGCGCATAACCCAGGCGGTGATGAAGCCAACCGGGAAGTTCTGAAGCAGAATCTGCCAAGTGTAGAGCCAGCGCAGGTGTTGCGGGATGATCGGATTAGGCGCGATCTGCAGCGCCAGGCCTCCAGCGATCCATAGGACTAGTCCAGCGATGATGGCGGACTTTGTGCGATCGACTCGCATGATTGCAATTGCGGGTACCACAGCCAAAGCCATCAGGGCGCCGCGCCCAAACTCAATGATTGCGAGACGACTTCCCATCTGGCGCACTCCGTCCAGGCCAACCTTTAACTCGAGGACGGAGCTGTAATACGAATGCGTGAAGTAGCGGAAGAACAGTGCGCCGAACATCCAGTGGCAAAGGAGGTAAACGACGCCTCCTGCAAGCATCACTACCACAATGCCGTCGGCATCGCGGGTCTCAGGCGATTCTCCGTCTGCAGCAACGAGGTCAAACAGCCCAGCGAGTCCGGCGATAACGACCGCAAGGATTGTGTAAAGGAGAAAACCGGCCATCAGGATCTTCGGCCGACTCGAGTCCGCCAATGGCAAATAGACCCGGCCTTCGAGCCAAGTTGAGAAGCAGCTTACCAACACCAGAAGCATCCATACGGAAGCAAGCCGGCGTAGAAAGTTGGCAGCACCGAAATGTACGATCGGAAATAGGCCTGCCGTTAGCACGATGCCCTGTAGCCACCACCAGGACATCAGATGACCGCCGCCGTCGTGGCCTCCCCAGGACAGGAACAGACCGCACAGAACACAATAAAGCAGCATGCGCAGGAACATGAATTCCTCCGAGTGCCGTTTCAGCCGGCTAACGGGGAAGCTTCTCACAATGGTGCGTGCGACTTCCAGCCCAGAAGTGCAAACCCTTATCGGAACAGGTGCCGCGGTTGCCAACGGCGCTTTGCGCTAAAAGGCGTCTATTGCCGCCAATTTTGGGGCAGTGCCTTCGCCAGTTGACTCCAGGAAACCAGGATGAATTTCTGCTCTTTGAGGAAGCTCTGAAACTCCGGGCTACTGACCACGTCGAAGTCCCTCTGGCGCCACGCCGAGCCATAGGCGTCCTGCCCCGCAGCGGCAGCACGCAGTTCGTCGTCGTCGACCCCAAGATGGACGATCAACTGATAGGACCCGGGTGGCAGGGGCGCGAGCATTTTTTCATAAGCTGCCAGCCACTGATCTTTGGAAGGACCGGGCAGCATCATGAGCACTCTGTCAGTGACGATCCCTTCGCGGGGAAATTCGACGCCCATGAAGTCTGGGCGCTGCTCCAACAGGACCGGAAGTCCGTAGCTGCGACCGAGCCCTATATACACGCCGAAAAACTGCGGAGAGCTGACGATGGTTCCCATGTGCGTATCGAGATGCGACAGCGTGATGCCAGCCTCGCGCGCTCGCTCGACCTGTGCACGCGCCTCCGTTTGCACCTCCGATGGTTTCGCTTTCTGCAAAACCTCCGGCACCGTCGTCGGGAGATAACCTTGTGCGTCGAGCAGACTCGATCCCGCAAGGGTTGTCAGACCTCGCCAACGCAAGGTAGTCCATTCGCTGTTCAATGTTAGATGGACTCCAAGATCGGCGTCGCGATGCGACTTGGCCCATCCGGCTACTTCCGCAAACCATGGGCACGGCACCATGATGCTGGCGGAGGTGACCCAGTGTTTCTCGAGGGCCTCCATGGTGGCCTGGTCCACGGAATGGGACATGCCGAAATCGTCGGCATGGATTACCAGCAATCGCGAATCAGCCGGATATCCCAACCGTTCCGCCACTGTTTTCGTTGTGCTTTGAGCCATAGCCATGCCAGAGAAGAGAATGAACCACAACGCGCATGCGATTCGCATCAGGGCTCCTGATCCTATGAAAACCAAACTAAGTGCAGGAGGAGAGTAGCAGCTGAATTCTAACTCGCAGGAACAGACGATCCAATCTCATCGAGACGACGCCGCAGATAACGCTCTTCGACGGGATTGGTCACTAGTTTCAAAGCGCGCTTGTAGGCCTGGGTGGCGGGAGCGAGTCTACCCAGGCGGCGGAGCAGGTCGGCGCGGGCAGCTTCCAAAAGATAGTACTCCCCGAGCCTTCCTTCGTTAGCGATTTCATCCAGTCGCGCCAGTCCTGTTTCGTAGCCGCGACTCATGGCAATTGCCACTGCGTGGTTGAGGGCCACAACAGGAGACGGCGAGATGCGCAGCAGTTCCTGGTAAAGCGCCTCGATCTGGCGCCAATCAGTTTCTTCGGTGGTTTTCGCTTCAGCATGGACAGCCACGATTGCCGCCTGCAACTGATACGGCCCGGTGGGCCGCATTCGCAATGCACGTTCTATTAGCGCAAGGCCTTCGGCAATTTCCTCGCGATCCCAGAGCGAGCGATCCTGTTCCTCGAGCGTGACCAGGTCTCCTGCCGCATTCGTCCGTGCCAGCTTGCGGGAATCGTGCAGCAGCATCAGCGCCAGCAGGCCAAGATTCTCTGGATTATCCGGCATCAATTGCACGAGGATACGCCCGAGACGAATCGCTTCCGCGCAGAGCTCGCGGCGGATGAGGCTTTCGCCCGCGGTGGCCGAATAACCCTCGTTGAAGATCAGATAAATGACTGCCTGAACCGAACTCAGACGTTCCGCCAGCCTTTGCAGCGGCGGAACTTCATAGGGAATGCGCGCGTCGCGAATTTTTGCCTTCGCTCGAACGAGCCGCTGCGCCAAAGTTGGTTCCGGTATCAGGAAAGCCCGCGCGATCTCCGGAGTGGTTAAGCCTCCCAGGGTGCGAAGGGTAAGACCTACCTGTGCCTGCTGATTCAGTGCCGGATGGCAACAGGTGAAGATCAGACGCAGGCGGTCGTCGGGATACTCTGGCATCGGATCGTCAATCGATTGTTGCTCGGTAGATGTTTTCGTTTCATAAACCAGCGCGTTCTCTTTTTCCGTGCGAGTCTGCTGCCGTCGCACCTGGTCAATGATTTTCCGCTGTGCGGCGGTGGTGATCCAGGCAGCAGGATTCGACGGCATGCCTCGTTGCGGCCAAGTCGCGAGGGCGGAGGCGAAAGCCTCCTGCATGGCTTCTTCCGCCAAATCGAACGATCCGCACATCCGGATCAGCGAGGCAATAATCCGGCCGGATTCCTCGCGAAAGACGGCCTCAACGGTTTTCTGAGCGTCAGCCACGCGAGCTTGCGGAGCACTCCTCTTCTGCCATTTGTGCTATGGCTCGGGAAGTCATGTCGTGGAGCGGACGAATCTCCAGACATCCTTTCCTGCCCTTGCACGAGGTTGGAATCTTGCTTCCCCAATAGATCGCCTCGTCCAGATCCTTGCAGTCGAGAATGTAGTACCCGGCAAGCTGTTCTTTGGTCTCAGCGAACGGGCCATCGGTAGTAAGTACGTTTCCGCTGTCTTCAAGCCGCAAGGTTGTGGCAGTGCTGGTCGGCTGCAGGGGCTCGGCCCCGCGGAAGATGCCTGCTTTCGCGGTTTCCCGGATAACCTCCTCGTGCCTTCGCTTCAGATCTTCCATTTCCTGCTGGGTCAGTGCTTCCTCTTCCCGGCTGTAGATCAGCATCATGTAGCGCATTCTTATCTCCTCACGGGCTCATCTGCCCTTACCAGTACGACGGGTATATGTGGCGATCTCGACAGCTTTTCGTGCTTTTTCGCAGATCTGGCTGAACCCCACTTTGAAAGATGATAACCCGTTCGCGGCACTCTGCTGCGCATTTCACAGACATCCCGTGCTGCGAAGAGTTATCTTAATGGCGTGATTTTTCGTCCTTTCGGATTCCGCGTTCCTTCCAAACACCTCTATTTGGCCGTCTTTTTGCTGGTTAGCGCTTCCGCGCCGAAAGTCAGGGCGCAAGCGGCGCCATCGCAGTCCAACGCTGGCACGGAGCTGCAGAACCGGCTACAGGCGGCTTCTGCCGCCCAGCAAACTGGTGATCCCGAAGCGATTGCGGCTGCCAATAAGCGAGTGATCGCCCTCGCGTTGAAGGATTTGGCGGAACTACGAGGTACGGTGGGCGCCCATCCGGTAGCCGCCGAGCTTTATAAACGTTCCCTGGAGCTGGAACCAACTCCAGAGACCCGCTATGCACTCGCACTTGCGTATTTTCGCGCAGGTCGTGCCGATGAAGGTCTGAAGGAGTGCCAGGAGCTGCTGAAAGCGGATCCGAAAAACGCCGTGTACTGGAATCTTCAGGGCAAGCTCTGGATCCTGAAGAAGGATTATCGCCAAGCCGTCGATTCGTTGAGCAAGTCCCTGGATTTGCAGACCGATATGGAAGTCGCATACAGCATGGCGACAGCGCTGCTGCAATTGCATGAGAAAGAGAAAGCGGCCAGCATTTTTACGCAGATGGAAGAGTCGGCGGCCAACAAGGCTGCCGTTCACATCATGGCCGGACGGGCATACGAGGGCGCTGGACTCTCCAACGAAGCTGAGGCGGAGTACAAGAAAGCCATCGCTGTCGATCCCAAAGAATCACGCGGGCATTATTACCTGGGACTCTTCTTGCTGACAAAGAACGGCTGGGAAGCTACGCCGCAGGCGCGCGAGGAGTTTCTGGCCGAAGTGCAGCGGAATCCCACGGACTTTTTCGGCAATTACTTCATGGGATATATCACCTCGAACGAGAAGAATTATGCAGAGTCCGATCGCTATCTGAAGGTTGCAGCGGCTGCCCGGCCGGACTGGCCCGAGCCCTACCTATATATGGGGCTGAATGCGTACGGGCGCGGGGATAACGGGGCCGCCGAGCAATATCTGCGTAAGGCAATCGAGCTGACCGGCAAGGACGAAGGTCGGAACAATTATCAGATCCGGCGCGCATACTTCACGCTTGGGCGCATTCTCATTACCAAGGGGGACAAGGCTGAGGGGACGAAGTACGTCGAGCGGTCCAAAGAGATCGAAACCAAACTGGTGGTTGCGGGACGCCAGCAACAGGCGCTCGCAAACAGTGAGGCGGGCGCTAGCACTACGCCGCCAGACGCTTCCGCATCGAGCGCTCCGGTGCCTGTAGGGACGAGCCCAGCCGCACCGCTGGATCCGGACACTCTGGCAGCCGCCAAGCTAAGTGATGACCAGAAGACCCAAGTCGCGGCTGCTGAGAAAGGATTGCGCGCCGTGCTCGGCAATGCCTACAACGATTTGGGGACCTCCGAAGCGCGCCAGAAGCAATACGCACCGGCGCTCGCCGATTTCCAGGAGGCCGAGCGGTGGGATCCTGATACGCCCAACCTGATGCGAAATCTTGGCCGGGCTGCTTTTCTGCAGAAGAACTATGCGGAGAGTGCACGCGCGCTGAAAATCTATCTCGGGCAGAATGCGCAAGACGAACGGGCGCAGGGAATGCTGGCCCTCGCTCTTTATTCGGTCAAGAACTATCCGGAAGCCGTGACGGTTTTCGATCGGCTCGGCGATGCACCCCTGGCGGATCCGTTCATGGCTTATGCCTGGGCGACCTCGCTGGCGCGCACGAATAACAAACAGCGCGCAGCTGACATCCTGGAAAAGCTGACTGCAAACGCGATTCCTCCGCCGATCCTCGTGGCGGCCGGCCAGCTTTATGCGGAAATCGGCGAAGGCTCCAAGGCGCAAATCTGTTACCAGAAGGCCAAGGAAGAAGATCCGTCGATCACGATTCCGAACTGATGTCCCAAGCCGGTTTACGAAGGTCAGCAGCTATACTGACGCTGTGAGTTTTTGCCGATCCCTGGTGGCTGGGTGTTTGGTTTTTTGTCTGGGCGCTGCTTCTTCAGCGCAGGAGGGCCATGCGCCTTCCCCCGTGCCACCCGGCACAAAAAGTCTCGCCTGTTCCGGGCGGAAGATTCCCCAACTCGAAGATGTGGCTGAGAAGGCGGGCATCCGCTTCCGTCATACCTACGTCCCCGAGAAGAAGTTCATCGTTGAATCGATGGGTGGTGGCGTGGTGCTGATCGATTACGACCGCGATGGCTGGCCCGACATTTACTTCACCAATAATCCCAGCGTTGATCAGGAACTGAAGCACCAGCCCGCTCGTGGGGCGCTCTATCACAATAACCACGACGGAACGTTCACCGATGTGAGCGCAAAATCGGGGATCACGACCGCTTGCTTCGGCATGGGCGGCGCGGTTGGCGATTACAACAACGATGGCTGGCCGGACCTATACCTCACTTGCCTCGGAGGTAACGTTCTCTATCGCAACAACGGCGATGGCACCTTCACCGACGTCACTGCGAAGGCGAAAGTGGCCGATGGGCGCTGGTCAACCGGCGCTGCGTTTGCCGATTACGATGGCGACGGCTATCTCGATCTGATGGTCACTAATTACTTAGACTTCCACCTGAATGACCTGCCTGGTTTTGGCAAGGCGCCGACCTGTAAGTATCGCGCGCTCGACGTGCAATGCGGTCCGCGCGGCATGCCGGGTGCAGGCGATGCCTTGTTCCACAATAATGGGGACGGCACCTTCACGGATGTAAGCAAGGCGGCAGGCGTAGATGACCCGAACGGGTACTACGGTTTGGGAGTGACGTGGTCGGACTTTGACGGAACGGGTAGGCCGGACATATTTGTTGCCAACGATGCGACTCCGAATTTTCTCTATAAGAACGAGGGTAACGGAAAATTCAGCGAGATGGGAATGGAGTCGGGCACCGCTTTGACGGACGACGGTTCTATGCAGGGCACTATGGGCGTTGCCGTAGGCGACTACATGCACACTGGCCGGTTCTCCATCTTCGTCACGAACTTTGCGGATCAGTACGACACTTTGTATCGCAATGACGGTGACGGAAACTTTCGCGACGTGACCTTCCCTTCCGGACTCGCTGTGGCATCGCTGCCGTGGGTGAAATGGGGTACCGCCTTTTTCGACATCGACAACGACACGTGGCTCGACCTGATCGCGGTGAGTGGCCACGTGTACCCGCAGGCAGACCAATTAACTTCCGGAGCGAAATACAAAGAGCCCGCGATCCTCTCCATCAACCAGGGAGACGGCACGTTCTGCGACGCCAGTAAGCAGGCCGGGCCAGACCTCCAGCAGAATCGCGTTCTTCGCGGGCTGGCTGCGGGAGACCTGTTCAACGATGGAAACGTGGACCTGGTGATCGAAGATCTGGACGGGCAGGCGGAGCTTCTGCGCAACCACGGTCTTGCCGGAAACCACTGGATCGGCTTTGAACTTCAGGGGACGAGGAGCAACCGCCTGGCGATTGGCGCCAAGGTCACCGTAGTGGCGAGCAAAGTAACCCAGGTAGACGAAGTGCGCAGCGGTGGAAGTTATCTATCGCAAAACGATCTGCGGTTGCATTTTGGACTGGGATCGGCAACGGGAGTCGATTCCGTCGAGATTCGCTGGCCATCCGGCGCTATCGAAAAAATTTCGGGCAAAGAATTGAAGGTAGACTCCAGCAACTCGATCCTGGAAGGGAAGGGTGTTGTCCCGCACGACGCGATCCGCCCAACCAAACTCGCCAGCCGCTAGCGTTCACCGTAAACGGGAATCGCTGCACCGTGGATCACCCGCGCACCGTCGCTACACAGGAACAAAATGACGCGTGCAATCTCTTCCGGCTTCGGCCACTTCGAAAAGTCAGCTTTGGGCATTGCCTTACGATTCGGTTCCGTGTCGATGATGCTCGGAAGGATGGTATTCACGCGGACTCCGCTGCCGCGCACGTCTTCAGCCAAGGAGTCCATCATTGCCACGGCAGCTGCCTTGGACGCCGCATAAGCGGCGGCTCCTGCAGCATGATCCAATGCGGCCTGTGACGCGACGTTCACGATGGCGCCGTGTTTCTGTTTGAGCAGCACCGGAACTATGACGCGCGCCAAGACGTACCCAGAGCGCAAGTTCAAGGCCAACATCTTCTCGAACGTGTTCGGATCGAGTTCCCACAGATTGATTCCGCCGGCGTAGCCGCCGACCGCATTCACGAGCGCATCGATCTGATCACGATTTGAGAGAATTCCATCGACGAACTGCCGGACGGCGGCTTCATCGGTGACATCAACAGCCTCTCCGCTGAGAGAAGAAGCGTTCGAGCCAGCGGCTGTCTTCAGCGTCGCGAATTCTGCTGGATCACGGTAGGTAACCGCGACCCGAGCGCCTTCTTCCAGAAAAGCCAGACTGACTGCCCGTCCCAAGCCGCCGGTTCCACCAGTTACGACGATCAATTTGCTTGAGAATTTCACGGTTGCCTCTGACGTCACATTAAAAAGCTATTCCGTTCCGACGGTTTGTTCGGCCTGAAGCTGCTCTTCAGAACAGGCTAGCCCTGCATCTAACTCGCTGTTAGAGGAGAAAATATGTTTCGTGGATACAGGTTTATGGGTTGCCTTGTTCTTTCAACAGCGCTCGTCGCGCCAGTCATGATGAGTACCCAGGCACTTGCTCAAGATGATCACCAGCATGGTTACCAGGATTCAGATCACCATAACGACGACAACCGAAACAATCAACGCGAACAAAGATACTATGACCAGTCCCACCGCGACTACCACACGTGGAACTCACACGAGGATGGCGCTTACCGTAACTATCTTTCCGAGAACCACCGCAAGTACACGGACTTCAATCATCAGTCGCGGAAGCAACAGCAGGCGTACTGGAATTGGCGCCACGACCATCCGGATGCGCACTAGTTGGAAGCCACCAGAACAGACCTAAGCTAGCCTGAATAGCGAGTGCGAGTGTCCGCTCGGGAGAGTCGAGACGCTCGCACGTCGTTATCGAACTAAGCAGAACCAGGATAGGGTCAATCCAGCTGGGCACTTTCGGCATGCCAAAGTGTTACGCTCCTCCTCCCCAGCCACGCGCCGTTTACTCTTCCGCAAGCGCGAATCTGGTTTTGAAATATGATGCCAGCGTGGTGAAGCTTCTACGAAGCCGCGAGAAACGGGCGCCTAATCGGAGAAATTCAAGGGAACGATCCTAACAACCAGGGTAGCGGAAACGATGCACCC
>CAZBCQ010000010.1:0-14760 GCA_964490255.1 uncultured Terriglobales bacterium | reverse complement strand
CGGAGAAATTCAAGGGAACGATCCTAACAACCAGGGTAGCGGAAACGATGCACCCCGCATCAGATTGTAAGTTTCTGGAGAAATGCTCTGAAGTGGCGGAGAGATATCAGCTCGATCGCACTGCCCCTGCGCGGCAGGATATTTGCGCGATCGTCGTCACCTATTTCCCGGATGACCGATTCGTCGACAGAATAAAGCTGGTCACAGAACAAGTTGACATGGTGGTCGTCGTCGACAATTCCGGAGACAGTCAAATCACCTCCCGGCTTCAGGAACTCGGCAGCGATCGCATCCACATGATTTGCAACGAATTTAACGTAGGGCTGGCGTCAGCATTGAATTCGGGCACGACTTGGGCAAAAGCAGAGGGATATTGCTGGGCTGTTTTGTTGGACCAGGACACGACCCTTCATTCGGACGCAGTCGAACAACTGTTGTCGATTGTTCGGAAATATCCTTCTCCGGAGCGCATTGCTGCCGTTGGGTCAAATTATGGACACCGCAGTTCGACGCATTCGCCGTGGACAGAGGAGACCAGTGTAATAAGCTCCGGTACTCTTTTATCGCTTCCGGCATTCGAAAGCATCGGTCCGTTTCGTAACGAATTTTTCGTCGACTGTGTTGATTTGGATTACTGCCTGAGAGCTCGGCAGTCCGGGTTTGTAGTCCTACGCAGCACCAACAAACTCATGGAGCATCAGATCGGCAATGTCACTAAGCACAGCATTCTGACCTTTCAGGCGGGCACTTCCAATCATGCTGTGATTCGTCGTTATTACCTCGCGCGTAATCTGAGCACCCTGATTCGCGAATACGCGCGACGCGAACCTCGCTGGGTCGCCCGAATGCTCGTCAACCAATTCAAGTCGCTCCTACTGCTCTGCCTCTTTGAAACAGAACGCAGGCGCAAGCTCAAAGTCTTTTCACTCGGTCTGTACGATGGTTGGAAGGGCTGGTTTGGGCGGGATCTGAGCGCGCTGACCAACGGGAGCCGCTGATTCGATATGCACGAAAGGGTGCAGACCTCCTCTAAGCAGAGAGGATTGTCAGCTGCTCGCCTTCAATTCCTCTGATGCCGTCGACAGCTCCGGACCACAGAAATCTGAGCCGTTTCCACTTCTCTCGACGTGCGAGCAGGATCGCGACGCATTCCTGGAAGAATCTCCCCATGGTGACGAGGTAAAACAGAGGACGATTTCGTGACCGGCGCACTGCCAGGATCAGATTTCGGATGTGGTAGTAGCTTCTCCATGCAGGCTTGTCTACTAGGTTCCCAAGCGGCGTCGACACGTATTCGTATTCGTCCTGAAATACGGCGTCGCATACGATCACTTGACGGTAGCCATGGCTTTGCAGGCGCCAGCCATATTCGAGATCTTCCCACCCCATCCAAAGCGCATCCCATGGAACCACGCCTTTTCTCACCGGCACGGTGGAGTATAGGGCACCGTTGCAACTGCTCCAGAACGCGTCGAGCAAAGGGCCCTTTGGAGGCGATGCCACCAGTTTGGCGGGCAATGGTAGTTCACGCGTGCCCGTCAGGTTGTAGCGTCCGATAGTCGAGATGTGACCCAGCGGGTAGGCTGCGCCGAGATTTTCTATTGTTCTGGCCTTCGCGAATAAGCGCGAGAACGCCTGGAGATCGAAGTTGGCGTCATGATTCAGTGTGTAGACGAAGTCTGCTCCGCCTTCAGCCGCAATGCGCAGCCGCTCGTGTAAGTTCGCGCCCGATCCCAAGTTGTATGGGTAAGAGCGATAGATAACGTCGCGCCACGTCCTTTGCTCAATCATGGCAGGAATTGTTCCGGTGCCGAGAGAGTCGACGACGAGAATGCGCTCAAATGGCTGCTCCGATGCTGCGTGCACCTGATCGAGAATGCGCATTACATCGTTGTCGTTGCGAAACGCAGAGATGACCAGCCAGACACTCATCCACGAAGCTCCAGCATGACTCTCAATTGGTACCTTCAAGATAGCCTACATGAGGTACAAGGACGAAGACCGCTGACGGAATGATGCCCGAATGAGGTGTTATGGTTCGAACCAGAGTCACGGGATTCGAGTTGCCCAAATCAGTCTGCGGCGGGATCGAGCTGACCACTCCTGTTAGTGCCGTCTTTGTCCAAAGCCGCGCGCACTCGACGACCAAGCTCGGGGAACTCGAAAGGCTTGTACAAGATGGTTTCGGCACCCGTGATCAGGTCCTGATCTGTATAACCGGATATAAAGATGGCTTTGATATCCGGCCTATGCATGCGCATCGTCTTGACCGCAGAGTCCCCGCGGATACCTGGCATGAGCAGGTCGGTAAGCACGAGATGAATGGGTCCGACGTATTCAAGTGAGCGTCGGATGGCCTCGGTCCCGTCCGCAGCTTCGAGCACCCGGTAGCCTAGGGCTTCGAGGTATGCTCGCGTCATCGCGCGTATTCCGGACTCATCTTCTGCGAGCAGAATGGTTTCATTTCCGCCGCCAGGTGGCGAAACCGAGGGAGCAACAAAGGGTGCTACAGAGGCGCCTTTGAACCGGGGGAGATAGACTCTGAAAGTCGCTCCACGATTCGGTTCGCTTTTCACTTCGACATGCCCGCCGCCTCGTTCGGAGATTCCCAACACGGTCGAGAGCCCAAGTCCAGTTCCTCTTCCCAATTGTTTGGTAGTGAAGAATGGCTCGAAGATGCGCGCCTGTACCTCTGGCGTCATGCCGTGTCCCGTGTCTCGTACCTCAAGGACCGCAAACTCCTTGGTCTCGTCCTTCACCTCGCCTTCCTGCGTCGAGGCCTCTCTACTCATGGTCGCGATGGATAACTGACCTCCTTCAGGCATTGCGTCCTGGGCATTGACCGCCAGATTCATGATCATCATTTCAATCTGGGAGACGTCGACGTGGACCGGTTGAGGTTCCGCCGCGACGGAAACTTCGAGCTGAATCTGATCGGAGAGCAGTCGTCGAAGCATTGGCTCCAGATTCAGCACGATGAGATTAAGATCCGCGACTGTCGCAGCGTCTGGTTGTTTGCGGCTGAATGCGAGAAGTTGTTTGGTAAGCGATGCAGCGCGCCTGGTAGTTGCCAGGATCTGTTCGCATGTGGCGTACCCCTCCGCCAGCTTTGGATTCGACATTAACTGGGCGACGTAGCCGGAGATGAGCATCAGCAGATTGTTGAAGTCGTGAGCGATTCCTCCCGCGAGTCTTCCAACTGCCTCCATCTTTTGCGATTGCCGCAACTCCAACTCCAGGTTTCTTGCCCGCGTAACATCACGGAAGCTCCAAACCCGTCCTGTGATTTTGTCGTTGATCCGTTGCGGTTGCGAGTAACGTTCGAAGATGCGCCCGTCTTTAAAGTAGATAACGTCGAAGCTGGTGGCGGATGGGTCCGTGTATAGCGACTGTACCTTTTCCAGAAATTCGCTGGGGCTTTGCAGCTGATCGACCACCTTGGCGAGGACAGCCTGATCCTGCATACCGATGGAAGAATCGCAACCCAAACGCCACATGTCGATAAACTTCCGATTACAGCTTGTAACTTTCCCTTCCGTCGATACCACCAGAATTCCGTCGGCGGTTGAGTCCAGCGTGGCGTTCAGAAGCGAGACCGTATGTTGCAGCCGATTTTCAGCCTGGAGCCGAGCCTGATTTTCGATTCGCAGGGCAGCGTTAATCTTTGCCAGTTGGGTCGTGCGTTTCGTGACTTCCGCTTCGGTGTCGGCATTGACGCGAGCGATTGCCAGCTCGATCTCCTTTCGATACCGAAGGTCGCGGGCAGTGAACACCACGGCCTGAGTCTCGGGATCCTGCAATCGATTGTTCGCGACGATTTCGAATGGAATCCAGTCACCCTTACTGTGTCGAAGCCTCAGAACCGAGGGCACGCGTTCGCCTTCGTGTTGGACAGTATCGGCATACTCCAGAGCGGCACGAGAGGCGTCGTCGGGATGGACGAATTCGAAGATGTTATGACCTGTGAGTTCATCGTTGCGGTAGCCAAGCACCTTTCCGGCATGTGGGCTGACGTAGAGAATGGTCCCATCCGCGCTCAGCAGCGCCAGGATCTCGGGAGCATGCTTGACGATAGGCCGATACAAATCGCGCTGTCTTCGCGCAGTTCGGCTGACGTCGCTATTTGGTGCCGAGCGTTGCTTCTTTGAAGGGGCCATACGGCGCTTGCCTGTTGGCTGCGATGCACCTCCGGATAGCCAACTTTGTGGTGAGCCTTTCTAATCTGCTCACCTGAGACCAAAAGAGCGCGATACCTTCGAATTGGATGCTCAGACGCAAATCACAACCGTGAAGTCGTGCAGCGCTGGCTTCACAATTGTGGTGCGCGCCAGAAGCAGGTTAAGTTCTTTAACTAATTCGCGCGCCTGTCACATCTGACAGTTCCTGCTCTCGCGTGTTGCAAGTGATTTCTTTCCGAGTCGCATTGAGTCTCACGGGCGCATGAGTCTCGCTGCTCATTCAGAGTTCCACGCGCGCTCTCGTGCTGATGTGAGTTCCCGTTATCAATCCGTACCGGGCCCCGGTACACAAAAAAGGTGCGGGATCAGTAGAGGTTGTGAGTAGAAGCGCGCCATGGCGATCTTCTACTCGGATTTACAAATCTAGAACAGAAAGCCCGAACAGGTTGACTTCGACCGAAAGTGGGCTAACATTTTCAGATTGCTTGGGAGCCAGGGAAAATGTCCGGGGGCGAGGACCAATGCGCTTTCTTCACGACTTGCACGGGGCTATGTGGACACCACTCTGCGCTGTCTCAATGTCGGCTAGTCCGCGGTCAGTTTCATTCGCCGCACACACTTCTAATGCGTCGCACCTTTACCTGACCGGTGCAATTCTATTCTTTGCGATCGAGACGACGCTGGTAGTCGTATTGATCGCGGCAAGAAAACGGGCTAAGCGAACCAGTACGTTGCTAGATCGCAGATTTGCAATCGAAGCTGCCATCTACAGATGTTCTGCGAGGCTCTCGGCGTGTCCAGCTGCGCGAGTTGATTCCGAGATTGAGCAGGGTCTCCGTTCGATCGTTGAGTCGGAGGAGATCGATTTAGCCTCCTGGCTGGTGATCGACTCGAAATCAACCGCACATATCTATTCCGCGCACGGCGACACCAGGCTTCAACCTTTTTATACCGGCCCGGAACTTCCGTGGGTGACAAAGACTATTTTGCAAGACGAACCAGTTCTCCTTGGAAGTCTCGACGAACTGCCCCCGGAAGCGCAAGTCGACCGACAGTATCTGGCCAAGAGGGCGATTAAGTCCTTGGCATTCATTCCTTGTGGTTCGGGAACTGCCGTACAAGGTGTATTGGTGCTGGTTCGGCTGTCGTCCGAACTCTCGTGGCCTGCCACATTGGTAGAACGTCTGGGCGTGTTCGGAAACATCTTCGCAAGCGCTCTCATGCGCAAACAGGCGCAACTCGCAGAAGCGGAGAGCGAGCAGAGATTCCGGTACCTATTCGAAGAAGCGCCAATTGGGATTGCGATTGAGGACGTCGACGGCAAAATCCTGTTCGCCAACCCTACCCTGTGCTCGATCCTTGGTTATGAGGTTGATGAGGTCGTCGGCATGAATTGCTGTGAGTTTTCCGATGCGGACGTAGAAGAAAACGATTGCGAGCAATTTCAGAAATTGCGCGATGGGCTTGCGGATACCTATCGCATGGAGAAACGCTACACACGAAAGGATGGAGCTCGCATCTGGGGACGGGTTAACGTTACCATGCTGCGAGGCACCGGCGATCGGCAACCCATTGTGGTCGCTACGGTGGAAGACATCACCGCAGCGAAGAACACGACGGCAGAGTTGAACGACCTGAATACAGAACTCCGTCAACTCACAGCCCGCCTCATTCAAAGTCAGGAGGTCGAGCGCCAGCGCATCGCACGCGAGCTTCACGACGATATCAGCCAGAGACTGGCGCTTCTAATGATGGATATCGATGCGTGGCAGGGCGAAATTCCGTTCCAGCGGACCGCGGATCATTCGACGCTGCGACGAGTGATGGCACAACTGGACGAACTTTCCACGGACGTGCACAACCTCTCACACCGATTGCATTCAACGAAACTGCAGCATCTCGGGCTGCGCGCAGCGCTACAGGAATTGTGCCAACAATTCTCGACGCGCCACAACATCGCAATTCAACTGGACACGGAGAGCGTCCCGCGTTTTCTTCCAGAACTGATCTCGCTCTGCTTTTATCGTGTAGCCCAAGAGGCAGTCAAGAACGCGGTGAAGCATAGTGGTTCGGCGCGTATCGAAGTCAGAGTGACATGCAGTGAGCAACTCCTTCGCATGCACATTCAGGATTTCGGAACGGGGTTCGATGCGGCATCGCCCGGTTCTGGTCTCGGTCTCATGACAATGCAGGAGCGGCTCAGAATGATCGGCGGCACACTTCAAATCGACTCGTCCCCGCAACGAGGGACCGCAGTCATGGCAGAAGTGAAGCTCGAGCGTGCTTCAATGGCCGCGAAAGTGGCTTGAACTTCGGTGTGCAGCTTGGGAGCTGAGCATTGGCTCATCGGGGCGTTCGCGGAACATTCCTGTTCATCAAAACTATAACTGTTGACAGTGGCGCGAGGTGTACAGGCCATAGATCCTAAGGCCTGCCCTTCCGGCTTACTTCGCGTCGATCTCGCCATGAATCAAAAACAAAGGACAAAGCGCAAGGCGCAGAGCCGAAGGCGGTCGATGCCTCGCTGGCTTCTGTTCCTCGTAATTGGAACCATCACCTGCCTGATCGGCTGGGGACTGTTCAGCTCCCGTGCGATTTCGACCGCACGAGCAAATCACGCGGCGATGCCCGTGGTTTTTGGTCCAACATTCCCAAACGCTGCGCCCAGGCCAAAGGCTGCTCGTGAAGGCATGGTATGGATTCCAGGCGGCGAATTTTCCATGGGTGCGAACGATCCCCCCGATATGGATGAAGTGGGAATGAAAGCCACAACCGATGCCCGACCCATTCATCGTGTGTATGTTGATGGCTTCTTCATGGACAAGACGGACGTGACCAATGCTGAGTTTGCAAAGTTCGTGAAGTCAACAGGCTACGTCACCGTCGCGGAGAGGCCGCCGAAAGCGGAGGATTTTCCGGGAGCGCCGCCGGAGAACCTCGTGGCAGGGTCCATTGTTTTCTCACCGCCTGACCACCCCGTGTCGCTCAACAATCATTTCCAGTGGTGGAGCTATGTCCCGGGCGCTAACTGGCGGCATCCACTTGGCTCGAAAAGCGACATCAAAGGCAAGGATAATTATCCGGTCGTGCATGTCGCGTATGAAGATGCCGAGGCCTATGCAAAGTGGGCCGGCAAGCGCCTACCCACCGAGGCGGAGTGGGAATTCGCGGCACGCGGTGGCCTGGCAGGCAAGCCATTCGTTTGGGGCGATGAATTTCGTCCCCACGGGAAATGGATGGCCAATACGAACCAGGGACAGTTTCCGGTGAAAGACACCGGCGAAGACGGTTTCGTCGGGATTGCTCCCGTTGCGCAATATCCTGCGAACAATTACGGCTTATACGACATGGCCGGCAATATCTGGCAATGGACTACCGATTGGTATCGTCCCGATTATTACCAGCAATTGGCAGCCGCGGGGGGAATTACGCGTAACCCCAAGGGACCCGACTCGTCGTACGATCCTGCCGAACCGAATGAACTCAAGAAGGTTCATCGCGGCGGCTCGTTCCTTTGCACCGATCAGTATTGTTCACGTTATATCGTCGGAACCCGTGGCAAAGGCGAGGTGAGCACCGGCACGAATCACCTGGGCTTCCGTTGCGTGAAGGATAAATAAGGCGCTTAGTTTGCTTCTACGGCGGGCTGATGATGTGTTCCCGAATGGCAAGCTTTACGAGGTCGGAGTTGGTCTTGAGTCCGAACTCCTCCATGATTCGATACTTGTGAAACGCCACGGTGCGGGTCGCGACATTCAGAATCGCTGCAACCTCCTTCATCGTTCTTCCTTCAGCTAACAGCTGCAGTATCTCCCGTTGCCGGGGGGTAAGATGGCGTTCCCGGTCGGGACGCGGATCACGCACAAATTCCTCGAGAAGCCGCTGGGCTACCCTCGGAGTTACATACGAGTTGCCTTTCAGAATCTCGCGTATGGCCTTAATCAGTTCCGTGCCAGCAGACTTCTTCAGTAGAAAACCGGACGCCCAATGCTTCAAGGCGTGAGCCGCCAGCTCGTAATCCTCGTTCATAGTGACGACTAGGAGCTTGATCTGCGGCAGCAGCTTTTTCAGTTCTTGACCGGCGTCAGCTCCATTGAGCAGGGGCATGCCCAGGTCGATGATCGCCACATCCGGTTTTGATTCGTAAGCAGTTCGAAGAAGGGCGCGTCCATCTGAAACCGTGGCCACGACGTCAAATTCCGGCTCCAGAAGCTTCTTGAATGCATCAACGATTAAAGTGTGATCGTCAGCCACTAGTATTCTTGCCCTTGCCATGGCTGACCTCCCTAAAAAGATTGAGCACTTCCCACAGTGTAGACGCCGACCCGGCCATTGTTTCAATGGTAAAGCGTACTAAGCATTTCGAATATGGAACTTATAGCACCCGTGACAGACCTACCCCGGGAGTTTTGTAGTCGCTTTTACCGCTAGACCCAACTGTCAGAACTGACAGTTTCAGGCAGGAACACGCAAGTATAGTCTACGCAGGAACAAGAGAACTCCTGATGCCCGCAGGTTCTCATAGTGACAGGCTCCTGAACAATCAGGCTGGCTGCTGCGCCTATTAACAGTGGCGCAGAACTGAGAGAGGTATAAGTATCCGTCGATGACACAGCTTTTGGCATCCCAGGGCGGCACGCAAGTGACGGAGGCACGGCGCCGCATTGTGGTCGCGGATGATCACCCGGACATCCTGCGACGCGTCTCAGGGATGCTTACGCCGCAATTCGATGTCGTTGCCATGGTAGGCGATGGAAGAAGTGCGGTGGATGCGGTTCATAGACTCAAACCCGATATTCTTCTCCTTGACGTGGCAATGCCCGAAATGGACGGCATGCATGCGGCTTTGGAAGTAAGAGATATCGATAGCTCTACCAAAATCATATTTCTCAGCATGCACCAGGAAGAAGATTACGTGGCAGCGGCGCTGCAAGGGGGAGCCAACGGCTATGTCTTCAAAAGCCGAATGCGAGCCGATTTGCTCGTGGCGATAGAACGCGTTTTCGCTGGCAGTGTGTTTATCTCTACTCATTCTGGCGGGCACATCATCTAGAAGCGGAGCGTTTCCAGCGCTGCGAAATCAGGAGGACGCACAAGTGTCGAGCGCGATTGTCTCTGTGGGCTTTACATGTCCTTTGTGCGGTGCTCGGGTCGCCGTGCTCCGCTCGTGTGATCCCGCGCCTCACGCAGCGGACGTGATTCGCGCTGAGTGCCAGTGCGGCTTCGTGCGATTTATCACGGTGATTGAGATTCAGTCCCTGGAGGTCTGGCGGGAGAGAGCGGCGTAATCCGCACCTTCTTTGTTCGGCCCTTGTGGCATGTCTAGGCGTTCCTAAATTTTGTTCTGGAGTAAAGCTGCCAGGCTCACCTTCCTAAAGCTGGCGGCTCTTTTGTTCTCTAGATCATCCTTTCCCCTGGGCTCGCATGCTGATAACACCCCTGGACAGGCGCTCCAGGAGGCAGTGCATTTCCTGATAATCTCAAGAAGGGTATCCGGGAGTTCGAAGCATTGCCGCCGATTATCAACGCACAAAGCATTTCGAAATCGTTTGGGGCGAAGCCCCTCTTTCAGAACGTCTCCTTCACGATTTCAGAAGGAGACCGCATCGGTCTAATCGGACCGAACGGTTCCGGGAAATCCACGCTGCTTCGGATTCTGGCCGGCACGGAACAGCCCGACAGCGGCGACGTGGCGATTCGCAAGCGCGTGCGCCTCAGCTACGTTGAGCAAGATTCAAGGTTTCAACCGGGCGCCACCGTACGGTCGGTAGTCGAGAAGGCGTTGCAGCGTTCGGCGAACGAGTCAGAACACAGCACTCACTTTGCCGAGACGCTGGGGCGCGCCGGTTTCGAAGATCTCGACGTGGAAGCCACAGCGTTGTCTGGTGGTTGGCAGAAACGCCTCGCGATCGTAGAGGCGCTGGTACAAGCGCCGGACATCCTGCTGCTGGATGAACCGACCAATCACCTGGACCTGGCTGGTATCAATTGGCTCGAAAGCCTGCTGGAACAAGCGGCATTCGCCTGCGTAGTTGTCAGTCATGACCGCTATTTCCTGGAAAATGTGGCCACCGAAATGGCGGAACTCAGCCGGGTGTATCCCGACGGCGTGTTGCGCGTGCACGGAAACTACAGCACTTTCCTTGAGAAGAAAGAAGAGTTCTTGCATGTGCAGTCGAAGCGCCAGGAAGCGCTCGAGAATCTGGTTCATTCAGAAATTGAGTGGCTGCGGCGAGGCGCGAAAGCGCGAACCCGAAAGTCCAAGGCGCGGATCGATAACGCCGGCGAATTAATCTCCGAGCTTGCCGACCTGAACGCCAGAACGCGAAGCGCAACGGCTCAAATCGATTTTGCCGCAACCGATCGAAAGACCAAACGCCTGATTGAGTTGCAGAACGTCACCTGTGCAATTGAGGATCGTACGCTGTTCGAGGACCTGAACTTTGTCATAACGGCCGGCATGCGGGTTGGCCTCGTTGGACCAAATGGGAGTGGGAAGACGAGCCTGCTCCGCCTGCTGCGCGGAGAATGGACCCCTACAGAGGGAGAAATCCGGCGAGCCGACAAGTTGCGCATCGTGTACTTCGACCAGGGTCGCAAGCTTGATATGAATATGACGCTGCGCCACGCGCTGGCTCCGGACGGAGACTCTGTGATTTATCAGGATCGCGTGATTCACGTCGCGTCCTGGGCTGCGAGATTCCTGTTCGCGGGCGAACAACTCGACCAACCAGTCGAGCGGCTTTCCGGAGGAGAGCGAGCCCGCGTGCTGATTGCTCAGCTCATGCTCCAACCCGCTGACGTACTACTGCTGGACGAGCCCACCAACGACCTCGACATTCCCACGCTGGAAATTCTGGAGGAAAGCCTGCTCGAATTCCGCGGCTCGCTGGTGCTGGTGACACACGATCGCTACATGCTCGATCGCGTATCGACGACCGTGCTCGGTCTAGATGGCCAAGGCAACGCGGAAACTTTTGCCGACTATGCGCAATGGGAGTCGTGGCAGGCCGAACGTAAAGCGACAGCGAAGACCCGCCGTTCTGAAGCGTCGGTTCCAGCTTCGGCCGGAGCTGGGGCGAGCTCGAAAAAGAAACTTTCCTATCTGGAAGCGCGTGAGTACGCCAGGATCGAGCAGCGCATTGCTGATGCCGAACAGTTGCTGCAACGCAAACGCGCCCAGTTTGAAGATCCGGCGATAGCGAGTGATGGTCCGAGACTGTTAGCCGCGAGTGCAGAGATGGACTCCGCGCAAAGGGACCTGGAGGGGCTCTATGCGCGCTGGGCAGAACTCGAGGAAAAGGCGGGCAATTCCCGGTAAGCTTTTAGTCGATCCTTCTCATGATTTGCACTGACCGCGCTCTAAAAGGGACGCTCTGTACGCGATCAAATCATCGCAAGATGCGGGTCTGTGGGGACGAACCAGCTCTAGTGGCAGCGGTGAATCTGCTCATGCTGCCGGAGCTCGCGCAGAGTCTGCTCGATCTTGGTATTCAGGTGCTTGAGTTTCGAGGCTTTCATCAGCTCAAAAGTTCCGTTTCGCCGAGCGATCCTTTTTAGAATGGCTTTCTCATACTCTTCGAATAAGCGGTCCCTGGTCCGGCAAAGCACAGCATCAACAGTAGGCATGATCAACTCCCATATCAATGATTGCCCAATATCGTTAAGGCAGTGTTAATAAGGAGGTGGGAACCGGTGGGCTCGATTGCCTGCATTTGCAGAGGTTTACGCTGCGGCAAGCGCACTGATGATGCTGCGGAATTCGCTGCTGGACCAGCGCTCCATGCCATTTGCTCGTTCGAACTGTCTGCGCCTTTGCCGCTGTGTAGACGCCGAGGATGATCCCAATGACCAGTGAAAGCAGAATGAATCGATTGACCAAGGCTTGTGAATTCATGAATTACACCAACCCTAAACAGGTCGGTCCTCTATTTCATTTTCACGGAGAGAATAGGGATTCGGAATTGAGGAAGGCGGATCACTGGCTGGAAACGAGTCCTCGATCGTTTGATCCAGAGCCGCATCTCTTACGTGCGTTTCGTCAAAAAGTGATTCGGGCATGTTCCTCTCTGTGATGGGTCTTACCATCGCCTTCAATCAAACTGACTAGTCACGGGACAAATTGCGCAATACCGTCACGGAACGACCAGTCGATGTCATAGTTCTCGGCGATTGTGATCAGCACGTTCGCTGGCTCTATGCCGGGACTACGTTTTAAGTTCTCCACGAGTTTTCGATAGAAAGCCTTCTTTGACTCCGGCTTTTGTCCGGCTCGCATGATGAGAAACAACATCACACGATCTTCCGTGCGCTTCTGGTATTCCAGTTCATACGACTCGTGTTCGTGAATGATCTGATAACGATCATCAGGGGGAAATCCTTCCAAGGTTGTGAGTACGGCGGAGTTCACGCCGTCGGCGATCGCTTTGACGTATTCCGGCGATTTCCCCTTCGGAATAGAAATGTTGACTAGCGGCATAACCGTCCTTTCTTGTTCCTTTGGAGCAGTCAGATTGCCAATCCTCTGCAAGGCAAGAAAGCGTCGAGGAGGTGGCGCCGAGGTTGCGCGCGGCTATGTTTCGACACTCAGTGTCAGTCGGCAGCCACACGGAGTACAAGCTGAATAGCGTGTTGCAGAATGCTTATGTCGGTTGGCGGACATGTTCCCGTCGGCATGTCGACGATTCCGACACCTTCGATGTTCAAGCCTTCGGAGTCGTTCCAGCCAAGCCACTCAAGACAAAGCCGCTTTCAGGGAACACAGAAACTCGCGCGTTTGGTATGACCCGTGCTTTGTCATGTGTGTGCACGCAGGCGATGAGTGGTGCACGAAGGCGAACACCAGTCGCTGGCTGGAGGCAAGCCTGACAAAAGGAGATGAAACAGAAATGCAGATCCATAAGAGTTACATTGCGCTCGGTTTGCTTATAGCTTTCGCTTTGTTCTTTGAACTGGCGGCTCATGCCGACACGTGGAACGAGCAAACTAAGGTTACGTTTAATGGTCCGGTGCAGATCGCCGACCAGGTGCTGCCGGCAGGAACCTACACATTCCAGCTCGCTGATCCTGATGGCAATCAAAACATCGTGCAGATCTTCAATGCCGATCGCACCCGCCTATTTACGACAGTCGAGACATTGCCGATTAGCACCAACAATGACAATGGGCAAACTGTCGTCACGCTAGCAGAACCCGAATCCGGGAGACCTGCAGTCGTCGTGAATTGGTTCTATCCCGGCAATTCAACCGGTCACGAGTTCGTACTTTCCAAGCAGCAACAGCAGCAACTCGCTCAAGACAGGCAAGAAACCTTTGTCGGAAATCACTTGATGTCTGCGAATGCAGGCGACTGACCGCTGCATTGGCTTCGCTCACCTTGGCATGAGGATTTGACGCCACCGTGAGCGACGCCATCGGGCGTAGCCGACTTCCTTGACTTCAACGAGCCTAAGATTCGCGCTCGAAGATCCAGTCCTGATCCTTGTTGAATCGCACAGCAGATAAGAAGAACTCCTGGTTAGCCCGGCAGGAATGCGTATCAGTCGAGCGATTCGTCGATCACGCCGGGCGCACTAGAACCCACAACAACTGCGTCAGAAGGGAATTCGACTGTCTCCATTGCCTGGTCGTCATCATTGGCGGCCATTCCTCTTCAAGTTGCAGTTGGGTTTTCAGATTACGGGGGAACGCAAGAAGCTTTCCTTGCTCCTCCTGAGGCACCCACATCCGTTTCCGGCTGAAACGCGAGGGGACGTGAAATTCAATCACTCGTGCCATAACTCCTTCTCCCTTGAGACTGATCCTTCTTGTCATGCTTGTGCACCGATAGTAAGCAACCGGGTTGCCACTGCTGAGCTCGATTCGAATCAGCGCAATTCGCTTCGAGCTCACGTCGGAGAGCCAGAAACAAGCCCGGGGGCGGGCGCAGAGCTGTCTCTTTCGGGCGTTCGCATTTGGACAGCCTCTGCGTCGACCCTTTGACACTCCGTCACGAAGAACGTATCTGGGCTCGGAAGCCCAATTAGCGCAGCGAGCAGTCGTTGTGGCACAACCCCGGTGTTTGGCATAGCAAGTGCTTTTGATAGCAACGAGGGATGTGCCACATGTCAGGTAGTCAATCCAAACTAGAGCGTGTGAATTCGAGCAAGGTCGAGGGTCGCAGGTCGTCCCGGGGAAAATCCGCCGGAGCCAAGCTGATCGAGCTTAGCAGCGCACTCGCTGCAGCAGAATCCATGGCTACGATACCGGGATTGTGTTCTCAGTGCGGGGCACCGCGAAGTCCGCAGCGTTCCAGTGCTCAATTCCGGAACGTCTTCTGCTCGAAACAGTGCGAGCAGGCATTCGTTCGCGCTGCCCTTGCTTTTCTCACTGCAGAGGACGGCAGGCGGATCCATCGCAGGCTCGACAGTCTCCTGAAGGCAGCCGAAGAAGCAGCTGCCGTTGAACCTAGCCTGGTTGATTGATCACTAGCAGAGCCGGGACTCCGGCGCGTCCCAGCATGACAATAATAAGCTTTGGAGGAAATGATGCAGATCAACAAGCGCCCGCTTGGTACGAGCGGACTCGAGATTACGACGGTCGG
>CAZBCQ010000009.1:42579-47803 GCA_964490255.1 uncultured Terriglobales bacterium | reverse complement strand
TACGACGAGCGCGGTGTCATCGGCCTCGGCGAGCCGCCGGTGATCTCGCCCGGTGCGGCGATCTCCAATGCCGTGGCGAATGCTATCGGCGTACGCGTGCCGTTCCTGCCGCTCACTCCGGATCGCGTATTGGCCGCGCTGAACGAACATAGCTCCGCGAAAGGAGAAGCCTGATGCATTCGTTCGAATACACAGCTCCCACCTCCAAGGAACAGGCGGTGCAACTGCTCGGCTCCGACTGGTCGCAATCTTCGGTTTTCGCCGGCGGTACGGACCTGCTCGCGCTGATGAAGGACGACATTGAGACCCCGAAGCGGCTGGTGAACATCAAGTCCGTGGCCGGGTTGGACACCATCAGCTTCGCACCGCGTGCCGGCCTGAAGATCGGGGCCCTCGCGCATCTCTCGCAAATCGCCGACAACGTTGATGTCCGACGAAACTATCCGATGCTCGCATGGGCGGCGGATGAAGCGGCCAGCCCGCAGATCCGCAACATGGCCACGATCGGAGGCAATCTCTGCCAGCGCCCGCGCTGCTGGTATTACCGCAGCGGCATGGGGCTGCTCGCGCTCGACGCGCAAGGCAAATCCATGCTCGTTGCTGGCGACAATCGCCATGCCGCGATTCTCGGCAACGACGGACCTGCGCTGTTTACGAGTCCATCGACCATCGCGCCTGCGCTGATCGCGTACGGTGCAACGATTCGTATTTTCGGTTCGAATGGTCCGCGGGAAGTCGCTCTCGAGAAGTTCTACGTGATCCCGAAAACAACCGGTCAACGCGAGCACGATTTGAAGCCCAACGAGATCATCACTGACATCCTGCTGCCGGCTCCAGCCGAACTGAAAGCCGCGCAGTACGAAGTCCGCCAGAAGTATTCGTTCGACTGGCCGATGTCGCTGGCAGCGGTCGCGCTGAAGATGAATGGCAGCACGGTCGAGTCGGCACGGATCGTTCTTGGGGCGGTCGCTCCCGTGCCATGGGTCTCGGAGGAAGCCGCGCACGCCATTAATGCAAAGCCAATCAACGAAACGACGGCTGCTGCCGCGGGGAAGGCTGCCGTCGCCAATGCGAAGCCGCTCAGCCGCAACGCTTACAAAATCCAACTGACGCAGGTAGCGGTAAAACGCGCTCTTCTGGAAGCCGCCAAAGGAGGTCAGGCATGATCAACCAACATTGCGATCTCGAACGCTTCGACACCAAGCACCCTGAGCTCTGCACGGCTCTGCGCTGGAAAGGACAATTCATCGAGGCCGAACCAGACCCGACCGTGCAGTCGTCGAACGAAGGACTGTTCTGGTGCATGTACACGCAGACGTGTATTGGACCTGACGGCGAACTCGCCGAGCCAGGGAACTGTAATAAAAAAGGACGCGCCTGTCACGGCACAGGCACGTGCGGTTAGCGCTTCCCATTGCGACAGCTCACGTTTGAGAGCGAGCCGAGGCTGCCCAAACCACGGTGGCTGAGCGAGGGTGCAACTCTGCTTCCTTGTTGATCCGACGCCAGAAGGGATTAATATCAACGGGTGTGAGTTTCCCCAAAGAGATGCGTATGCAACCCAATGCTGTGAAACTAGCCGTGTCGGCATCGATTCCCATCGAGTGTACCTTCTGGCCCGAAAATGATGGATGGACGGGTGTTTGTGACGAACTGTCCGTCACCGTGCGAGGCAACAACTTCGAACAAGCAAAAAAGCAGATGGAAACAGAACTACAAGCCTCAATCGAGTCATTTCTCCGTCGCCGAAAGATTGCCGCATAGGGAACGCGATCATTAACCTAGTGCACTGCGTGGGGCGGACCTCCTGTCCCCCTTTTTGCGAGTAAGTTCGATTGCTCTCTTCACGCCGGCTTGCGACTGAAGTACACCGCTCCCCCCACGATCAGCGCACCTCCCACAAGGGCGCTCGCGCCGAGGCTCTCATGTAAAACGAATACCCCCAGAATTGCGCCGACCAGCGGTTCCAGGTTTACGAAAATTCCCGCCTGCGACGCCGGTACTCGCCTCAGACCCCAATTCCAAAGGAGCGTCGTTGCGGCTGTGGCGAATAATCCCTGGGCGGCCACGGCTAACCAGACGCGAGTTGAATAATGCAGCGAAGGAATGCCGGATGTGGTCACCTCCACCAGCGCCAAGAGCAGCGTGCCGATGTAGAAGACGACGCCCGTGACCACAACTGCAGAATGCCGTTGCATCAGCCGCTTTGAAATCAAAATCCATGCGATTGCGGCAAACATAGACAGCGCAACCAGCAGGTCTCCAATCACACTCGCCTTTGCCGTCCCCGAACTGTTCCTGCTAGAGATCGCGATGAGTGCAGCGCCGAGACTCGAAACCGTTAGTCCCAGCCATCCTCCGCGGTGCAGCCGTTCTCCTGAGAACAGCACGGAGGCAACCGCGAGCAGCATCGGCAGCGTACCTACCATCAAGGCAGCGTGCGAGACGGTGGTCAGCGACAGTCCTTTGAATTGCACCAGGAATTGAATAGGAACGCCCAATGCCGACGCTATCAGCAGCGGGACCCAGTCACGTCCTTCGAACTGCGGGCGCTCGCGCAAAAGAAACGGCAGGATGCCCAGGCACGCAAACGCAAACCGAAACAGCACCATCGTGGTGACCGGCATTTCCGCGAGAGCGATCTTCCCGAAGAAAAATCCGGTGCCCCAAAGACATCCGGCAGTTGCCAGAGCAAGGATTGGAATGGTTCGATGGCGCTGGTCCGGCATCTGACGCGATTGTACGGTGTGACCCATTCTGTGCAGGAACGGAATCGCTGAC
Organism: uncultured Terriglobales bacterium; assembly: GCA_964490255.1. Lineage (GTDB taxonomy): Bacteria > Acidobacteriota > Terriglobia > Terriglobales > Acidobacteriaceae > JAJPJE01. The sequence continues at coordinate 45,022 of CAZBCQ010000009.1, read as the reverse complement.
CGAAATCAAAGGACCGGCAAACGCGGATGCGTCGCCGGCCCCTTTTTGGTCGCGTGAAGTAGAGTCTCTACCAGACGGTGAGCGTGGCTTTGTCCACCCACTCATGGTAGCCGTTGCCGCTGGCGTTCACGTCGAGTTGCCACTGTGCGCCAAGATTATCGCCCCAGCCCAGGTTCTTCGCATACTGCGTCTGGTTCACGTTGTACACCTTGCCATCCACGACCAGCGTGACGTATGTGTAGCTATGGTTGGCGTGATTGGTCGTCATGTACCACTGAATGTGATGCCACGTCCCTGCCGAAAACTTCGGACAAGGAATGGTTGTGTGCAGCCATTTTCCGCTGGCTTCACTCCATGTGTCCCAAACACCGGCCGCGTAGTTACACTCGGTTCCGATCATGTAGTTATAACCGCCGACAAACTGGAAAGCATCGTATTCAAGGGCCTGCGCGTTCGATAGCGATGCCGAATCAAGTTGCACGTAAAAGTCCCACAAGAAATTTGTGACGCTGTTGTTAGCGCCCATCTTCCGCCACCAGAGCGCGTTACCCCACACGCCGTCTTTGTAGACTTCCATACTGGTTCCATCCATCGAGGGAGAAGTCTGGTTAAACGCCTGCCAGAAGCTGCCGGAGCCGGTTCCGCCCGCGCAGGCGGCGGTTTGGCACGAGCCCCAACCGCTCATCATCTGATCGATATTGCTGAACACACTGGCCGTTGAAGGCACACTGGGCAACGCATTTGTAGCTGTCGAAGTAGTGCTGCTGGTGCTGCTCTTGGCTGCAACAGCAGTTCCCACCGCGATTTGCACGGTCTGGTCACCATACGCTCCGCTGGTATTCCAGGCCCGAACCACCAATTGATGTGTGCCCTGGGCTGCATTCAGGCTGGCGCTGATGGACTGGGTAGCGCCACCGCTGTAAACATTCGCGCCATCCAAATATGCGTGCCATCCAGTGATCGGATAGGAACTCGATGCGGATGCCTGAAGTGCAAACGTGCCTGCTACTGTCGAGCTTGCTGCAGGGGATGCGAGTTGAACCGTAACTTGAGCCAGACAATTAGAAGCAAATAGAGCGACGACGACCAACAGGTGTTTCTTCAATCAAGTCTCCAGCGTAACCGGGATTGGCTCGCCGATCGAGAACGGCTGCCCAGTTCAATATCGGGTACGCTGGAGTTGAAACGAATGAGCCGAACCACCTAAGGAATTCGCGAAATAGTCATGATTCTGACATGTGTTAATACCCAAGGCGAAAGGTACTCTGATTAGAGAGATTTTCACCCATCGCGCTGCGTAAAAAGTACTCTCACTATTGCGGGCCAAGGCTTAGTGTTTTACTTCGCCGCAGCCTGCTCGATCTTCACGTTGGAAAATACGGCTGTCTCTACCACGTCGGCATTGTGCGCGCACATCCCGATGCCCACGTAGACGGGATCATGCAGCACGATCTTCTTTGACCCCGAAGATGTCAATTTCGCATCGCTCGCTCCGGTATACATCGTGAACTGGTCGCCCTTGCGCTCGATCCGCAAACGCGTCGAGCCGTGCTCGGGCGAAGTGATGTCGGCGGTCTCGCCACCTTTGGTCTCGCGATACTGCAAGGTGATGTGGCCATCACCGTGAATCGCAACATCGGCATACGCGGAATCGGGATCGAGGCTCTGTCGAACGATCAGCACAGCCTTCTTCAGCGGAATGGGACGGCTATCCGCGGGAAACCGCACATCTGCCGTCAGGGTCACGTCGCCGGAGAGGCGCACCCAACTCATATGGAAGTCATCGGCTGTGCCCCACATGTCAGCGCCTCCGCCGGTTACTTGATACTCGCCGGTCGCAGGATCGTAGATCGTTGCGCCCTTAAGCGTCGTGCCAATATCGGTGGAAGCTTCGAACAGACCGTGTGCTCGGTCCGGTTTCTGCTGCGATGAAGTAAGAACGGAGAAAAGCAGTGGTATGGATAACAAGATGGATGGTGTGGAGATGAGCTTCAACATACCTGACACTATAGTCCACCGCGTTCGGGGCATGCGAAAGTGTACTGTCACAACTCACGTGGGAAGAATCTCGCAGATTTGCTCCTGGCATCTACCTGTACGACAATATGTTCAAACCCTTCGTGGGGGAGGATTCCGTGACGAAGTTTGCTGCCGCCGCCGCTCTTCTATTTGCGCTCACCTCAATTGCCGTCAGCCAGCAGATTCAGGGTGACTACGTCGAAACGCGCAGCGCCGACGTTTACACCGGGCAGTGCTTCGCCAATGGCGAGGTGAACCTCGTCGGCAATGAAGCCATCATGGGTTGGCAAATCTCGCAAGGCGAGTGGAACGGCGTGTCTTTGAACGGATTGGCGGTTGTCGCCGTCGTGCGCGCCAAAGCCACCCTTGGCGATCCGTACGCAGATCCTTATCCTGCGAAATCCGTCATCGTGGTTGACGACCA
>CAZBCQ010000009.1:1309-42479 GCA_964490255.1 uncultured Terriglobales bacterium | reverse complement strand
GCGATCCGTACGCAGATCCTTATCCTGCGAAATCCGTCATCGTGGTTGACGACCACGCGAATGTGCGCCAACGCGAAGCCCTGGTCGCCTTTGCACATCACATGACCGGCAAGCTCACCGACAGCGTTGAACGCGTCGTGTCCGCGCCCGTCAGCCTGGAAGTTGTGCGCGAGCGCCACGGAACAGCGTTGTTGCGTGCCGGAAATTTCGCCACCGTGCAGACGCGCCCCATCAACGACCACGATCATCTCTGTGGGAACGAGATCACGTTCTATCCGCCGCTTACCAAGCTTTCGCACTCCATGCCCGCCGTTGCGTTGCGGGATGAATACCGCGGTCCCGGGTTGGGCGAAACCTGGTCCATCAGCGACAAGCGCAGCGCCTTTGTCGGAACCTTCGCCGAGTCGGCGAAGACGGAACTAGCATCGGCCGGAGAGTAAAGGCTTGCCCGCGTCTACCCGGTCGGCAGGCGCGGGCTCCGATCTTTTAGAAGCGCTCTCCGACCAGTTCTTCACTCTTGTTCCAGAGCGCCTCAGCAGAGTTGGGGTCGAGCGCATAGGCGCGCACCCCTTCACTGCCACCGCTGATGGTCACGTTCTCAGGAACGATGTCGGAAACGTGGCAGTTCTCGCAGTAGCGCCCTCCGATCTCATCAGCGGGAGCAACGACGGCGGCCCACACCGAAGTTGCGGCTCCCTGAGGAATCGTCTTCAATTGAAAGGGTCCCCGACCCTCCGCCGCAAGTTGCCGACTTATTTCTTCGACCATTCGCTGAAGGCGACTCGGATCCACATGTCGGGCCAGTTCTGTCTGTATTCCTCCCGGATGCACGGCGGCAGCGCGCACTCCACGCTCCCGATGGCGTTTGTCGAAAGCTACCGCAAAGAGGATGTTCGCGGTCTTCGAACGGCCATAAGCTACGAAAGGCTCATAGGGCGTACGCTCAAAGTTCGGATCATTCAGATCAACGTTGGAGTAGCGGTGACCAGAAGAAGACAGGTTGATCAACCGGCCTCCTGCGCGGATAAGCGACGCAATCCGGTTCACAAAGACAAAGTGGCCCAGATGATTCGTGCCGAACTGTGTTTCAAAGCCGTCGGCTGTATGGCCAAACGGCGTGGCCATGACTCCCGCGTTGGCAATGACGACGTCGAACGGCTCACCCTTTGCGAGCAGTTTGTCGGCGCAGGCACGCACGCTCGCAAGACTGGCAAGATCGAGCGCAATCAGTTCGAAACTTCCGCCGTGAGCCGCAGCGTCCTTTCGTACCTGTGCGGTAGCCCCTTCCGCTTTTGCCAGATCCCGCGCCGCACCCACAACCTGCGCGCGATGCGCCACAAGCGCCCGCGCCGTTTCGACACCGAGCCCGGCTGACACACCCGTGACGAGAATCCGCTTTCCCTTGAGACTCACACCGGACAAAACATCTTCTGTTGTTGAGGTCGCTCCTAATACGTCCACCAGTCTGTTCTCCTGTTCCCGATCGATTTCAGTGCCTTTTGCAGCGACATTGACGAGCCGCCACGATTTTTAATAAAACGGAGGATGTCTCCGAAACATAAGATAATCGGAGACAGTCTCCGGTTGCAAAAATTTACGCTATGGCGAAAAAGCGTTCCCAACCTGCCGCGCGAAAGCCGCGCACGGATGCGCAACGGAATCGCGAGCGCATTCTGGAAGTAGCGAAAAACGCGTTCACCCGGTCGGGCGCAGGCGCCAGCCTTGATGACATAGCCACACAGGCAGGGGTCGGAGCGGGAACTTTGTATCGCCACTTCCCTACGCGTGAGGCGCTTCTCGAGGCGGTCTATCGCACCGAGGTAGGGAAGTTAGCGGCGGCAGAGCGGACGTTCGCCGAAACCATGCCCCCCATCGAAGCACTGCGCGCCTGGATGTTGCTCTTCGTTGACTACATCGCGGCGAAGCAGATCATCGCCCCTGCACTGAATACCCTGGTCGGGGCTTCCTCGAAGGTGTTTGAAGCTTCCGGTGCTCAGATCAAAGAAGCGATCAACGCATTGGTGCAGCGGGGCATCAAGAGCGGCGATATACGTCCAGATATCGAGCCACTCGATCTGCTCCGTGCGCTGGTCGGCGTCTCCAACGTTGCGTCGGTTCCAAATTGGCCGCAAAGCGCCAAGAGGCTCGTGGATATCCTCATCCTGGGCTCGCGGCCGATCCGGTAGACGAGTTTCTGCGAACAGAGTTGTGTCCTGCGCACTTGTCTGCGCGTCGGGGGTGTCTCTATGCTTCCAGAGCTATGCGTAAAATTGCAACGATTCTGTTTCTGCTGCTGATTTCTTCGTTTAGCTTTGCGAAAGTCGAGATGATCGGCGCGGCCCCAGCGGGATCTTTTCCTGACGCCATCACGAAGACACTGGAAACGAGAGGCTACCGAGTCGCGCTACCCGACGGAACCGTCGTCTGCGAAGTATGGTTTCGTTCGGCTGTCCCAGCGCAGGCTGGTCGAAACGTCGACGGGGCGAACTATCCCGAACTGTCGCCGTCCGAATTTGTCGGGGTGATCACGGTTCCGAAACAGGTCAGTGATTTCCGCGGACAGCCTATCAAGCCAGGGTCGTACACGCTGCGTTACGAATTACTTCCGAATGATGGCAATCACATGGGCGTTTCTCCCAATCGTGACTTCCTGCTGCTGGCGCCCGCGTCTGAAGATAGAGATGTAGCCGCACAGTTGAACTTCAATCAACTGGTAGCGCTAAGCGCGAAAGCAGCTGGCACAGCGCACCCGGCCGCCTTCAGCATGGTTCAACCGGATGGCGACACGTTTCCGGCTATTTATAAGAATGACGATGGTTACTATGTTTTCGTCGTGAAGCTGAAAACTTCAACAGGCGACTTGCCGGTTGGATTGGTACTCAAAGGACAAGCCCAGTAGAAAAAAGAGTGGGCACTCGGGCGAGTGCCCACCTCCTCAGCGGAGTACGAAGAAGAGTTCCTGTAGATCACGAATCCTGTTGGTGTTTGCCGCGGGTCGCTGCCAGAGCTGCCCGGGGAAGGCGTGTTGCCGCTAGCCTCTGGCGCGAAACCCACGTCTGGTTGAAACTAACTCACGGTTTATCGAGGAGAATTGACCATCCAACTGTCTTTCTAGTTCGCCCATGGCAACTGTCCTGCGAACCACGTAACTGTTCTCCACTGCTGTCCTCATATCTGGCATCTAGTTCGCGAAACTGATGCCTACTCTCTTGCAGCGGATTTTGAAGGGGATCCCCCGCGTGCCAAGGATGAGATATAGATATATTTTTGTTCGGGACAAGGGAAATTCAAATTTTCTATGCCCGCCATAACTACCCTCATAAAGTTTCCGTAAAGTTCTTCAACATCGCTGTAAAGAAACGCAGCACCATCGCAAACCAGCGAAAACACTGGCCGAAATGCCACTTTCGCGGAGTGGCTGCCTTTCACTGCTGAAGTCTTCAACAATGCCGCGATTTGCATCAGGCCTCGTTGACAAGCAACTGCGCGAGCGATCGATGCCAACTTCCCCAATGTTTCCGCCGAGTTGCAAAGCTTCTCATCATCTCTCAACGTGTCGCTTCGTATTTGGCCGCGCATTTGCCTTAGTAAAGGTCGGCGAGTGCAGCGAAAAAAGCAAAGCGCCAGATGGAGACCAAAACCATGACAGTCATATTGGTACTCTCGACCTTCGTTCTCTTCTTACTCATCGATCATTTCTTCAGCAAGAAACCAGCAGTACAGATGGCAACCAAGCCTGCTCGCGCGGCAAATCAGAACATCCCCGAAGCGCGCTTGCAGCCGCAACTCGTGAATGGTTTCCGAGTGCCCGAGAATCTGCGCTATCACCCGGGACACACCTGGGCGCTGAACGAGAGCCCCAGCCTGGTGCGCATTGGTATCGACGACTTCGCCTCCAAGATGATCGGCAAGATCGAGCAGGTCACACTGCCGCAACGCGGACAGTGGGTGCGCCAGGGACAAAAGATCTGGAGCGTGATGCGCGATGGAAAGAAGGTCGACATGGTGTCGCCGATCGAAGGCAGCGTCGCCGACATCAACGAAGAAGCCGTTCGCAATCCCGAACTGGCCCGTACGGATCCTTATGGCGAAGGGTGGCTGGTGACTGTGCAATCTCCCGATGCCAAAACCAATTTCCGCAATCTGATGGGCGGCGCGCTGGCGCGTTGGTGGACCGAAGAAGCTGCGAGCCGGCTGCAACGGCGATTCCCGATGGCGTTGGGCGCGCTGGCACAGGATGGCGGCGTAGCCACCAACGATCTGACCCAGCACATCGAAGGCGTGGAGTGGAGCGAACTCGTGCGCGAGTTCTTTCTGACATAAGACAGAAGACAAGAAGACAGGAGCGGAGGCCGCACCGGGTGGGTCGGCCTTCTGATGAACACTCGCCAGTCCGGCCGTCGCGAGCGACCGGAATGACCAAGAAGATTCCTCGATCCGGCAGATCAGGTGAACTCGGGCGGAGTAAACCAGAATCGAAAGAGGAGAGGAAGTGGGACCCGGCGGCCTAGCAACCGCCGGGCCTTTTTGTTTCGCCTGATGATGGTGAACCTTGACCCTCTACCGAGGTGCAAGGTCCATAATGACGCATGCGCATTGGCGAACTCTCCGAACGTGCAGGACTCAACGTTCAGACCATCCGCTTTTACGAACGAAAACGCGTGTTGCGCGAACCGCAACGCACGCCCTCTGGATACCGGTCCTACGAGCCTGCCGATCTGGAGCGGCTGATCTTCATCAAGCAATCGCAGAGACTCGGTTTCACGTTGCGTGAAATCCGTCAGATGGTCGAACTGCACCATCGAATCGCGCGCCTGCCCTTGAACGGCGCCAATTCGAACGAATGCCGCGCGATGGCGGTCATGACCGAAGAGAAATTGAAAGTGGTAGAGGAAAAAATCGAGTCGCTGCGAACCATGCGTCGGGACCTTCGCGGCATGCTGCAACAATTGCGGAGCCGGCTTCCGCAATGCCCCATAGGCATGCCTTCCAAATCCCGCAAATAGTTCTGCCGTCGCGCTTGACTCTATACCATGATACAGGCTTCAGACTGGATCCTGCCTCGCTTGAACATCCAGCGAGAAAGAGGAAGTGATATGTCACACAATTCCAGTCTGGAGCGAGCGGGTCGAATTTGGATGGCGCTCACCGCACTAGCGATTCTGGCCATGATCGCCGTGATTCTCCATGCGGCGCAGCGCGACGTGAAGATGAGTTCCGGCGCTACAGCTTCGGGCCCGAATCAATTCCAGCAACTGGCGCCTGGCACAAAGACGAAGGTTGTCGTCGAAATACAAAAGGCAGCCACCGACGGCGCGTTCGCCGCCCGAGTGCTGGATAAACAGAGTGACACAGTTTACTCGCGCTCCACCACGCCAGTGACCATCCGGTCCGATGGCAAGACCCGGTTCGTGATGGGCAAGGCCACGGATGTTCGCCCTGCCGCAATACTGCACGTGACGGGCACGGTTGATTCGGATCATCGGATCAATGCGGAGCAGATCGTGATTCTCACTGGCTTCGTCGAAGTGCACTGATGTTGTCCCGCTATTTCGCCATAAGTGCGAGCGGCTGGGCATCGGTCCCGCTGGTCGGAGTCGAAATCCTTCTGCCCTACTTGCTCCGCCGGACTGCTCTGAGCTCGTGGCTGGGGCTGGTCGCATACGCGCGCCCGTATCTCAATCGCATGTGGCCTCACTACTGGATCGGATATGGCGTGCTGATTCTCGGCAGCGCACATGGATGGCTGGCGATGAGCCCGGGGCGCGTGGCCAACATGAACCTCGCAGGCCTTTGGTTCGCAACCGCAGCTTGGTTTCTGATGCTCACGCAGGTCGTGCTCGGTCTCTACCTTCAGGCGCCCGGCACGAAACGCGCATCGCTTCGCGCATGGCATTATTGGGTCATGGTGACACTGGTGGTTTGCCTGGGCCTGCACATCTGGCTGAACCGGTGATGTAATCCGACTCCGAGAAATTCCCGAATCCGTACTACAAATCTCGCACGCTAGAAAAACGCCGAAATGCATGCCTCGCTTGGGACGTCCTCCGATAGTAGCCTCGACAGGAGAGCGCAGTTATGGAAACACGAACCGGCCGATTTGTCCTCTGGATGAGCCTGCCTCTGGCCGCGCTATTTTCGGCAACTGCGGCAGCTGGTGTTTTCTGGCCACCGACGTACGCGCAGGAGAAGATCAAGTGGGCAGTGCAAGGCATGGCAGGTGACGTCGTTAACCTGTTCGTGATCGTACCCGTACTCCTGGTGAGCGCAATTCTGGCGTATCGAGGCTCAATCGCGGCGCGACTGATCTGGTTGGGCGCGCTTCTGTGCATCTTGTATAGCTCGATCTTTTATGCACTGGCCGTTCACTTCAATCAGCTGTTCTTTGTCTACTGTGGCGTTTTGGGTTTCAGTTTTTATGGGATTGTTGGGAGCCTCAGTTCGCTCCCTGTCAACGAGATCGCGGCGAGATACGGACCGCGCGCTCCAGTGAAAACGACTGCAATCGTGCTAATGCTCTTTGCGCTGCTCACCGCAGTTCAATGGCTGCAGCAAATCATTCCAGCGCTGCGCTCGGGAACGCCGCCACAGGAGGTCGTCGAAACCGGGCTGTTCACACATCCGGCTGCCGTTCTGGACTTATCCACCTTCCTCCCCGCGTGGTTCATCTGCGGGATACTGCTTCTGCGCAGGAAAACAGTGGCCTTCACTCTCGCCCCGGCGCTGATGAGCGCCATGCTGCTGATGACCCTTAGCATCGAAGGAATGGCGGTTGGAATGTATGTGAAGGGGATGAGCCCGCGCAATTCTCTCGTCGTGTTTTCGGTTGGAGCCGCAGTCTTATTTGCTGTCCTGAGTTTCCTGTTAATACGATCCTTCCGAAGCGGCAATGAAAAAACGAACTCCAGCCAGTTTCGAGATCAGCCGGATGTGATTTCTGCAGCCAGAGCATAGTGACGAACCAGCACTGCTGAGCCCTGTCTTTTTTCTCCGTGTCTCTGTGCCCCTGTGGTGAAAAAAGCTATTCGTACCGCAGCGCCTCCACTGGCTCCATATTAGCGGCCTTCCATGCGGGCCACATGCCTGACATGACGCCAATTGTCGCGAGGATCAGAAAGGCAATCATCATGACGTTCGTCGATGTGCTGAGGAAGATATCGCCCTCATGATTCGCGGTCTTGTAGAGTTCCGAATAAAGCGGCATAGGCGGGATGACATGTGCCAGGCACACGGAGACGATCATGCCGATCACTCCCGCAACGAACGTGAGTACCAAGGCTTCCACCAGGAACTGAAACGCGATGTCGCGCCTGCGCGCGCCCAGGGCCTTGCGGAGGCCCACTTCTCTTGTGCGCTCGGTTACGCTCACCAGCATGATGTTCATCACGCCCACTCCACCCACGCCGAGGGTAAGCGCGCCGATCACGCCGAGAATCAATTTCAGTGCGATTGAAAATTGATCCAGCTCTTTCTCGTTGTCGATGGTGTCCCACTCCGGCGTAGCCTTATCATCCTTGGGATCGAAATTGTGCCGCCGCGCCAGCACATCGCGAACCTGCTGGAGTGCGGCTTTGTGCAGCAACCCAGTGACTGGCTGGAACACAATCATGTCCGGATCATGCTTGTCGTTGATGTCCTGCATGCTCTCGAACGGCATAAAGACATTCCAGTTATCGGGACCGTTGTTCGAGGAATCCTGAATCTTCAGCGCCAGCAGACCGATCACGTCCCACGTCTGCCCGTTGATGGTGACGTGGTCGCCTACGGGATCGCGCGTGCCAAAAACTTCTTTCGCCGCATTTGGACCGAAGATCAGCACGTGCCGGTGCTCGGTGAAGTCGCTTTCTTCGAAGTAGCGGCCTTCGGCGATGATCAGTTTGCGCATTTCGCGGTAGGGATACTGAATCGCCTTCGTGGAAATCGAGCGCACCTTGTCGCCGTACTTGTAAGGAAATGGATCGTCCCATTCCGCACTAACCGCACGAACCAACGGAGCCTCCTCGCGGATCGCCTGCAGGTCTTCGTACTTGTAATGAATGCGTTTCCCCGCGCGCTGGCCTCCGGCCTGCATGCTGGTCTGGCCTTCCCAGATCATGATCACGTTATTGCCGATCCCCATGAACGCATTCACGATGCCCCTGGTCACGCTCTCGCCATAACCGAGCAGCAGCACCACCGTGGTCAGGCCCCACACGATCCCCATCATCGTCAACACAGATCGCAGGCGGTTGCGCTCGAGCGACGTCCAGCTTTGCAGGATCAGTTCCCTCAAGTACATGCTTACTCCTGCCTCAGGCATTCAATGGGGCTGAGTGTGGCCGCGCGTTGCGCCGGATACATACCGGCTGCGACGGTGATCAGGCCCAATGTGAGCAGCGACGCGATCACAGCAACCGGAGAGACGATCGGATGAGGAACCACGTCAGGCAGCGGTAGTTTGTTCACCAAGATGCACAGCCCCAAACCGATTGCCATACCGATCGATCCGCTGATCAACATCAGCGCCACGGATTCTGCGAAGAACTGATTGCGAATGTCGGTGGCCGTCGCGCCCAGTGATTTGCGCACGCCGATTTCCCGTGTGCGCTCCGTGACGGCGACCAGCATGATGTTCATCACGCCGATGCCGCCGAGCGAGAGCGTCATCAGCGCGACCGCGCCGAAGAACATGGTCATAATGCTGAAGATGTGTTCCACCAGTTCGGAGCCATCCAGCGTATCCCAAATGAAGAGCGCGTCTTTATCGTCCCGCTCGAAATGATGCCGTCGTCCCAGGACGTCGTACAGCTGTTTGATCGCTGCTTCGTGCTGATTGGGGTCCGCGACTTCGACGACTAGATTATTGATCCACCCTTTAAACACTCCCGGTTTTTCGGGCGGAGGAAAATCGCGGGCCATCGATGAATACGGCACGAACAGTTGCGTGTTATCGGGACCGCTGCCATAGCTGCCGTTCTGCTTCTTCTTTTCAAGCACGCCAATCACGGTGTACGGCGCACCGGACATGGTGAGGGTCTCGCCGATCGCAGGTTTTCCCGGAAAGAGTTGATCGCGAGATTCGATACCGAGCACCACGACGCGGCGGCCTTCGGTCTCATCCTCGTCGAGCATGAGCCGCCCTTCCTGCACCTTAAGCGAGCGGAAGCGCTGATACTCGGGCCAGACGCCGCGCACGGGACGCGAAGCGGCATTGTAACGGCTCACTTCCGGCACGCTGCGGCGCAGCTCAGGGCTGACGGTCTTGATCAGGAAGCACTGCTCTTTAATGATGTACGCATCGTCGATCGAAAGATGAATGGGTCGGCCGGCCGCATAACCTCCTGCCTGCGCGCTGGTGCGTCCTCCCCAGATAATGGCGAGATCAACGCCGATCGTTTTGAGTCGCTCTTTTTGATCCTGGTCGAAGCCCTTACCTAAGCCAACTAAGAGGATGACGGAAGTGATGCCCCAAATGATGCCGAACATCGTAAGGAAACTGCGCATTTTGTGGGCCGCAATCGAGCTGACGGTCTGGCGCAGCACTTCCCTCAGGTTCAAGTCCCCGTCCTCCAGGCTCTTAGACTCAGCCTAAGCGGGACCGTTAGCAATATCCCAGGACGCCCCAAAACAGTTCGCTCGGCGCGTTCAAACTTGCAGAAAGGGGTCAACTTTTCGTCGCCATTCCAGCAGCGCTCCCTTACAATGCCGCTGTCGATCATGTCAATTGTTGTGAACTCCCCAGTACATCGCTTCCCAATCGTACGCGCGCTTAACCCGGCTAGAAGAGTAGCCCTGCTGGCCGCATTCCTCGTGATACTTACTCCATGGCCGCACCGCCGGAAGTCGCACGACAAGGCTACGGCTCCTCCGGCTTCGACGCTTAAAGCGGCCGGAACGCGCCATAAAGTGCTGATCAGCACCGCGGTGAATCCGGCTCATCTCGATGACACGCAATACGCGAACGTTCTCACTACTGAGTTTGCGGGCGTCGAACCGGAGAACGCAATGAAGTTCGCGCCGATCCATCCGCGGCCCAATATCGATATGCAACCGTACGATTTTGCTGCTGCCGACCGACTGGTTGCGTTCGCGCAACGCCACGGATTGCAAGTCCGCGGGCACACTCTCGTCTGGCACAAGCAGAATCCCGACTGGGTTACGCAGAGCAACTTCGACACGGCTCAGCTCAACTCCATCCTCGAAGATCACATCGACACTGTCGTCCGCCACTTCGGAGCGAAAATCTTTGCATACGACGTGGTCAACGAAGCTTTCAACGATGACGGAACGTTGCGCGACACCATCTGGTACAACCAGCCGGGCATCGGATTCGCGGGGAAAGGAACGACATACATCAGTACGGCATTCGAGTGGGCGCATGCCGCGAATCCCGCAGCCAAGCTTTTTTACAACGACTACGGCGCGGAGATCGTAAACAAGAAGTCAGACGCGATCTACGCGATGGCGCGCGATTTCAAGAATCGCAACGTTCCCATCGACGGCATCGGCTTCCAGATGCATGTCACATTGAAAGACGACACCCCGGAGAATCTGCAATCCGTGGCAGCGAACCTGAAGCGCTTTGCCGATCTCGGACTGGAGATTCACATCACCGAACTCGACGTGCGGCTGCAATCGGATGATGCCGCCAGCCTCGACAGGCAGGCGAAGCTTTACGACGAGATCGTCGATGCCTGCATACATCAGCCCGCCTGCAAGATGATTCAAACCTGGGGCTTCACCGACAAGTATTCCTGGATCCCCGCGACGTTCCCGGGAAACGGATGGGCTCTCCCTTGGGACAGTGCTTATCAGAAGAAGCCTGCGTACGGCGCCATGCTCGAAGCGTTGCAATAGGGTGCGTCACATCGGATCGGTCTTGTAGACAGGCTTGTCGTAGGTTCCGGTGATTGTGAGCGGAATGCGCGCTCCACCATGCCGGTTCTTTTTCAGAAAGATATTGATCGGCTTCAGCAGGAAAGATTTGATGCCCGAGGTTGCGTGAGGAAGATCGGCTTCCATCAGTAACAAGCCGCTCATATCGACCTTCTGCGTGACCACGTCAAATGTGCCATGCAAATGCGCCAGCGCTCCGGGCACTCTGAACTTCAGATCGGTGAAGTTCGCAACGCCACCTCTCAGTTCCACGTGCCCCGTCAGATTGGAAATGGCGTTTGCGGGATCATCCGTTTGTTTCTCGCCCTGTGCCTGCTGGCTCAAGTGATCCATCTTGGACTGTGTGTTCGGATTTGTGAGGTGCCCGTTGTCAATCGTGAAGTCGGACGTGAATTCGACTTTGCGCACGAAGCCCTGCATCGTTCCCGGAACCTTGGCAGTCGCATTGAAAGTGACGTCTCCAGTGATCGGAGAAACCGGCGAAGTAATGAACAACAAGAGAACATCCTGAATCCGTCCGTCGCGACTTTCCAGCTTCAAATTTGCACTACGCCCGCCCTCCCCTTTCGCAACCATTCCATTCGACTGCACCGTTGTTTTGCGGAAAGCGGCATGAATTTCCTGCAGATCCACCGTGCCATTGGTTCCGTCCACCAGCGCGCGAAAATCTCCCATAGCGTCCACCTTGTGTCCGCTGCGCGTCACTTCGAAGTCGGGCGTATCGGCTGATCCCTGCACTTGGATGTGCTGGATATTTCCATCGAAATGCCCATCGGACGAAAGAGTCCCTCCTATACCCTTGAATACGCCTAGATCTGCGCGTTGTAGAGAATAGGTGCCGGAGAGGGGCGTCTGCGCTGAATCGTCCGTTCTCCATCGCCCCAGTTTGCCGGAGACTTGAAGTTCTCCGGGCGGCTCGGGAATATGCAACTTGAGCTGGAATGGCATTTCTTGACGCGTGCCCGGATGTTTCAGATCTAGTTCGTGAATATCGAAACGCGCGCCGGCAGTGTTCGCTTTCGCGTGAAAGAGCAACGCAGAGTTCTTCACATCGATTTCGTCAACGATCGCCTTGGACCGTGAGCTGAACCGGAAACCGCTATCCTGCCCGGCGCTCGGCAGGTTTGCTTGCGCGCCGTCGACAATCATGTCCACGTGCTTTGAGAGCAAGCGTGAATAGGTCGACCGGATCGTGAGTTGTTGGATTTCGATAGACGCTCCGGGCTGCGGACTTCGCAGCGGGGTGAGAGTGACGCCCTTCATCACGCACCCCGGCGGATAGAACGTCTTGTGCAGTGATTTGATTACAACGGTGCTGCCCGTCGCTTCGCCCAAGTCAGCTTGGACTTTCTCACGCGTGAAAGGCCAAAACAGGGTAAGGAGAACCCAGCCGAGCACAAAAACAGCGACACAGATTCCCGCGCCCACTAGGCCTATCCGTCGGGTGCGCGCCTTGCGAGCGTCAGAGGGCGACTGCTTTGGCACAGTTTCGATCATCAACAATCTTCCTCTAACAATCTTCCTCTTAAGCCATCAGTTGGATGAAGAAATAGCGAAATAGGCAGTCACAGAAGTGAAAGTGGGAGGCAGTGCGTGCCTTCAAAGGAAAGCCCGCCTTCTTAGGGGCGGGCTCTTAACTGCAGATATTCACAAACCTGCAACGTAGGGAGAGTTCAGTACAACCTGAAATTCACTTCAACATTGACCTGCACGGCAACGGGTTGTCCATTCTTCCTCGCGGGTTCGAATTCCCATTTGCGTACGGCTTCGATCGCCTTCTGGTCCAGGCCAAGGCCAGGGGTCCGCTGAACGCGTACATCTCGCACGCGGCCGTCAGGGCCAACGACAATCCACAGAACTACGCTGCCCTGATACTTGGCTTTTCGCGCTTCGTCCGAATAGTCCGGATCTGGTGAATAGAGCACGCGCGGCGCGCTTACTCCGCCACCAACACGGTAGACCCCTCCCCCGATCCCGCCACCATAACCGGGACCAACTCCCGGCCCGAAACCGCTGCCAATTCCACCACCGCTGCTGCTGCCGATGCCTCCACCGGATCCGGTGCCGTTCGACGGCGGACCAAGTACCTTGGCCATTGGATCGCCAGTGGTCGGAAACGATGGCAGTTTGATATCCGGCGGCAGTACCACCGTAGGCTCCACGGCAAGCTGCGGATGTCCACTTCGAATCACGACCATCGGAGGCGTAATCTGATCGCGCGCGGATTTCGGCGCGGCGCCCTTCGAGGCCTCAAGTTTGTCGCGGTCGCCGCCGCCTCCACCGCCTCCGGCTTGCTGCTTTGCGGGCGGAAGGATGTAGGGGCTCACGTCGGTGAGGACTCCAACCACCTGTCGCTTGATCTCCTGCTGATGTCCCACAAACCACAGTCCCGACCACAGAATCAGCGCGAGGGCTGCGCCGTGCAGCGCCACGGAAGCTGCAAAACTGTAACGATGCACCGGATATGCGCCGTACCCGTCGCCGAATAATGTGGGAAGAATCGACTCTTCCAGCGCTTCAGGCGCCGCAACTGCTTGCGGTCGCGCGGTCGCGAACAAATCCTCCCGCAGTTTTGCCTTAAACTCGGCGCTGGGCATCATTCTCAAATCGGCAGCAACCGCAAGCAATTCGTCCAGACTCTTGTCAGTCTCGCTGGGCGTCTCTGCATCGACTGCCTCCCAGTTGGGATCAGCGATTACCTTGCTGATCTCTTCGTCCAATCGATCGTAAAAACTTGGGCTAGCCATGATGGCTCCTCATATGCGTTCGCAACGTGTGCAACGCACGGAACTGCAGCTGTTTGACGGCTCCTTCAGACCGCCCGAGCTCCGCGGCTATTTCGCGAATGCTCCGCTGGTCCACGAAACGCCGGGCTATGACCAGGCGCTGATCAGGCGGAAGGCTGTCAACCAGTTGAAACAGCATGGCGCGCGTTCAATCTCGTTATCGACGCCGATTTCTTCCACGGCTACGGATTCGGCGTCACCGTTTTGTCCTTCGCGAACTGCACGGTACCATCGATCCGCGATTGCATTCGCTGCAATCCGGTATAGCCATCCCACGAATGGGACGCCTCGCCATTCATAGCGGCCGATGTTAGCCAGCGCATGATGAAAAACTTCGGCGGTCAAGTCCTGCGCTTCTTCGCGATTGCTTACACGGCGCGCGACATACGCGTAGACCCGCTCAAAGTTGTTCTCGTACAGTTCGGCAAAACGCGATGGATCGCGCTTCGCCGCCTCAATCGCCAGCCGGTCGTCGGTTGCTGGTTCAACAGCTTTCAAGCCGGTTCTCCGCGGAGCCCTTACTCACTTACCTCAACCTTGGAAATGGTGAAAAGGTTACGCCCGCTCTGGCGATAAACAAACTTTTAAACAGATCGAGGCACCGCGAGGGGAAACGAGAATCTCAGGGGCGCGGCGTTCGGCAGGCATTGCACGGCAGGTTTGCTCGGTTCAGTGGAGGTCGACTACAAGGCGGCATCGGATCGGAGCGTTGACGGGCACGTTTTAACGTCGTGCCCGCCCTGGATCACTCCGGCAAGACCGGTAGAGCTACCGAATTCACCGAATCCACATCATCCCGCAGCTTGAAATACAGCAGGGTGCCATTCGGACGCGGGACGTTCAGAGTTGGCCCGGAAGAACCGGCGGGCACGGCCACGCTCCTGTTGAATTGCGAATTCGACGCCACCGAGTCCAGCAAGAACAAGTTCGTGCCGCTCAAGGTGCATTGCCGGTCGGGCGTATCGGGGCAACGCACGTCCTTGAATCCTGGGACCCGCACCAGGTTCGCCAGCGGCTGCCATTCGCCCGAAACGCCATTAGCATTAACGGCTCGAAAACGAAGGGCTCCGAATGCAGACGGCCCAAATGCCTTCATGGGATCCAACGACGCGAGTACCGTTTGCGAATCCTGTAGCACCAGCGATCCGTCTCCCACCGACAGAGAAGTCTGAAACGAATCATCGGGCCCGGCTACTTCAATTTTCTCTTCCCGAGGGAATGCTGCCGGAACTTCTGTCTTGACGAGGAAAGACAGTCGTCCGTTCAGCGGCAGGTCGTCCCCGTTCGTCAAACGCATGCGCGCGGCCGTGGCATCGCCCGCAAGCTCGATGTTCTTGCTCACCAGCGTCACCTTCGGCCTTGGCGCTTGAACGGTCGTCTGCAACGCCAGAACTCGTCCGTCTTTCAACTCCACTTTCGCAGTCAGTTTCTGATTTGGTTCCAGGGCAGCAGCGGCAGCTTCATCCGCGGTAATCAGCTGCAAATCATCTTTTTGATCGACCCGCGACAACGCCGCCGGCGTGAAATGCAATCCCTGCAGATCCAAGCTTGCGACCTCATCCAGGCGCGTGCCTCGCAGCTCGCCCTGCTTGTCCCCGGCATTGAACGCGAAGTGATCGAGATGCCCTACTTCCGAATAGGCACGCAAGGACAATTCGTCATTCGCCGCGAGTCCGTACTGCTTCATGCTGATGGTGACCGGCCCGGGCGGCACGTCCTGCAGCGGTAATTTCACTTCCAACTCATCCGGCTTCACCAGCTTCCAGACGGCTTTGGCGCTCTTGCCTTTGTGATCTTCGAAGCTCACCTCTTCGACGCAAGACGCGGCGGGAGACTTCAGGTGCAGCGTGTCCTCGCGTCCGACAATAAGCGATGCACTCTCGCTCGCGGGAACCTCCCACTTCGAGGCACGCGAACTGAACAAGTGGTACGTCGGCCCTGTGAAGGGCTGGAATCCCCATGAGCCGCGCAAGCTTCCGGTCACTTCGATATCGAGATTGGCAGCGCCCAATGTTTTCTCATCGACCAGGAAGCCGCCTTCTGCTGCATCAGCCTTGATGGGCAGGTCGACCTTATGTCCTGACTTGTCTTCCACATGCAAGACCAGATCGCGCGCCATCGACGTAGAAAAAACCAGCGGCGCGCCTTCTGCCGGCAATACCAGTGACGGCTTGCGCAAGCAGAGTACTTCCTTCGGATCGACCGCACGTAGCGGCGGGAATTGTGCAGCCTCGATCGGGGGCAGTCCGATCACGAGTACCGACTGCGGTTTGCGAAACGAAGGCGGATTGTTCAGACGCAAATTGAGTTGCTCGCCCCTGGGTATCGAAAGCGCGGGTATGTACTGATACTGCGGCGAGTGAAACGACTCCATCACGCGCACCATGTCCACAATGGAGCCGACATACGGGCTATAGGTCCCACCGCCAGCAAGCTTTGTCGTGCTGATCTGGCCGATCAGGTCGGAATTCGGGCCCGACGTCAGCGCGGCTACCATCGATTGGCTGTGATCGTCATCCAGCACCAGTTGATCGGTGTTCTGTGTCAGGCACGGCGCCTGCTGCTCGCTCGGCTTGTCGAAGCACTGCTGGTCCAACTTCATGTTCAGACTGCGTGCGAGCAGAGTAGAGCGAGCCTGCAGCTTCTCCGGATTCATGTCCGAAGTCTGTTTCACCGCGCTCAGATAGAAGTCGAGGCGAGTTCGATCCAGGCTGGCGCGATTCAGGTCCTGCGACGCGCGCACAAAAGCGCCTGGCTTGGCGCGCACCGCTCCGCGCAGCACACCAAAACCTCCACTGGTCTGCGGCGCCAGGAACAGCAGCGCCTGTTGCGCGTCCTGCGGAACCGTAATCACCACTCCCTCTTCTCGCACGTGTTTGTCCCACGTTTCGACCCGGATGAACCAGTTCTCTGGCGGCGGGTTGGTGGTCCCGCGCAGGAATGCAACGATCAACTGGTAGCGCACCGACTGCTCGTCGGAAAAAGTGGGATGAATCCACAGGCGATCAGCGGGTTGGAGGTTGGGCACACTCGCGATCGGGAGCGTCTTTCCATTCCGGGTAACCTTGATCTCCAGTTGGGGACCCGTGAGGTCGAACGCCGCAGTCTCGGCCATTGCTGCGGCCGTCAGACATGTAAGTAGAAGAAAGAAAAGGGACCTGATCAGGTGGTACCGTGACATCTCTCTATTGTAGGAACTCTGGGGCGATTCGCGCTACTCGGAGAGGCATTTTTAGGCTTAGGTATTCGTCCCTTAACCTGCGATCAGTGCCGCGTTTGGAAGGACCTTATCAGAATCGAAACAGCATAGCCCGGCACGTGAGTGCCGGGTGCCCCCAAAGCAAAATCACCGAGTCCCGGCAGGGACGACACAACCCTCACGGAATTGAAATTGCAAAAGGTTCAAATCGGCAACCGCCATGCAAATCTGTTGCGTGCAGGTTTGCCCATACGGCTCACCCCACCACCTACAATCGAGACGGTATAGCCCGGCACGTGAGTGCCGGATTGCCGCAAAGCAAAATCACCGAGTCCCGTAGGGACGGCATGTCTCATCACACATTTATCAGCAATCGCATTCACATCGTCTTCGCCACAAAGGACCGGCGACCAATGATTCCAGAGCAACTACTCCCCCGACTATGGGCGTACGTCGCCGGAATCATCAAGAAACTGGACGCAAAGACCTATGCCATAGGCGGAACGAAAGATCACGTTCATCTTTTTCTTGGTCTGCCCGCGACTGCGACTCTTGCCGAAATAGTGCAGAAGATCAAAGCCAATTCATCACGGTGGATCCATGAGGACGCGAACGTCGGCGAGTTTGCATGGCAGGAAGGATACGCCGCCTTCAGCGTTAGCATGTCCCACTCGGAAGCTACGATCCGTTACATCGACAACCAGGCACAACATCATCTCAAAAAGGATTCCCGCGCAGAGATCGCCGCGATCTTGGAGAAGCACGGGCTTAGTGCCGTCCCTACCGGGACTCAGGTGGAACGCTAACCCTTCGTCACCCGGCACTCACGTGCCGGGCTATGCTGTTTGGCCTTTGGCGAGATCTCCTTCGAGGAGAAGTTCCAAAATGGTTTCTCCATTCCGATTCCCAACCATCCGACATTAGACAATGAGCGCGCGATGACCCCATCCAGCTCTGCCCATAAGCCCCAGTTATAGGTCAATCAATTCTGGTGATAGCAGTCACCCAATTTAGTGACTCTTATCACGGCCTTTCTCCGCGCATAGAAACAAACTGTAGCGTAATAGCGCAGACCTTGTGGGGAGGTTCCCCGAGCGAGGTTCGCCCAATCCCAAAGCCTTCTTTTCACGACACTGCCATCACTTGCCGCATAAAAGACGGGCTGGGACCACGAGGAGGACGCCATGATGCTCGCATATCGTTTAGTGCGACTGATCGAAACCCACTCTGATAAATTGGCCGACCGACTCCTGCTGAAGATTCAGGCTTCCGACAAAGCCAGTTTGTTTCATAACGTTCCGCGCGAAGACTTTCGCACCGCCGTTTTCGAAATCTACACCCATCTTGGCCAGTGGCTGCTCGGCAAGTCAGAAGCAGACATAGCCCGGCGCTATACAGAAATCGGCAAGCGGCGTTCCTTCCAGGGCGTACCGCTCAGCCAGTTGATGTGGGCAATCGTTCTTACGCGCGAGAACCTCTGGGAGTACCTCAAGCAGGAAGAGAACTTGGATCGTCCTGCAGAAATTTTCGGCGAGTTGGAAATACTGGAGTTGCTGTGGCAATTCTTCGACCGCGCCATTTACTGGGCAGCCGTTGGTTATGAGCAGGAATGCGAGGAACTGCGGAACCAGCACAAGACCGTTGCGATGGCCAAATAACCTGACGCGACGACCAGGCTGGGGCAGGAGAAGGACGAATTCATGTCAGCTTGGATGCTGGAATACAAGCGCAAACTGATGTCTGCGCGCGATGCGTTGCGCTGCGTCGATTCAGGAATGCGCGTCTACATTCACCCCGGATGCGCCGAACCGGAAACGCTGGTCGAGGCGCTGATGGGGCGGGCGCCTTTTGTTCATGATGTCGAAATCGTCCACCTCTTAACGCTGGGGACCGCCCCGTACGTCGCGCCGGAGATGGAAGGCCATTTCCGCCATAACGCCATGTTCATCGGCGGCAATGTGCGGGACGCCGTCAACGAAGGACGTGCTGACTACACTCCCGTCTACCTGAGCGAAGTCGAAGATCTGTTCGAGACCGGAACGATGCGCATAGACGTGGCGCTGATCCAGGTCTCCCCGCCAGACGAGCACGGCTTTTGCAGCCTTGGCGTTGGCGTCGACACTACCATGACGGCCAGCAGGGTTGCTCGCTACACGGCTGCGCAGGTCAATGACCAGATGCCACGCACCTATGGGGACAGCTTCATACACGTCAGCCAGATCAACGCCTTTGTGGAAACGTCTCGGCCACTCTGCGAGATGCCAACGGCGCAGATCACCGATCTGCATCGCGCGATTGCGAAGAATGTGGCCACCCTGATCGAAGATGGCGCAACGCTGCAAACCGGAATAGGTGGAATCCCGAACGCGGTACTGCCTTTGCTCTTGGATCGCAAAGATCTCGGTGTTCACTCGGAACTCGTCGGAGATGGCGTCATTCCACTGATCGAAGCAGGCGTGATTACCGGCCGCCGCAAAACACTATTGCCCCGCAAGATCGTCGCGGGTTTCATGCTCGGCACGCGCGAACTGTTCAATTACATCAATGACAATCCGCTATTCGAACTGCGCCCGAACGCCTTTACCAATGATCCTCACCAGATCGCTCGCAACGACAACATGGTTGCTATTAACTCGGCATTGCAAATCGACATCACGGGCCAGGTCTGCTCCGACTCCATCGGGCAAAGCTTCTACAGCGGCATTGGCGGACAGGTCGATTTCCTGCGCGGCGCCTCGCGCTCCAAGGGTGGTAAGCCGATCATCGCTCTGCCTTCCACCGCTAAGAAAGGCGCGTTGTCACGAATCGTGCCACAACTGAATCCAGGGGCAGGCGTGGTCACATCGCGCGGACTTATCCGCTACGTGGTTACTGAGTACGGCGTGGCTTACCTGCATGGCAAAACCATCCGTGAGCGCGCCGAAGCGCTGATCCAGATTGCCCATCCGAATTTCCGTAACGAGCTTTACGACTACTGCGAACGAACTAAGTGGTTGCACCGGCCGTCGTTGGCCGCTGCGAGGTGAACAAAAATGGCAGCAAGAGGAAATGTTGAAATCAGTCATGACGAGTGCAAGGGCTGCGGCCTCTGTGTCGAGTCCTGCCCGCCCAAGGTGCTGCGCCTGCAAGCTGAACTGAATCAGTACGGCGTGCACGCCGCGGAGTACCTTGGCGATGGCTGCACCGGATGTGGCATTTGTTTCTATTGCTGTCCGGAACCGGGCGCGATCACCGTCTATCGCATGGTGGTGCCGAAGCCCGCTCAGGAGGTACAGCATGCGTCAACTGTGTAAAGGAAACGTTGCGGTCGTGAAAGGAGCCGTGCTCGCGGGTTGCCGCGCCTACTACGGCTATCCCATCACCCCAGCCAGCGAGATCGCTGAATACGCCGCGCTCCTGCTGCCCGAAATCGGAGGAACTTTCATCCAGGCAGAAAGTGAAGTTGCGTCTATCAACATGGTTTACGGCGCAGCGGCCGCTGGCGTCCGCGTCATGACCGCCTCGTCTGGTCCCGGGCTCAGCTTGATGCAGGAAGGCATTTCGTACCTTGCGGGCGCGGAGCTTCCGTGCGTGATCGTCGACGTGATGCGCGCGGGACCGGGACTGGGGAACATTGCTCCCGAGCAGAGCGACTATTTCTGCGTGGTGAAGGGCGGGGGGCACGGTAATTACAAGAACCTGGTGCTTGCGCCCGCGTCGGTGCAGGAGATGGCCGACCTCACGATGCTCGCGTTCGAACTTGCGGATCGTTATCGCAATCCCGTTGTTGTGCTGGCGGATGGTTTTGTTGGCCAGATGATGGAGCCGCTCGATATCGCCGAAGTCGAAACCGCCATCCCTGAAAAACCCTGGGCTGTCTGCGGTACCGCGGAAACACGCAAGAACCTGATCAGCTCGATTTATCTCGAACCCGACGATCTCGAACACCATGTTCAGAAGCTTGAATCCAAGTATCGCCTGGCGCAGCAACTCGAGCCGCGCTACGAGGGCTACCGCACCGAAGATGCCGAAATTCTTCTGGTTGGTTATGGAATCGTGTCGCGCGTGTTGCGTTCCGCGGTCGACCAGGCACGCGCGCAGGGATTGCGCGTCGGGCTGTTCCGCCCGATTACGCTTTGGCCGTTCCCATCGCGACCGCTGATCGATATCGCGGATCACTGCCGGTTCGTGCAGGTAGTTGAGATGAGCACCGGTCAGATGGTCGAAGACGTAAAGCTGTCTTTGAACGGACGCGTTCCGGTCGAGTTCTATGGACGATCCGGCGGAAATGTTCCATCCGTCGACGAAGTGCTTTCGCAGCTGATGGCGAAGATCAGCGAAACAAACGACTGTCCTCGGTCGGCAGCAGTTGGTCGTTAGCTTAGTCGTTAGTCATTCGTCGTTAGGAAGAAGCGCAGCCAGTAGCTGTAACCGACTGGGTTCAGCAAGCAACCAACGACCAAGGACGAACGACGGTTTGTTCAAGGAGTTCACTTTGGAATACGAAATACTTCATTCGAAGTCGACATCGTTTTACGACCGCTTTGAGCGCAAGGCCGAACTCCAACATCAGACGCATTACTGCCCCGGATGCGGTCACGGCATCGCTCATAAGTTAATTGGCGAAGCCATCGAAGAGCTCGGCGCCAAAGACAACACCATCGTGGTCAGCCCGGTTGGCTGCTCCGTATTCGCTTATTACTACTTTGACGTAGGCAATGTGCAGGCCGCTCACGGACGCGCCTCGGCGGTCGCCACCGGCATCAAGCGCGCGCATCCCGACAAGCTCGTCATCTCCTACCAGGGAGACGGCGATCTTGCGGCCATCGGCACAGCGGAAATCGTGCATGCGGCCAATCGTGGCGAAAACATCACCGTATTCTTTGTGAATAATGCCATCTACGGGATGACCGGGGGCCAACTTGCTCCCACGACGCTCGTGGGCCAGGCCAGCACCACCAGTCCCTGGGGACGCCGTCCCACCAACGAAGGATATCCGCTGCATGTTGCGGAACTCCTGTCGTCTCTGGAAGCGCCGGTCTACATCGAACGTGTTGCGCTCTCCGACAACAAGAACATCATGCGGGCGCGCAAAGCCGTGAAGAAAGCGCTCGAACTCCAAACGCAGGGCGCAGGTTTTTCTCTCGTCGAGATTCTCTCCCCGTGTCCGACCATCTGGAAGAAGGATCCCGTCGAGGCTCGGCGTTGGGTCGCGGAGAAAATGATTCCAACCTTCCCGCTAGGCGTATTTCGCGATCGCAAGCCGGAGCCCACCATCATTCCCGTGCCTCAGAAGACAGTTGCGGAAGCCCTCGAGCTCGATTCCGAAGCACAGCAAACTTCAACCGCTCGTCATCGCACGCGCGACCTGAGAATCAATGCCGCCGGATTTGGGGGACAAGGCACGCTTCTTCTCGGCGTTCTGATCGCCGAGATGGGCATGCGCGAAGGGCTAGAGGTAAGCTGGCTTCCTTCGTACGGTCCAGAGATGCGCAGTGGTAGCGCCCACTGCTACGTCTGCCTGTCGCACGAACGAATCGGTTCGCCGCTCGCACCCGAACCCGATGTCCTCATCGCCATGAACGAAATCTCGCTGCGCAAGTTTGGACCGCAGGTAGCGCGAGGCGGGACCATCTTCTACAACCGCGAGAGTCTGCCACCGGACTTCAGCGCACCGCAGGCCCGCGTGATCTGCATTCCGGCGTCGGAAATTGCTGACCGCATCGGTAGCGCCAAAGTCGCTAATGTCGTGATGCTCGGAGCCCTGCTCGAAGAGACGGAATGCCTGCCAATCGCTCAAGCGCTCGCAGTGATTCAGAAGACCGTAAAGAAATCTGCGCTTTTGGAGTTGAATCAGAAGGCACTCGAAGCGGGTCGGCAGTTCATTGACCAACAGATCCACGTCGGAGCCGTATCGCAACCCGATGGTTTTGCTTACTGAGCGTTGTATAAGATGCTGACGCAGCCTGCGGGCTAGGCTTTTCTATTCCAAGCTCGGACCGGCATCCCTGCTCTTCTGCCGAAAGAATGACGAGCCCAGCGCGCCGCCTATTGCAGAAAGGCCCAGGAAAACGAAAAACAGCAGCACCATGGCGAAGGTCACCATGACGGCCAATCCCTCGGGCGTGGTCATCTTCTGAAGCAACTCTTGCGAACGCGGATCGGGATTGGATCCCTGGGATTTCTCGAGCGCCTCCAGCAGCAGAGTTCGCATCGTGCCACTGCCCCTTGTCAGCAGTAGCTGCAGCGAAGTCATCACCGCAAAGATCGCAAACGCGATCACCCCAGCTACAGCTCCAATTCGCGCTCCGACCCCGCGAGTAAGTTCCGTCTGAGGATTCTGGCGATGGTACAGCGCCACTCCGAATGCGCCACACGCCAACATCCAGAACAGGTACATCGCTGGAGGGATGACCCAGCTAATCCCGAGCAAAATGCCGGCCAGTCCCGCAGCGCGCAACGCTTTCGACCAGTTCACAGAAGTGCGGGAGATGAGAGGTCCTTGTGCCCCGGGAAGCACAACCGAATGCTCCGGCGGTCGTGCGCCTTCAGAAGTAGGCGGAGATACAATCTCCGGTTCCACCGAGAGCACCCGGATTTGAGGAGCGCCACATTCCTGGCAGAACGCAGCTCCTTCTTCTATGACTGCGCCGCATTTATGACACGCTTGATTCACGAGATTTCACAGTAACAGCCATCAACCAGATGCCGCAACTGTTGCCGCTGCTTCATTTGGCCGCGGGCGGTTCGATGCGGTCATGGAATTGCCTCATCAGCTTCTGCCCCGCCTCTACAAGGTTGTCGTTGTAAGACCGCTGCTTCATTGCCGACTTCGCCTGCTGAGTGCCTGCCCAGAGAACGATGTGGCTCTTGGCGTCCTGCACTACCATCTTCACCCGATCGCTACCGATCTCGTGCGTGGTCGTCGTCGTCTGCTCCGGTGCACCCGACGACGAAATATGACTGCCCGTCGAAGTGCTGGGCTTTATGTCTTCGGGGGAAGTCACCTCCACAACCAGATCGGCTTTTTGCGGAGAGTCAACGACTGTAAATCGTCCCCAGCCCTCGAATTCCCCGTTGATGACGTCAAACGGTATGGAACTTCCCCCGGCATTCCTTAAGTAGACTGTCTTCGCGTTCATCAGCCGTTGAGATGGACTGAGGAACGTAGGCTTTCCAGGTGCGGGTTGCTCCTGAGCGGCCGCATGAGGTCCTGACAGAGTCACTGAGAAAACAGCAAGAAGAATTGCCGACCGCAAAAGTGTTCGGACCATGTTCGCTCCGTTGGGACCTGTTGAATCCGCATGTAATTGACTTGCAATGGCTGTGTCCCTGTATGCAAGAATAGGAATCTGGCACCCGGGGCGCAACCAAATTTGTTCAGCTCGCCTCGCATAAGCTATGGGCACCGGAATTCTCAAAGCCGCGGTTGCGATCACGCTGGTTACGTGTGTCGTCGTGATTGTCGTTTCGCCTTTTGTTGATCTTCCGCTCACGGTGCAAAACACCAAAATCCACGTCCCGCTTCACATTGTGCAAACGTCGGTGCTTCTGGATTCGGGGCTGCAAACCCAAGTTCCCTCTGTCCTGTCCGAGCCGCTTCGCCTGACGAAAGAGGCCGACAAACTTAACATTCTAGTTACGTACCGCTGCTAGACTCGCCCTGATTTCGTCGTCGATTCCCCAACTTAGCCGACATCCCAGACTTCGAATGAGCCAGGTCATAACCGCTGGCTGGAAAAAGTTTTCATGGACCGCAAGGACGCAATCAAGGCATGGGGCACCGTGCTCCACGGTCGCAAGCCTCTTCTTTCAATCGAACTAACGAAGGAATGTCCTCTGCGCTGCCCCGGATGCTATGCCTACGACCCGCAGCATCTTGGCGGGACCGTTACTCTGCGCCAACTGAGTGATGAACGCGGAGACACGCTGGTCCAGCGTGTTCTGGCGATCGTCGATGAGCTACAGCCTCTGCATCTCTCCATTGTTGGCGGCGATCCGCTCGTGCGTTATCGCGAGTTGATGGTACTTCTCCCTGAGCTCGCGAAGCGGCACATCTATGTGCAATTAGTGACCAGTGCCTTCCGCCAAATACCCTGTGAGTGGAACGAGCTGCGGAATTTCAAACTTGTCGTTTCCATCGACGGCTTACCAGCAGAGCACGACCGCCGCCGCGCTCCCGCGACGTACGATCGCATTCTGAAGAACGTTGCCGGCCGAAAGATCACCGTCCACTGCACCGTTACCACAGCGATGCTGCAGCGCGCGACGTATATTGAGGAATTTCTCCAGTACTGGCAGCAACGCCCTGAAGCGAATCAGATCTGGATCAGCCTGTTCACTCCGCAGATCGGCAGCTCCGATGCCGAGATCCTCAGCCCGGAGCAGCGGCGATATGTGGTCGACGAACTCCTTCGTTTGCGTCCTCACATATCCAAGCTCGACATGAGTCCGGGCATGATTCGCGGTTTTCTCTCTCCGCCCAAATCTCCAGATGAGTGCGTCTTTTCACAAGTTACCGAAACCATTTCAGCAGATCTAAGCACCCGAATCGCTCCGTGTCAGTTCGGCGGTAATCCCGACTGTTCTCAATGCGGTTGTGCCGCTTCGATGGGCCTGCATTCGCTGGTGGAACGCAGGGTGGCTGGTGTGACCGTTCGTAAGCTCTTCACAATTTCCAATGCGGTAGGCAAAAGCATGCGCCAACTCAAGGCGGCGTAAACCAACTGGCGTGAAGCAAATGGCGTGAACCAGGAGATCAACATGGCTTTCAGATTCAACCCGATTGCTTGTGGAGAATGGCTGAGCTCAGGCGGCGAGCTCGAGGCCGCAGGAATGCAGATTGGACGGATTGTGCACGACGCAATTCGCTGCTCCTCCTGCGGAAGCAGCTATGCATTGCTGGTGCCGCTGTCATTGCCGGAACAGGAGCTTCCGGCGAGCCAGCGACACTTTCAACGAATGGTGAACGATGCCTGCGGGAACCACTCACCCATTCTGCAACTGGGCGCGTAATCCTTATTTCCTGCAGGCAATCGGAGGACGGGCGCTAAATCGTGCTGTCCTTCCCGCTGCGCATTTGTATGTAGACGACCGCGAACTCGGTTCCACTACCATGCGGTTTCACTGAGACCACGCGCTGACGGTCCGGATTGCCGACAGCGAGATCCATCTTACCCTTCTCCGTCGTGCCCGAATCGTTGCACACCATTTCGCGTGGTCCCCCGGGGCCATGGTTTTCCTTCAATCCTTTCGGACACTCCAGCACACTACCGTATTTCTTCAAATCGTCGCGATAGTAGTTGATGATCTTCTCGGGAGGATCGTTGCTGAAGTAACTGCTCGCAATCACGCGCACGCCAAAGTCACCGAGCTGCACGTTCACGTTTGCGTTATCTCCATCGTGATTGCCATCAGGTTTCTCTTTCGGCTGCGCTCCCGGATACACATCCAAACCAGTGTCCGAAGCCTTGGCATCGGTATTTACATGAATTCCACCAAAAGGAGTGTTGATGTCCACCTTCTTCTTGTTGTCCGCACCCTTCTGCTCATGAATCGTGCACGAGAACAGAAACAGGCTCAGGAGCACGGCCACAAAAAGAGACAATGCCTTATTCAACTTGGCTGGTTGAGAGTACATGAGTTCCCCCTCCTGCGATTTGCGAGCGACTCAGGCCCTGTCCACGGTCCGCGACCGTCGGAATCGTGACCGGCAAATGTCCATTGATCGGAATCTCCCCGAAGAGCGCTCTTACCGCGCTCGATTCGGAAACCGTTGTGTTCGAAAACGTGCACAGGTAATTCTGTATCTCCGGAAAATCCTCGACAAAATACGGATTCCCCATGGCCACTACCATGGTCTTCGGCCCTGCAACTTCGAGCATGCGGTGAAGCAGGTGACCACTATCGTCGGTGAGCGAAACCGTATTTCGCAGATCCCCCGTTGCGCTCCTCACCACCTTGCCTGGCACCGGCGCGACATACACCGCGGCAATCACCTTCTCGGCCTGTTGCACGGCGGCGACCACCGACTCCGAGAGCGCACCCGCCAAGCGCGGATCGACGTACATCACCTTCGCGTCCGGGACGCGCGCGCGCAGGTTGCGTTCAAAGGTTCGCCCTGCATCGGTTCGTATGTCCTCGATGAACAGAACCGCTACCAGACGGTTCGAAATCTGCTCTACCACCGTATACGGATTGACGTACCCGTGGGTTCCAACATTTGTGCGTTGCAGCGGAAGTACCGGGCTGCCCTCTCGCACAAGAGTTATAGCCGCATCGGCTACTTTCTGCCCGACCGCAAGGTTCTCCTGACGTCCGACCTGGTGCCCGATCTCATCAATGTTTACCAGCCGGGCCTTGTTCAATCCTAAAGACGCTTTGGCCTTCAAGATCTTTAACACCGACTCATCGATTTGCTTTTTCGGGATCTCGCCAGTGCGCACTGCTTCGAGCAATCCACGGTAGCCGCTGTCCAGATCGGGTGGGATCAGCAGGATGTCGTTCCCCGCCTTCAACGCCGCCACACATGCCGCTCCCGACGGATTCGGGCTGCTCGCGTACAACCGCATTAGTCCGTTCATCTCGAGTCCGTCGGTGATGACGATTCCTTTGAACCCGAGCTTCTCCTTCAGCAGGTCGGTGATCAGTCGTCGAGAAGTGGTCGCGACCAGCGTCGGGTCCGGCTCAATGGCCGGCACGGTTACGTGCGCCACCATGACCGAATCGACGCCGCCTTCGATCGCTCGCTTGAAGGGCAGCAGCTCGACTTTTTCCAGCCGGCTCTCGTCGCCATTGACGCTCGCCAGCTCGAGATGCGAATCCGTGCCCGTGTCTCCATGTCCCGGAAAATGCTTGACGGTGGCCAGCATTCCGCCTTCGTGCGCGCCCTTGATGTAGGCGTTCACGAAATCGCTGACCTGCTCGGGATCCTCCCCAAACGAACGTGTGTTGATGATCGGATTTGCCGGATTGGAGTTGACGTCAGCGACCGGGAAGAAATTCCAGTGAATCCCGACGGCTCGCGCCTCTTCGGCCGTGATTCGGCCAAACTGTTCTGCCAGGTCGAGCCGTCCGGAAGCACCGAATGCCATCGCATGTGGGAACACCGAAGCGCCATACATCCGCATTGACAGTCCGCGCTCGAAATCGGCAGCGGTGATCAGCGGGAGTTCCGAGTCGCGCTGCAGCTGGTTGATCAGCATGGCCGTCTCGTACGGCTGATTGCGCAGCAGGAATGGCCCATCTACCGGAACGGTCACCGTGATCCCGCCGACATGATGCCTTTGGAGGTTGTCGCGCAGAAACTTGTATTCCGGGCTGTCGAAGTTCGTGAAAGTCACTCCGACGCGCACCATGAACAACTGCCCAACCTTCTCCTCGAGCGACATCTTCTTCAGTGTCTTCTCGGCCCACTTCTCCCCCGCTTTATCGAGATGAATGGGTCCGGTCTGGAGATATTGGTCCTTATCCGCGGCTTGGGAGAGGGAAATCAGGGAAAGCAGTAGCACGGCAGCAACGACAAAGCGGCGAGAAGACATAGGAAAAGGATAGCAGCTCAGCTAATTCTCACCACAGACACGGAAGTTTGATGCAGATTAAGATTTTCGCCATCCCGAGTTTTCTACCTGACGAGCGGACGTCGAGGTTTTCTGTTTCTCATCACGAGCGAACGCGAGTCCGCGAGGGATCTGCAGTTTGTCTGGCGCAAATGCCGGGTGCCCCACACATCCCGTCTTTGGATGTGTGGGAACATGTAACCGTGAGACGCGAAACGGGTTCTATCCCATCACCACTTCCACCTGGTTCACCGAACCCGCCGCTTGCGCCGAAATCGCGCCACTCACGGCGTTCCCGTTAAGGCTCACGCTTCTGACGCCCTTCTCGACGCCGTTCGGATTCTTAACGGAAATGTTGAATGTCGCGCCGCGCCACTGACGAGTGACTTCAAACTGCTTCCAACCAGCAGGGATGCAGGGATCGACCACAAGTCCGTCGAATCCGAGCCGAATGCCGAGAATCCACCGCGTCGCGGCCGTGTAGTTCCAGCCGCCGCTTCCGGTCAGCCACGGATGCCGAGCGCGCCCAAATGCCGTGTGGTCCTTGCCCATCACAAACTGGCAATAGGAGTAAGGCTCGGCCTCGCGAATCTCGATGATGTCGTTCTGGTTATACGGAAGCAGCGAATCGTAGAACTTCATCGCGCGACCGCCACGTCCAAGTTTGCACTCGGCAATGACCGCCCATGGATTCGGGTGGCTGAAGATCGCCGCATTCTCCTTGATCCCCTTGTACACGCGTCCCATAAAGCCGATGTCATCATCCGGCTTCGAATATGCCGGCCACAGCAGGTGAATGCCGTACTTCGAATAAAGGTGCTGATCCACGGCGTCCATGGCTTTGCGGCCGCGTTCCGGAGAGGCGGTATCCGACAACACCGCCCAGGTGTTGCTCTCGATGAACACCTTGCCTTCTTCATTTTCGTGCGAGCCGACCTTCAACCCCTTCGCGGTGATCCCACGCAGGTACCACTCGCCATCCCACAGTTCCCGCTCGCATGCCGCCTGAACTTTGTCGGCCATGGAGGTGTACTTCTGCGCGTCGCTTTTGCAACCGAGATGCTCCGCCGCTTCGACGAACGCCCGCACGGCCCAGTGATGCATGAACGAGACCATCGCGCTCTCGCCGCCACCCAGGTTCAGACAATCGTTCCAGTCGGCGCGAAGCCCTTTGCAGATTCCCGTCTTGCCCACCTGCTCGGCAGAAAAATCCAGTGCCCGCTTGAGGTGCTCGTAAACGGTGCCCTCGCCCTCATCCGCGAATGAAACCACCTCTTTGAACAGCGCCGTGTCACCAGTCTCCTTCACGTACTCGCAGATCGACACGACAATCCACAGCGCGTCATCCGAACACGTGTGTTCCAGTCCATGAATCAGGCTCTTGCGATCCGGCGGATGCGCAATCGTTGGCGATTTGAACGTGGGCGCCTTCTGCTTCTCCGGATCGAACCAGTCCGGATCAAAGAGATGCAGCCCATATCCGATACTGACCTGCGCCTTCAGCAACTCGATGATCCTCTGGCGAACCTTCGCCGGATTCGTATGCACCACGCTCATGATGTCCTGCGAGGTGTCCCGATATCCGAGCCCGGTGCGCCCGCCCACTTCGATAAACGACGCGAACCGCGACCACACCACGCATGTCTCCGCCTGGTAGAGCGTCCACGTGTTCACCATTGTGTCCAGACCTTCATGCGGCGTTTTGCATTGGAAGATGGCCAGCTTCTTCGCCCAGTATTGCTTTAACTCGTGGAAGGCTTTGTCGACATTCGCCGGCCCCGAGTACTTACCCTTGATCTCTTTGCCCTTCGCGCGATTCCCGACGCCCAACATGAATACAATTCGCGCTTCCTCGCCTGGCGCAATCGTCAGCCGCCTCTGTAGCGCGCCGCAATGATTGCCACCCAGCTCCGTGCTGCCATGACATGCACCCTGCTCCACCGAAATCGGATTCGTCTCCGTCCTGTAATTCCCCAGGAACGCGTCGCGCATGGTGTCATAGCTGTCCGGATCGAAGTTTGACGCGAAGTAATGGAATGTCCACGGCTCGTAGTAGAAGTCGTATTCGATGACGCCCTCGGCGTAGCGCGACCCGCTCGCATACAGGCTCATTTGCAGATTCTGGTTGTCGATCTCAATGTGATGAAACGAAAACTCGCAGTAGCCGAACACGCTGATGTCGCGCGGTTTCGTTCCCGTGTTGCGGACCTTCACATCCCATAGCTCTACGTCATCGTCAACCGGAATGAAGAGCGTCTGCTCGGCCTTCAGATCCTGGTAGTCGCACGAGAACTTTGAATAGGAAAGCCCATGCCGCGTTTCGTACTTTGCCTTCTGCAGGTCCTTGCCAACCGGTTGCCACGACACCGACCAGTACTCGCCCGAATCGTTGTCGCGCAGATAGACGTAGTGTCCCGGCCGATCCAGCGGCACTCCATTCGGACGAAACCGCGTCACTCGTCCATGCTCGGAATTCTTGTAAAACGAATACCCGCCGGCATTGTGCGAGATGACCGTGCACAGGTCTTTCACTCCCAGATAATTCGTCCAAGAAACCGGCACATCGACACGATCGATTACGTACTCCCGATTCTCATTATCAAAATGGCCGTAACGCATGAAATGCTCCCGTCAGATATGAAGTTGATTTTTGCATTTGTCATCACGAGCCGCACAGCGGCGAGCGATTGCATTGTTATGTGTGACGCGAAATGCCTGTCCGCGAGCTTTCGACATCAATGCTGCACGAAACGCGAAACGGCCTCTACGCCGTCACGAACTGCCGCAGCCACTCGACCAGTTCTTTTGCCTTCTCCGGTGTATCCGCCTCAACCGACAAACGCAGCAAAGGCTCCGTACCTGAAAAACGCAGCAGCGCCCAATTATCGTTCTCGAGCAGCAGTTTCGTTCCATCGATATGCGAGATATCGATCACCTTGTACGGTCCGATGTGCGTGCTCGGCGCTTCTTTCAATCGTTTCGGCACGGCGATTCGCATCTCCGGTGTGGCCGCAATGCCCTCTTCAAGCGTGTAGAGCCGAGCGGTAATCGCATACACCCGTTGAAGCAACTCCGAAATCTTCTGTCCGGTACGTGCCAGCATCTCCACTACCAACGCCGACGCGAAAATGCCGTCCTTCCCGAGGATGTGTCCGCGAATGGTTAGACCGCCCGAACTCTCGCCTCCAAGCAGTGCATTGTGATCGAGCATGCCCGAAACAATGTGCTTGAACCCAACCGGTGTTTCGTAGCACTTCTCACCCAGCGCCTTCGCCATACGATCCAGCAGGTGCGTCGTCGCCAGGTTTCGCACCACGCCGCCCTTCTCGCCGCGAACCTCGTGCATGTACCAGTACAGCAGCAGCAGGATGTCGTTGATTGAAATGTATTCGCCCTTCTCATCCACGATCGCGATACGATCGGCGTCGCCATCCATCGCTAGGCCTACGTCGTAGCCGTCCTCCTGCATTTGTGACGAAAGCAGCCGCAGCGCCTCCAGGTTCGGAGCCGGCGAACGCCCGCCAAACAGCGGATTGTGCCGCTCGTGAATAAAGGTTACCCGGCAGCGCGCCTCCGTCAGCACCGTGCCTAGCGTGAGCTGGCCCACGCCGTACATCGGATCGACAATCACCTTCAGCCCAGCCTTACGGATCGCGTCCAGGTCAATCAACTTCTCCACGGCATCCACGTACTCGTTCGTGAAATCCTGTTTTTTGACGATGCCGGCCTCGAGCGCCAGATCGAGTTCCAGCTTGACCACATCGTCGGTGCTCAGCGCGTTAGTCTCCGCCTCGATCTGTCGCGTCTCGTGATCCAGCAGCAGCGACCCATCTCCGTGAAACACCTTCAGCCCATTCCACTCCGGCGGATTGTGGCTCGCCGTGAACGCCAGCCCGTACGCCGACTCCTTGATCGCCGTCGCATACGTGATCAGCGGCGTCGGCGCATCTTCCGGCAGAAGAATGGTTGGGATGTTGTTGCCCGCGAATACCTCAGCGGCAGCTTCTCCTGCCTGTTTCGACAGGAAGCGCCGGTCATAGCCGATGATCACGCCGCGTTTCTCCTGCCCTTGTCGCGTGATCTCGTTGCACAGCGCCTGGCACAGTCGGCGCACGTTATGCATCGTGAAGCCTTCACCGATGATCGCGCGCCACCCGCCGGTGCCGAACGCGACCATGTTCTGTTCTTCCTGTCGTCGCGGCCGATAAAGCCGCTTTTGCAGGATGAACTCAGCATGCGTCAGGTCTTCTGGCGTGTTGATCCCCTGCACTTCATCCTGATCGTAAAGCTGATAGCTTTCCACGCGCAGGCCCGATCGGATCAGTTCGTGCACGCAGTCGGTTAGCCGGTATTCACCGTCGCGCGGGGAAGGTGTCAACTTCTGTAGCGCCGCTGCCAGGGCGTCAGCATTCACCACATACGCGCCGACGTTCAGTTCACGAATCTCGCGCACCTTTGCTGACGCCTCGCTCGCCTCGATGATGTCGATGATTTGTCCGTTCGCATCGCGAATGATGCGTCCGTACGGCAGCGGCCGATCGACGACCGCAGTCAGCAGCGTGAGCGATGCTTTGCGCAGGTTGTGACGATTCAGCAGTCCGCGAATCGATGCTGGACGAAACAGCGGCGTGTCGCCGTAGAGAATCAGAACGTTGCCATGAAAGTCTTTGAGTTTGTCGACGGCTTGCAGCACAGCGTGTCCTGTGCCGAGCGGATTCACCTGCTCCACGTAGTGATACTTGCCATCCAGGGCCGCGCGCACATCTTCCTTGCGATATCCGACAACAACATAGATGTCTTTCGGCGGCACAACCTGCAGCGCATTCTGCACCACGCAATCCAGGATGCTGCGCTCGCCCAGCGGCTGCAGGACGAGCGGCTGCCCATCCGACGTGATCGCCTCTTTTCCCGCAGCAAGAATAATGGCCTTCAATTCAGACGTTGCCGGGGACAGCTTCCCGCCAGCTTCTTTGACTTGTGGATCTACGACAGCATGTGACATTGCATGACTCCAGAAACTATTTCGCGCTCGCCTCGGCGGCGGTTAACTCCGACTCAGGCGCTTGCGCTCCACCACGAATCGGAACGAAGCGCGACAGAATCAGTGCCGGCAGCGCGGCGATAATGACCCATATAAAGAAGTGTCTGTATCCAAGTTTCGATTGAATAAATCCACTGACTGCACCCGGCAGAATTACTCCGAGGTTCATCAGCGCATTCCCGAAAGCATAATGTGCAGTCTGGTATTTGCCCGGTGCGATCTCCTGCATCATCAGCAAAATCACCCCGACGAATCCAAAGCCGTAGCCAAACATCTCGACGCTCATCGCGGTTGTTACCAGGACCGGATTCGTTGGCAGCGCCACGCTCAAGTACCAGTACGCTAACATCGGCAGATTCAGGATCAGGATCAGCCACGTCAGCGCGCGCTTCAGGCCTAGCTTTGCCGTGAAGTACCCGCCAAGTACGCTGCCTAAAAGGAAGGCGCCGCTACCGAACGTTCCATAGATGGCACCCACCTTCTGCATGGTGAGGCCGAGGCCACCGGTCTCGCGCGCCGCGCGCAAGAACAGCGGACCGACCTTGATCACCTGCCCTTCACCAGCGCGGTACAGGAATATAAAGAAGAGCAGCAGCAGTATGTTTCGCTTCTGAAAAAAGGTGACAACAACGTCCCCGAACGTCTTCGCCGCATCGCGCACTGACTGCGTGGCGCGCTCCTCGCCACCCTTGGGAAGAAAGCGAGTGTGATACAGCGCTAACGCGATTAGCAGAAATCCCAAGCCTGCAAACACGCTCATCCACGCGCGCACATTCGCGGCGGGTACGTTGGCACGCAGGAAGCGCTCGGCCAGAAATCCGATCAACCACACCAGTCCGCCGGTGCAAAAAATCCGGGCAAGGTTATAAAAAGCGCTGATCCATCCAACCCACGCAGCCTGCTGCTTCGGAGTCAGGCTCGCGATGTAGATCCCGTCCGCCGCGATATCATGCGTGGCGGAACAGAATCCCAAGACTGCGAAGATTGCGACGGAATAGCGGAAGTACCCCGGCATGTTCAGCGACAAAACCAGCAACACCAGACTCAGCCCACCTACCGCCTCCAGCAACACGACGAAAAATTTCTTCGTCTTGTACATCTCCAGCAGAGGACTCCAGATCGGCTTCAGCGTCCATGGCCATGCCAGCAAGCTGATTACGAACGTAGTCAGCGCATTCCGTATGCCCATGTCCTGATAGAAGAATAGGGCCATGTAGTTCACTGCGTAGAACGGCAGCCCTTCCGCGAAATAAACGGTCGGAACCCATGTGGCGGGATGTGCGGGACGGGCTTGGCTGACCTCGGCCATGGCTTCCTTTTCTCAGCCTGAGCCGGGGTGGAAGGTATGGAAAAGTGCTATATAGCTCAGGATGCCGAAGTTCGAGCTTACTTCAGATGCCATCGTGCCTGTCAACTTTAGTTTGAGAGTTACTGTTCACCACTGCACATCGAGGCAGAGGGACGTTCTTTGCTGAAAGTACAACCGTTGGTGACCGCAATCACAACGTGGTCAGGGCACAACTACCAGTCGGGATCGCCCGGCGTAATTCCATGCAGTTTCGATTTCAGAAAGAGGCACCCGTTGCGTATCGATTCGCAACTTGCCATTAACCGCATGTGTCATCACGTTGTCGAAAGCATCGCGCATGATGGTGGGTTCCGGAATCCCTGCGGTCCCGAGGATGCTGACTGCGGTGCTGCGGAGCACGGCTGCGGGAAGAGTAATAGTCGGCCCGGCAGATTCGCCCGCTTGGAGCAGCCGTGTCTCCGAGGTGACGCTCGCGAATTCTCGGCGCGTAATTGCGGCGAGTAACGCCTCCGTCGGACGACCCCACAAATAGTCGATGATGACCTGGAACCCAGACGTGCTGACTTCTCTCGCAAAGGCTGCCGTCACGTTTGCCTCGGAATCATCCAGAGAAATGACTGCATCGGCGCCGCGACTTCCGAGAGCGTTCAACACCTGTTTATTGCGTCCAGCAGCGATCACCCGTTGTGCACCCAGTAGCTTTGCGATTTGAACCGCAAGCTGTCCAGTCACTCCGGTTGCCCCGAGAATCAATACCGTTTCTCCGGGTACTAGCCTTGCGCGCCACTTGAGCGACAACCACGCCGAAACTCCCGGGTTGGGCACAGCCGCCGCGACATCATCAGACAAGCCCTCGGGCACCGGGAAGCACTGGGTGCGGCGAACGACGGCGAGTTCTGCCATTGCGCCATACGGTCGGCGCGACCCGGCGAAGAAAACTCGGGCTCCGTCTTGCAGAATCCCAACTCCGTCGATACCGCACACGACGGGGAATTCCCGTGGACTCGCATAATGCGAGCCGCTGGCGATTTGTCTGTCCACCGGTTTCAGCGATGCCGCACGAACACGGACAAGTACTTCGCCTTCGTTTGCGCGAGGGTCAGGAAACGCTTCGCAGTGAGGAGTTTCCCCTATTCCGTGTAGCACTGCAGCCTTCATTCACTTACTCCACAACAGGTGTTAAGCATTCCACTTTGATACCACGACTTCCGCAGCCTTTGATCTGATTTCGTCTTCGTCCCCGAACCCCCGCATCCACTCGACATCCGGCTCTCTCCGGAACCACGTCATCTGCCGCTTCGCATAGTTGCGATGTCCCTGCTGAGCCGCGACAATCGCCTCCTCGCGCGTCAGTTCGCCTCGCAGCAACTGTACCGCCTGTTTATAGCCCAGCGAGCCCAGCACCGGAGACGCCGGATGCTTCCGCAGCAGTCTCTCCGTTTCCTCCACCAGTCCGGACTCAAACATCTTTGCCGCTCGTTCATTGATGCGCGCATACAACTGCTGGCGCTCCGGATCAAGTCCGATCCGCAAAATCCGAAATCCACTTAGCGGCTCTCGCCCCTGTTCC
Source organism: uncultured Terriglobales bacterium (assembly GCA_964490255.1). GTDB lineage: Bacteria > Acidobacteriota > Terriglobia > Terriglobales > Acidobacteriaceae > JAJPJE01. The sequence goes on along the minus strand of CAZBCQ010000009.1, from coordinate 6,162 downwards.
CACAATTCGCTCATGGGCTTGCGTGCTGCGAGGCAGACTTCTATCGCGCGAATTAGCTTCGGCTCGTCATTGGGATGAATCTTCTCCGCCGCCGCTCGATCCATTCGCGTCAGCATGCGATGCAAATGCGCCGACCCCTTCTTTTTCTTTGCCGCCGATGCCCTCAGCCGCTCCCTCAGTTCTTCCGATCGCTGCGGCCCAGGAAACAATCCGTCCAACAGCGCCCGCAGATACAGCCCTGTCCCGCCCACCACGATCGGAAGCCGCCCGCGCACTTTCAACTGAGTTAGCACCTCGCGTCCTAGCCGCGCATATTCTCCCGCAGTCATCGCCTCCTCAGGTGAACAGATGTCGAGAAGATAATGCGGCACACGCGCCCGTTCTTCTGCAGAAGGCTTAGCGGTTCCGATTTCAAACTCGCGATATAGCGCGACCGAATCGCAGTTGACGATCTCTCCCCCGAAGCGCTCGGCCAGCGCCAGCGACAACGCGGTCTTCCCGCTGGCCGTCGGACCAACAATCACCACCAGCAACGGATCTTTTTGAGGACCGGGATTCACGTGAGGGCTAACGCGCGTGCAAGTTGAGGAAGTGTCCCCAGCGCACCAGGATCATGCCGAGGATGAGCAGCGCCAGCACCAGCAGACCAACGGTTTCCGCACGCAACACGCGCGCTTGCGCTGCTTTCGTCTTGGCATCGCTTTCCGGCAAGCGATTATTGTATCCCGACGACCTTATAAGACGGCGCGCTCACGCTGCGTGTAAACTGAGCCCGTCCATGCCCAACGGTTCTCTTCCCGAATCTCGTCGTATTGCGGTCGCCCGCTATCGCTTCGGACTCTACGAAGCCGATCCGCGCACCGGCGAGCTGCTCCGCGAAGGAACGAGAATCAAAATGCAGGAGCAGCCATTTCAGGTTCTCCTCGCTCTTCTCGAACGCCCGAACGAGATCGTCACGCGCGAGGAATTGCGACTGCGCCTCTGGCCGTCGGACACGTTCGTCGACTTCGACCACGGCCTCAACACCGCGATCAACAAGCTTCGCGATGCCTTGCGGGATTCCGCTTCGAATCCCCGGTTCATCGAGACACTGGCGCGCCGTGGCTACCGTTTCGTAGCTCCGGTGGAAGCCGTTGAGTTTGCCGCCCCCGCTGGCTCGACTCTAGCCGCGACTCAGGCTCCCGCCAGCGCCGCTGAACCCTCGCTTCCGCGCCCCCACCGCGGCACCGTCCGAACATTATTCGCGTTATCGCAAATCCTCTATCTCTCCATGTACATCGCCGCGCTCGCCCATCTGCACCCGGTGGACGCGATCTCCGAGCAACTGTTCGCGATCAACGGAACCTGGATAGTCGTCGCCGTGATAGTCACTTGCGCTGCTGGCATTCCCTTGCGACTCTACCTGCTGACTGCGATTGCGTTCGACTATGCTGGACTCGGCGTGAACTACCGGCGTCTGTTCGCCGTCGAGTTTCCGCTCGACGAGCTGTGGGCTCTGGCGCCGTTTCTCCTCGTGCCCAGCATCGGTTTTGGACTGGCCTTCGCGGCCAGCGCGGCTTTGGTTTATCTGCCATTCTCCCAGCGCACGCTGGTGCGAATGGCTTACTCAACTCCGCAACGATAATGGAGGAATCATGGCGACTGGCGCGACCACCGGCCACATCTCACACTCGATGACCACCACAGCCTTCGAACTCGATGGCTACAAGATCACCCGCAACGCTGGCATCGTGCGCGGCATTATCGTTCGCTCGCGTTCGGTGCTGGGCACGCTAGGCGCCAGCCTGCAGACGCTCGTTGGCGGCAACATCACCATACTCACCGAATTGTGCGAAAAGACGCGCAACGAGGCTTTCGAGTTGATGCTCGCCCACGCTCGCGACCTCGGCGCCAACGGAGTCATCGGTGTCCGCTACGACGCTACGGAAATCATGCAGGGCGTGACGGAAGTGTTGTGTTATGGAACGGCCGTAATCGTGGAAAAGATTTAAGCGCCGACAGCCTGCCCTGAGCGAAGCCGAAGGGTCTCGCCGGGCTCAGCTAGTTGATCAGCGGGTATCCGAAGTTCGCGATTTCATTTGCCGAATTCATCCCATTTGGCATCGCTCTGGAATGACTCGTTTCGATACGAATCAGAAATAAGCAGTCAAGTGAACCATATCCTCTTAGACTGGAGGATCAAATGAGTACGCAAGACCCGAAAAGCGATACCAGTAGAGCGCCTCGTCAGGTCCGCTCGTTTTCTTGGTTTATTCGCCGGGGGTTGCTTGATGTAGGTATCGCTTTGGCCTCGCTCATAGTCTTTGCCCTTTTGTTTGCCCTTTCAATCGCAACGCACACGACTGAGAGTGGTTTGCGCTGGCTCCTGCCATTTTGTTGGACTGCCTTTATCTGTTTCATCGTCGTGAAGACTCTAAAGCAGGAACGAAAAAATCCGGTGTTGTGGATAATGCTTAGCACTCTAGTCGCCCTCCAATTCCTTACCCTGAGGCCGATTGTGCAGCATTTTCCCAAAATGCATTCCGCTACATACATGCTGATTGCAGTAGCGGAAACGCCCGTCTGGATGCTGCTTGTGCAGAGTGTTATTGGCTTGTCGCGTATGGGAAAACGGGGGAACCCAAGACCTAGAGCATCCGCTCGCAACTGATTGGCATCGTGAGTTCGTCATCCCACTCACAATCAGACTAGACGGCCGTTGCGTCCTACAACTCCGTCCTCATCGGCAGCGCCTCATCATCCGACTCGTTCGCGACGCGCTTCGCGTCGGCTGCCGGAGAAACATCTTCCGTCATTCCCTCTCCCGGCGCAAGAAACAGATTTCGATCCAGCCCATGCTGCCGGTTGTAGAGATCGGCATAGCGCCCATTCCGCGCGTACAGCGAGTCGTGCGTACCGCGTTCGACGATGCGTCCGGCTTCCACAACTAAGATCTGATCGGCCCTTCGGATCGTCGACAACCTGTGCGCGATGACGAACGTCGTGCGACCCTGCATCAGGTACTGCAGTCCGTGCTGGATCAGCGCTTCCGACTCCGAATCCAAACTCGAAGTCGCCTCATCCAGGATCAGGATTGCCGGATCTGCGAGGATCGCCCGCGCAATCGAGACCCGCTGCCTCTGCCCGCCGGACAGTTTCACGCCGCGCTCGCCGATAATCGTGTCGTACTTATCCGGAAACGTCTCCGCGAATTCGTCCACGCGCGCGATCGCACAGGCTCGCAAAATCTCCTCCTGACTCGCATCGGGTTTGGAGAACGCCACGTTCTCGCGAATCGTTCCATCGAACAGGAACGACTCCTGCAGGACGACACCGAGATGCCGGCGATAGGAATCCAGGCGAACCGTCGCCAGGTCCACGCCATCGATCAGCACCTTTCCAGAGTTCGGATTGTGAAACGCCGAGACCAGACCGATGATCGTCGATTTCCCCGAACCCGACGATCCCACCAGCGCCGTCACCGTTCCCGGTTGCGCCTCGAACGAAACATCATGCAGCACGGTTTTAGACGGATCGTACGCAAAGGTCACGTCCTCGAAAACGACCTGGCCACGAATCTCGTTTAGCGTTACCTTGCGCCGCGGATCCTCGTCCTCCGGCTGTTCGCCCAGCACCTCGCGCGTGCGCTCCAGCCCGGCGATGGCTTCGGTGAGCTGCGTTCCTACGCTGGCAATCTGGAAAATTGGCGCGGCGAGATAACCGAGGAAAGCTGTGTAACTGAAGAAGCTTCCTAGCGTTAACTTCCCAGCCAGAATCTCGCGCGCGCCGATCAGCATCACAAAGGCGCCGATGATGCCCATCAACGCCGCCGCCGAAAGACTCAGCAGCGAGGTCGCCGTCAGCGACTTCAGCACATTATTGAGGAGCCGGTTCACGCCTTCCAGGAAGACCGAGTGCTCCCGCTCCTCCGCGTGGTAGCCCTTAATTACGCGCACGCCGCCTAGCGACTCCGTCAAGCGTCCGGTCACCGCTGCATTAATCTTCGCCCTCTCGCGGAAGATCGGTCTGATCACCTTGAACGCGCGTCGCAGAACGAAGATAAACATCAGCAGTAGCCCGAACGCGATCGACGTCATGAACGCGCTGATTCGGAACAGCAGCACAAACGCAATCATCGCGGTCAGAATGCCGCCCGCAAACTCGATCAGCCCGGTGCCCAGCAGGTTGCGCACGCCTTCCACGTCGCTCATGATGCGCGACACCAGCATGCCGGTCTTGTTTGAGTCGTAGTACGCGACCGGCAGCCGGCCGATGTGCTCCTGCACCTGGCTGCGTAGCTCGGTGATGAGCTTCTGCGCCGCTTTGGAAAGCGTTTGTGTAAGTGAGTAGGAAGTGATCGCCTGGATCAGCGTCGCGCCCAGCACCACTCCCACCAGCGGGTAGAGTAAGTGAACTTGCCGCTTGGTAATAACGTTGTCGACGAGGAACTTAGTCGACGCCGGTAGCACCAGACCTGAAAGGCGGTTAATGACCATCAAGCCAAAGCCCAGCAGCAGCAATCCTCGGCGCGGCCGCAGCAGTGGCCAGACCTCCGGAAGCGCCCGGAAGCCCTTCGTCTTACGACCCGGCGCAGTCGCCCCCGGCCCCGATCTCATCCCAATCCCATGCACAATAGCTGGTTAGATCATAGTTGACGCCAAGGGATTCGCGCATCTGGCGGGCATCTTGAAGTCTCATTCCGAGCCCCGGGCAGGGATCCTTCATTCCAAATGGGGCAAGTTGTTATTCCGAGCCGTAGGCGAGGATCCTGTCATTCCGAGCGCAGCGAGGAATCCCTACCCTGACCACAAATCTCGGCTCTACTTCGCCGCCGCTTCCGCCTTCTTCCTCACGGCCTCGAGATCAATACTGAT
>CAZBCQ010000009.1:0-1209 GCA_964490255.1 uncultured Terriglobales bacterium | reverse complement strand
ATTGAAGAGCGCGCAGACACCAAACAAGTCGTGGTTGCGGCGGTAGTGCCCGCGCGCTGTAGCAGCTGATTGGCCCGATGCTAGCGTCCGACTGTGGTCCGCTGGTGAACACAACGTAAAATGCTGATGTAAAGCTGAGGCCGTTTGCGTTGGATTACGAACGATGACTGGTGCTCGCCTTTTTTTGACCAACTCTTAACTTGTCGTATTTTGGTCCAGCGCTTAGTATTTCGCGCACCTCTCCATTTGGCAGGCTGGCGTCCGACGTGTGAGCGTCGGCCTTTTTTGAACTCACTTATTCTCGGGGAGTACCTCGTACACCACGTACGCGAATCGTTTCGAGTCCGGCGACCACGAGTTCACGTTAATCGTTCCCTGTCCGCCGAAAAACTCCGTCACTTTCTCGATCGGTCCCGGCTTCGCTCCAGCTTCCGCTCCGGGCATTGCCATCATGCGTAACTGCACTTGCAGTTTCGCATCGTGTCCCGGAGTTCCAGCCGGGAAAGACAAAAACAGCAGCCATTTCCCGTCCGGTGAAGGATGTGGGAACCAATCCTCCAACTCGTCGCTGGTGATTCGTTCCGCTTTCGCATCGTCGGCACCTGCGCCATCCGCGGGGAATCGCCAGATGTCCCAAGTCCCCGAACGGTTGGTGTTGATGTAAATCCACTTCCCATCTGGTGAGTAGTCCGGGCCATCGTCATATCCCGGATGCGACGTCAACCGCTCCTCGTCGCCGCCCGCCAGCGGCACGCGGAAGATATTGAAGCTGGCATCTCGCTGTCCCACGAATGCCAGCCACTTGCCGTCCGGCGACCACCCATGGAAATAGCTCGGCATCTTCGGTGTCAGCAGATGTGGGGTCGTTCCATCCGCGTTCGCGACAAACACCTGCGAAGCATGCGACCCGTTGTAGTTCGCCGAAAGCGCAATCAGTTTCCCATCTGGCGACGGACTATGGTCGTTGTTGCACACATACCCCGCATCGAGGTTCACCGCCCGTGGCTGCGGATTCCTGCCCTTCACCGGCAATCGGTACAGCCGTCCACCTGTATTGATGAGCAGATACTTGCCATCCGGTGACCAGTTCGGCGCCTCGACCAGGTGATCCACGGTGTACAGCACTTTGTTCGACTTCGACTTCAGATCGTAAATCGTGACCCTGCTGCGCACATTTGTCGGATTCTGCGTCTCGGGCGTTTCAATCTT
>CAZBCQ010000008.1:30664-48983 GCA_964490255.1 uncultured Terriglobales bacterium | reverse complement strand
ACGTGCGTACCGGGAAGATGCGGTGGATCTTCCACACCATCCCGCATCCCAATGAGTTCGGCTACAGCACTTGGCCCAAGGATGCATGGAAGTCGAGCGGCGCAGCGAACAATTGGGCCGGCATGTCGTTGGACACGAAGCGCGGTATCGTTTACGTTCCCACGGGCTCAGCGGCGTTTGATTTCTACGGGGCGGATCGAGTCGGCGATGATCTATTCGCAAATACTCTGCTTGCTCTGAACGTTGAAACTGGTCAGCGGATATGGCATTTCCAGGGCGTAAAGCACGACATCTGGGATCGGGATTTTCCATCGCCTCCAGTTCTGTTGACGGTGCGGCGCGGTGGCCAGACGATCGATGCGGTGGCTCAGCCGACAAAGCAGGGCTGGCTGTATCTGTTCGATCGAACCAATGGGAAGCCGCTCTTTCCAATTGAATACCGTCCATATCCGGTCAGCAATGTTCCGGGAGAAGTGGCGGCGCCGACCCAGCCGCTGCCGACGAAGCCGACACCGTTTGCGCGACAGCGATTGACGGAAGACATGCTCACGAATCGCACGCCGGAAGTTCACCAGTGGGCAGTCGAGCAATTCAGAACCTTCCGCAGCGATGGGCAGTTCGTTCCGTTCAGCGTCGGGAAAGACACGGTAATTTTTCCTGGTTTTGATGGTGGTGCCGAGTGGGGCGGGTCTGCGGTGGATCCCGCAAGCGGCGTGCTTTACGTCAATGCCAACGATATCCCCTGGACAGCAAGCCTCGCGGAGAATACGGAACACGAATTGAGTGGGCGCACGATTTACCAGAGTCAGTGCAGCGTGTGTCACCGCGACAACCTGGCCGGATCGCCCCCGGATTTTCCATCACTGGTCGCAATTGGAAGCCATCTCAAGGCACAGGAAATCGCGGCGGTGATCAAGACGGGAAAAGGGCGCATGCCGCCATTTAATCAAATAGCAGATGACCAGCTCAATGCGCTCCTGGCCTTTCTGATCAAGGGCGAGAGCAAAGAGCTGTCGAGCAAAGAACCAGCAACACAGATGAAATATCGCTTTACGGGATATCACAGGTTCTACGATCCGGACGGATATCCGGCTGTGCTGCCCCCTTGGGGTACGCTGAATGCGATCGACCTGAATACGGGAAAATATCTCTGGAAGATTCCGCTGGGCGAGTATCCGGACCTGGCGAGGCGCGGAACGCAGAATACGGGAACCGAGAACTATGGCGGTCCGATTGTCACCGCAGGCGGACTGTTGTTCATTGGCGCGACGAATTTCGACAGGAAGTTTCGTGCATTCGATACATCGACCGGCCAACTACTGTGGGAGACAACGTTGCCGTTCTCGGGGAATGCGACTCCGGCTACTTACGAAGCCAACGGAAAGCAGTACGTCGTGATTGCGGCGGGCGGCGGCAAAGATCCCAAGGCTGGGTCAGGCGGGATCTACGTTGCGTTTGCGCTGCCATGAGTTGACCGCCATCACGTCAGAATGTTGCATGCATCTGAGCTTCTCTTTTGTTCTCAGCGTATACTACGCGCCGCCGGATTTGCTGTTGCCAGTTCGCGAGTTGAAATTCTGTGAGGTGCTGAATGCAGAAACTCGAAGCCGTGGAGAATGCGCGCAACCTGATGCTCGAAGCGCAGGAGTGGTCAGTCTGGAGATGGTTGACCGAGAAGAGGCGTGTACGCGAGGCCGCAGATCAGGCGAATGAAGCGCTAGACAAGCTCGAGGAAAAGATCAAGCGGTCGTGGAGCGACGAGCTGAAGCACGCTTATCGTGAGTTGGAAGAAGCCGACCCGGATCGAGAGCAACACCGGCATTCGAAGAAGCTCGATCATCCCGTCGAGATATCCGCCGAAATTCGCGCACTGGCCAAGAAAATCAAGCATGCTTACGATACCGCTTACGACGCTCGGATGCGCGCCGAGGAGACATTCGCAGTGGCAGAGTCACGTCTCAGCATCAGCATGGCCAAGGATGGGACGGTGCAGGCGATTGAATCGTGGGATCTGAAAGAGAAGGCGATCCGGAAAGCCGAGGCGGCAGCATTGCCGAAAGCAGAATAGCCGGCCAGCAGGTATTCCCATGTTGGGAAATCACATCGCGCAGTGATCTAGCTTCCCGAACACCAATATTGGAAGTCGTATGATGGCCTCGTTCTGCCTCTGACCCTCTGATCATTTGCTCGAAAGGAGGCAGCATGATTACGACTGCCGAGCGCGAGCGTCTTCGCATTCCCCGCGACAAAGAAAACGACTACACACATGAGATGGCGGTGCGCCGTCGTGAATTCATTCGCGAACAAACGGGCGCCGAGCTTTCGCACGTAGCGCAGTATTCCTTCGAGCCGGAGGTCTTGCCCGGGAACATTGAACAATTCATCGGAGTGGCGCAGGTTCCGATTGGAGTAGCCGGCCCAATTCTGGTGAATGGCGAGCACGCGCAGGGACTGTTCTACGTGCCTATGGCAACCACCGAAGGCAGCCTGGTTGCGAGTTACAACCGCGGCATGCGCCTTCTGACAGAGTGCGGCGGAGTCAAGACGACTGTCATTGACGATTGCATGCAGCGTGCGCCCGCGTTCGTTTTAGCGGATGCGCGGCAAGCAAGAGATTTTGGGCGATGGGTGAAAGACAACTTTGTCGCCATCAAGCAGGAAGCGGAATCGACAACCAGAGTTGGGCGATTGCGCGACATCACGCAGTTTGCCGTTGGTCCGCTGCGCTATCTGAGATTCAACTACACCACCGGCGATGCTGCCGGTCAGAACATGGCCGGCAAAGCGACTTTCGCCGCTTGCGAATGGATCAAGAAGAACTATCCGGATCCACTGCAGTATTTCCTGAGCGGGAATCTGGACACCGACAAAAAGCATTCGCACATCAACACTCTGCTCACGCGCGGCAAACGAGTGGTGGCGGAGGTCGTGATCAAGCGAGAAATTCTGCAGGCTGTGATGCACGTGGACACGGCGGAATTCCTGTGGACCCGACAGGTACAGATGACGGGAGCCTTTTTGGCTGGTTCCTCGAATAATGGCGCGCATGCCGCGAACGGGCTCGCTGCGTTGTTCATTGCCACGGGACAGGATGTCGCCAATATTGCGGAATCGCACGCGGCGCTGACTTATTCGCAACTGGTGAATGGCGGCGATTTCTATTGGTCGATCACCCTGCCCTCATTGATTGTTGCTACGTACGGCGGCGGCACCGGATTGGCGACGCAGAAGCAATGTCTGGAAATGCTCGGCTGCTACGGAAAAGGGAAAGTGGAGAAGTTCGCAGAGATCTGTGCGGCCGTGGTGCTCGCCGGCGAAACGTCATTGGCGGCCGCGATGCTGCATGGCGACTGGGTCTCGGCCCACGAGAAGCTGGGACGCAATCGTCCATAGTCTCGGAAAAGAGGACCTCATGCCTCAATCACAAAAGGGCAATCGTTTCTCCTGGGGTGATGCTGCCTTCCTTTATCTTGAGCGCGAGGGCACACCGCTGAATGTAGCTTCGCTGTTTATTTTCGAGGACAAGATCGCATTGGAAGATTGTATTCAGCTGGTCGCATCGAAGCTTCCGCTGATCCCTCGCTATTGCCAGCGTGTCGCAATGCCAACATACAATGTGGGTCTTCCGACGTGGGAGGCTGCTCCAGATTTCGATATTCGCAATCACATCCGAGAGTTGCGGCTAACGCGTGGGACGGAAAAGGAACTCAAGCAGGCTACTTCCAAGGTTCTGAGTGGCGTAATGGACCGTAGCCGGCCCCTTTGGGACTTCACACTAATCCAGGGTGTGCGCGGAGGCCGTACCGGATTAGTTGCACGAGTGCACCATTGCCTCGCGGACGGCATCGCTGGCATCGGATTGATGAATGTGTTGCTCGACAGCACACCGACGGCGAAGCCAACTCCCAAACGACAGAAGCGAGTTCAGCCTGAGCCACAACGAGACGCGGGCGCGGCGTTGCTGGAGTCGTTGGCGAATGCGTATTCCCAACTGCTGAACAAGGCACTGGCAACGGAAGCCGAAGTCCTGAAGGTTGCACAGGGAATTGTCTCGCTGGATGGAAATATCCCGTTCGCGGAGTTGAGTTCACTGTTGCCGGAGATAACGGCGCCTGCAGAACGTTTGCCTTTCAACCAGGTTTGCACCGGGCCTCAGAAGTTCGCATGGGCCAGCGTTCCCATGGCGGAGTTCAAAGCTATCCGCGAACGCTGCGGAGGAACATTCAACGACGTAGTGCTGACGATCGTCACCAGCGCCTTCCGAAAATATGCAGAGGCGCACAAGGTGAGCACCGCGAATCGGCTGCTGAAGCTGGTAGTTCCGGTGAATCTGCGCGGAAGCGGCGATGTGAGCGAGTTGGGAAATCGAATCTCGTTTGTGCCGGTCCCCGCCCCTCTGGATATTCGCGATCCGCGTCAGTTGCTGGCAAGCATCTCGCAAAGAACACAGATGATCAAGAATGCGCACCTCGCCGAATTCGTCGGATTGTTCGGAGCATTATTGTCCGCGATACCTACGTCCGTGCAGGCGATCCTGGGGCCAATCGCCAGCCGATTGCCGCTCAGCGTGTGTAACGTCATTTGCACCAATGTGCCTGGACCGCAGACGCCCATTTATCTGCTGGGTAATCGCATGACCGCTTGGTATCCCTATGTCCCCATTGGCGGCGAGATGGGCGTGAATTGCGCGATTTTGACCTACGATGGCTCTGCTTATTTTGGATTTACTGGCGACGCGCACGCTGCGCCCGACCTGGAACGATTGGAAGAATTTGTGAAACAAAGTGCGGCCGAGCTGAGCAAGGCGGCGGGTGTCACATCGCCGACGAGAGTCGAGAAGCCGGTGCGCGCGAAGAGATCGAGAACAAAAGCGGCAAGGGCTGCGAACATCCATCCGGCTCCTACTCCCAACATATCTGAGCGCGAAAAAACGGCACAAAGTACGGGGCTCGCGGCAACGGCGTAATCTATCGTACGCCGAGTTGTGCCATTCGGCCCATTTTGGGAAAAGGCGCTCTAAGTTTGTTGCGACTGCACATCTTGAGAGATATGCTTCGCGTATTACCCAGGGCACGTGGTCGCTGTCTGCAGATCTCGGACGCGACGCTAAACTCCAACGTCACGCCCGGCTGCAGTCAACCCCTCCGCAGCCCGACGGAGGAACTTTATGCCGGCATTTTCTGATCCCTCTGCCTCCCCTGAAACTTCTGCGAATGTCGCTCTGATGGAACACAAAAACTTGGAGAAGTTCGGGAAGTACACCCGCCTCTACTTTGAAGATCGCTGTTACACCAATGTTGAAGAACTGCAATCGGCCGGAGCGCTGGCTCGAATCCTTCAGCAGCATGGAGTGCTGCCCGGCGACCGAGTCGTGCTACTGATGCCGAACACTCCGGAACTGACCGCCTGTTTCCAGGCGATCTGGACAATAGGCGGCGTAGTCGTTCCGGTCATGCCGCAATGGACAGCGCCCGAAATCGCTCATGTGCTGAAGGATTCGGGAGCGCACGCCGTGATGACCATCGCGCCACTAGCACCTCGAATTGAGGAAGCAGATAAACAATTACACTGCGTCCGCAACCTGCTCGTGTTCGGCGAGTGTGCAGTTCCCGGCGCGCAGAACATACTGCTTCAGTGGATGACCGGTCCCAAAGTCCTGCAGCTTCCCGCCAATTGTTCCGCTAACGATGTCGCTATGCTGCTCTACACGTCAGGGACGACGGCTGCTCCCAAAGGCGTAATCGCGACACATGGCAACGTCGCCGCTGCGGTGAACGCAGTCTGCGAGATGAATGCGGACATGCCACGACTGCCCATGCTGCATGCGCTTCCGCTGACACACGTCTTCGGAATCTTGTTGCTGCGATGCGCAAACCAGTGGGGACTGACCTCGGTGCTGGTGCCGCAATTTGAGCCGACGAAGGTATTCGCCGCGATTGAGCAGCACAAGATCGGATACCTGCCGGTTGTTCCGACGATGATGCTGTACCTGATGAGCCATCCCGAGCGCTCGAAGTACAACACAAGTAGCCTGTACCGAATCGTAAGCGGCGGCGCCGCGCTTCCCGAGCAGGTGCGCGTAATGTTCTCCAAACTGTTTCCCGGGCGAGTGGACCAAGGATACGGGATGTCGGAGTCGATCGGCATCGCGACCGTCTACGACGATCACGATACTTATCGGCCCGGTTCTGCGGGGCGAACTGTGCCGGGCTTGACGATCCGCGTTGTCGACGACAACAACCAGCCGCTGCCGCCGCGACAGGTTGGCGAGATATGCCTCATCGGTCCGAATATTTCTCCCGGATACTGGAACGATGAGTCCGCGACGAAGGATGCCTTCGAAGGCGGCTGGTTCCATACAGGCGACATCGGTTATCTGGACGAAGACGGTTTCGTCTATGTCACCGATCGCAAGAAGGACATCATCATCAAGGGAGGAGAAAACATCTCGCCACGAGAGATCGAGGAAGTCCTGTACCTGCATGCCGCGGTTGCCGAGGCAGCAGTTGTCGGAATTTCCGATGCGATTTACGGAGAGGATATCTGCGCCGTCATCCAAAAGAGGCCCGGGGTAGTGGTAGACGAAGACGAAATCCGCGCGCACGTACAGCGGCACGTAGCCAAATTCAAGGTGCCGGGCCGTATTGTGTTTCGCAGTACTCTTCCGAAGAGTTCGACGGGGAAAGTGCAAAAGCGAATCTTGCGCGAGCAGCTTACGGCTTCCGCAGCGGCCGCTTAGCAGCGCGTTTGCGAGTGGCTTTTGGAACTTCGGCGTTTCTCAGGCGTCGTTCCAGATACGCGATTCGCCTGCGGAGTTCCTCCATTTCGTCGCCATGCGATGTGTCGGTCTCGACTTCCGGCGTCTGCAACAGGTTCTTCATAGTCTGCAACGGAGATAGCGCGGCCGACTGAACCTCGGCGAAGCGGCTTTGCAGTGCGTGATGCACCTTGTGATAGGCGTCGAATGCGGTCTTCAGGTACCACATGATGAATTCACGGCCAACGCGGTCGGTGGCCATGATGAGTTGTCGCAAAAACTCCACCGGCAGACCCTGCGGTTGTGCTTTGGCGTCTTCGACGATGATCTGGGTCAGGGTCAGGCGGGTGAGATCTTCACCAGTTTTGGCGTCCACAACTTTTACATCAGTTCCATTTCGGATCAGAGTAGCGATGTCTTCCAGGTTGATATACCGGCTGCCGGAAGTGTCGTACAGTCTTCGATTTCCGTATTTCTTGATGACAACCGCTCTCGCCGGCACGGGAAAAAGCTCCTTGTTGCGACGCACAATTGTATCGCGACTCATTGACAATCACGTAACTAAATCCTAGATTTAGCTTGATGCTGCAATGCAGCAAATGGAGGCTGTTATGCCAGAGACTATGAGGAGTGAACCCTCCAGAACCTATGCTCGGGAATCATCCTTCTTGTCCCTGCTGTCAGGATGGGTGCAGCAGGGTATTGAAAGCTTCATCGCTACACAAAGGATCCTGGTGGATCTCGCGATCCGTCAGAACGCGAATGCCATGGAAGTGATCCGTGAGCGGCTTGCTGATCCGGATATCTGTCCTGCGGCGATCATCAGCGAACTGGCGGGAGAGGGAATCACCAATTTCATTGAGGCGCAACGCATTCTGCTGAGCCTGGTGCAGAGTGAAAACGAAATCTTGATGAAAGGTGTGAAGGAGCGGGTTGGAGTGACCAAAGTGACGGCTGCCATGACCGATATGGCGCGTCGCAGCATCGACAACTTCCTCGAAATGCAACATGGGTTCCTGAAGATTGCGAGCAAGCAGACCCATCACTGGCTAATGGGAGCCAAGACTGGCAAGGGAGCAGAAGGTGGGCGCCTGGTCGACATGGCTCAGGAAGGCATGGATAATTTCGTCCGCTCACAGAAGAAGTTTCTCGACATTCTTGCCGAAGAAACTTCTAACGCGATGACGAAGCAGAAGGGCAGCGAGCGCAAGGTGAAGAAGCAAGAACTGAGTCAGCTTGCGCTTGAGGCGACCGATTCGTTCATCGATGCACAGAAGGCGCTGCTCGATGTTGCTGGACGTCAGGTGGGTGCCGGAGTGAAGGCAGCCGGCCGCACCATGAAGATGTTCAAACCGCTGCCGCTGGAGCCGCTGGCGGATATTACGCGCGAGGGTGTGAAGAGCTTTGTCGATGCCGAAAAAGCGATGATCGACTCGATGATGAAGGCGGGACATAAACCAGCCGCAAAACCAGAACGTCGTGCCAAGGCCCGCGTCACCAGAAAGCCACGCGTGAAGACGGCAGCTGCTGTGGCCTAAGTTTTTAGCGGGTGTGAGTTGCAGCAACTGAGTCACTACATGATCGTGCCGCTGTCGCGGCAGCGGCACGATTCCTTTCGTGGGAGTCCGTTCAAGTACTCACGCCTGATGATTTTCAGCTTCTGAAGCGGCATTTCAAAACGGCTTTTCTAACCGCGCGGCTCGGTGTACTGTTACTCCAATTCTTGGCATCTAACCTGTGGTTTATTCCTGATGGCGTCACCCGAACTGTGGGCGCGGGCTGCCGTCTGGAATACGGGGAAGTTAAAGACAATTGCGATCCACCGTGCCTCGGAACAGCATCTGCGAAGACTTCGCTGAAGCAAACATCTCGATGTGGACAGAAGCTTTTTTTGGCGCCGAGATGCTCCTGCTGCATATGTCCCCTACATACTATGGGTACGGCATTCCGAAGGGAGATCAGTCCGGAGTCGTGGTGATCCCCGGTTTCCTGGGAACGGACTTTTACCTTTCGCATCTCCACTCGTGGCTGGGACGTATTGGTTATCGCGCATATTTCTCCGGCATCGGATTGAATGCAGACTGCCCCAATCTGCTGATCCAGCGCTGTTTAAACGAGACAATGGAGCGTGCTCTTGATGAGACTGGGCGTCCGGTGCACCTGATCGGACACAGCCTGGGCGGAATCATCGCGCGTTCCGTTGCTGCGCAGAGGCCGCGCGACGTTGCTTCCGTGATCATGATGGCAGCGCCGTTCCGCGGAAATGTTGCCCACAAAAATATTCTTCGGGCAGCGGAGATCGTGCGCCGGCGTATTCTCGACGAGCACGGACCCGGCGTTTTGCCCAGTTGCTACACCGCTCGCTGCACCTGCAATTTTCTGGACTCGTTACGGCGTTCGGCGACTCCGTCCATGCCTGAAACGGCGATCTACACAAGAAACGATGGCATCGTGGACTGGCGCTACTGTCGGACGGACGATCCTAAGGTCGATTTCGAAGTTTCGGGTACCCACGTTGGATTGGTATTTAATCCCGCCGTCTACAACATCGTAGCCACACGCCTGGCCGAGGCAGCTTCGAAGTAGCCACTCACTTCAGTGTCAAGCGTCATAAGACGCCGTGAGAGTGCCATTTCGGGACGCGATTCACTGAGTCTTCATATTCTTGCGTCAGACAAAAGAATAGTTGGGCGACACTAGCGCTGCACCTCGGGCCGCGACGTTGCTGCCAGCCGCAGTTTCGTTCGCGATTTCGGCCGACTCAACATTCATCTCGGACCTGCCCAAGTCCAGTGAGAACCACAAGGAGACTTCCCATGCGGCGTTCGAGTGTATTCGTTTCACTGGCGTTTGTATTTCTCGCTGTACTTCCCGCCTTTTCCGAACAGGATTTCGTCAGTCGATACGACGCATTTGTGGGTTACTCGTATCTAAACTCGCCGAAGTTGAGCCTGTCTCAGAACGGCTTCCACACGCAGTTCGGATTAAATGCCCGGAGTTGGGCGGCGCTTGGCGTTGATTTCAGTTATTTCAAGGGCAATAGTACGCTGCACACCACCGACCTAAACTCGACCCAACTGGCGAAACTGGCACCAATCGTGCCACTGCTGCCGCCAGGATTCGTAATCCAGTCTCCGTATGATGCCACTACTTACACCATCACCGGAGGCCCGCAGTTTTCCATCCGGAAATTCAAGGCAGTGACGATTTTCGTTCGTCCTTCGATCGGAGCGATGCACGAGAGCGTAACCGCGAAGCCGACCAACGCGATCATGACCCAGATCGTCGGTGGTCTTGTCGGGCCGAGTATGAAGAAGAACGACACCGAAATTTTCTACGGCGCTGGTGGCGGTGTCGATTTGAATTTCTCCAGGCACCTTGCCGTACGGGCTCAGATGGATTTTGTTCGCGTGGGCTTGTTCACGGATCTGCTCAATGGTTCACAGAACAACATCCGGTTTTCGATTGGACCAACCTTCCGCTTTGGCAAGAACATACTGAAGCCGTTTTGACGAGCATGCAGAGCCGCAGCGGTTTTTAGCATCGTTGCGGCTGTTTTCTTCAGTACGCCAGTTTTCTGTGTTGTGACTCCGCACACGCAAATCCACAGAGCTGTTCAGAATGTCAGCCTTCGGTTGAGATTGTCAGCGAAGTTTGCGTGCCAACCTCTTTCGCGTGCATATGCGCGCTGGTGCCGGAGCGTCTTGGCGGAAGGGCGCTGAAGGTAAGGATCACGGCCTGAAAGAAAAAAGCGCCAGTTGTGTCGAGCAATACGTCGCGGAATACGCCGGTGCGATTCGGTAAGAACGTCTGATGGAACTCGTCCAGCGAGGCCACGAGGAATGTACTGAAAATGGCAAGCGCCGTGGCTCGTGCGCACCATACCCGGCGCAAGGCTTTCAGGAATTCGGGCGTGCGCAGCGCCGGCTTCAGGCGATCTTCCAGTTGGATGAGCGTGATCTCTCGCCAGCCACGATAGAGCAGAAAGCTCAGCATACCGTAACCGGTGAAGTGCCCGGTCTTGCGCATGATGTGATTGGCGAAATCCACATACTTGAGCGCAGAGTGGCCAAATATTGGACCAACAATTGCCGCCAGCCAGCTGCCCGTATGATCAGCGCCGAGGTACGGCGTGGATTCCATCATGATGATGCCGATCCAGATGATCGCGGGAAGCCAGGCGAGGAACAGCCGGGTCGAGTTGCTAGGAACAGTGGTCAAAACGAATATCCAAACGCGATGATCGCGCTTTCAGTATAAAGGTTTAATCCCGGGAGCAAGGGTCAGAGACACTGATCTCCAATCGTCGCTGCACCGTCCAATATGTTGCTACTCCACGTGGTAGTTGGGCGCCTCGCGGGTGATCACGACATCATGCACGTGGCTCTCGCGCATGCCTGCCCAGGTGATCCGGATGAACTTCGCCTTTTGTTGCAACTCCGGGATGGTGCCACAACCGGTGTAACCCATGCCGGAGCGCAGCCCGCCAACGAGTTGGTGAACGATCATGGCGAGAGTGCCGCGATAGGGAACGCGGCCTTCGATGCCTTCGGGAACCATCTTGCTCAGGCGATTGCCGTTGGAGTCGCCGTCCTCGACGGAGATGTTCGCGCCGCCGTCAGCTTCTTCGGTGTTCTGAAAATAGCGCTCACCCGAGCCCTGGGACATGGCGGCCATTGATCCCATGCCGCGATAAGACTTGAAGGAGCGTCCCTGATAAAGGATGGTCTCGCCCGGGCTTTCGTCGGTGCCGGCGAACATCGATCCGGCCATGACAACGTTCGCGCCTGCTGCGAGGGCCTTGGTGACGTCGCCAGAGTACTTGATGCCGCCGTCGGAGATGATGGGAACGTTGGCATCGCGCGCGGCGCGATAGGCTTCGGCTATCGCCGTGATCTGCGGCACGCCCGCTCCGGTGACGACGCGGGTGGTGCAGATGGAGCCGGGTCCGATGCCGACCTTGACGGCGTCGGCGCCACACTTCACCAGCGCGCAGGCACCATCGAAGGTACCGACGTTGCCGGCGATCAGATCCACTTCGGGCAACTTCGATTTCACCAGTGACACGGCGTCGAGAACGCGGCTCTGATGACCGTGTGCACTGTCAATCACGAGCACGTCCACTTTGTTGCGAACCAGTTCCTGTGCGCGCTCGAGAAAATCGCCCGTCGCGCCGATGGCGGCAGCGCAGCGCAGGCGTCCCTGGACATCCTTTGCGGCGCTTGGGTATTTCAGCTTCTTCTGAATGTCTTTTACGGTGATCAGGCCCTTGAGGTTGTACTTGTCGTCGACGACGAGCAGCTTTTCAACACGATGCTCGTGCAGGACTTTTTCAGCATCTTCGAGCGTTGTGCCGACCGGAACGGTGATGAGGTTTTCCTTGGTCATCACTTTCGAGATGGGAATGTCGGTGCGGGTCTCGAAGCGCAGGTCGCGGTTGGTTAGAATCCCGACCAACTTCTTGTTCTTGGTGATCGGAACTCCGGAGATGCGATAGCGGCGCATTACCTCAAGGGCATCAGCGACCTTCGCGTCCGGCGAGAGCGTAATGGGATCGACGATCATGCCGCTCTCGGAGCGCTTCACCTTGTCGACTTCGCTCGCCTGCTGATCGATGGTCATGTTGCGGTGAATCACGCCCATCCCACCTTGCTGCGCAATGGCGATCGCCATGCGCGACTCGGTAACGGTGTCCATGGCGGCGGTCATGATGGGGACGTTGAGAGTAATGTTGCGAGTGAGCTTGGTCTGAGTATTCACATCGGCGGGGACAACGTCGGAGCCGGCGGGAAGCAGCAACACGTCGTCAAAAGTAAGCGCCTCTGGAACGGGAAAATGGATCATTGCAGCTCTTTCCTACACGAAGGGATGATGTTTCATTCTAAAGGTGAGTGGCAGAGAGGGGCAAATGGGCGAGGTGGGAGTCGTAAGCGAATGCTGACGCAGGCTTCGAAAAAATCCTGCGTGATAGATTGGAACAACATTCCAGTTCCTATTCGCAGGTCCAGATCCTATGGCTCAAGCATTCGGGAATCGCAGGCACATGACGACTCCGCAGGGCGGCATCTTCGCCCTGGGAACGGCCTCGCACGCTTATCTGGAATTTGATGCTAAAGACAAGCAAAAGGCACAGGAGCTTGTGTGGGCGATTTCGTCATTGCGTGAGCCTCGGACGACGATGGGCGGCGTGAATCTGGTGGCGGGCTTCCGGCCAGAGCTGTGGAGAGCAACTGTACCTGAGGACGCGCCAGCCGAGGTCGTGGGATTCAATAAGGATCTGGTCGGCATTGAGGGTTTCGTGATGCCGGCTACGCAGCATGACGCGGTGCTGTGGATCTCGGGAAGCGCATACGACGTGGTTTTCGACGTGGCTCGCACTGCAATTGCCGCGCTGAACGGTCTGGCTGCAGTTGCCGACGAGACTTCGAGTTGGCCGTATCAGCATGACCGCGACCTGACGGGTTTCATCGACGGGAGCGAGAACCCAAGCTTGATTGACGCGCCAGACGAAGCGCTGGTCCCGGAAGGAAGTGCCGGCGCGGGAGGCACCATCCTACTGCTGCAAAAGTGGGCGCACGATGCAGCCGTATGGGAGTCGCTGTCAGTAGAAGCGCAGGAGCGGGTGATTGGACGGAAGAAGCTCGACAGCGTCGAGTGCGAGGATAAGTCGCCCGACTCGCACGTTGCGAGCACCGATCAGGATAAATTCGGCAAGATCTTCCGGCGCAACATGCCATACGGGACGGTCACACAGCACGGCACGATGTTCGTTGGTTTCAGCGCCGAGCAACGGCGATTATCCACGATGCTGGAGAGCATGGCGGGGCTGACTACCGGGGTTCGAGACGCGCTCACGCGCTACACGCGGCCGCTCTCTGGCGCTTACTACTTCGTTCCTTCAACGGAGTCGCTGCGGCGCCCGCAGCGCGACAAGGCGTCTGGCTAGACTCCAAGCCTCTGGCTGGCAGCTTTTCCATTCAGAGCGCTCTGCCCGGATTAACCAGGAGCAACTCGCAGCAGAGAAGCTGAATCTTATCGACGGGCGATAGAAGTCTGATTTGGAGTACCTGCGTCCGCTTCGTATATGCGTCTTCCCGTCTCTCTGTTGTGCCTAACTGTGGTCATTGCGGGTCTGTCTTCCTGCGGAAGTTCAAACGCCTCCAGCAACTCAAATGATCCTGCGCCCACGGGCACGCTATCGGCCAGCGCAACCGCGATCACTGCGGGACAACAGGTCTCGTTGCAATGGCAAACATCGAACGCCACCTCGGTCTCGATTTCGCCATCGGTGAGCTCCTCCCCATTGCAGCCGAGCGGTTCGATAACCGTCACGCCTACTGCCACGACAACGTACACGATGACCGTAACGGGAGCAGGTGGCACGACGACGCAGTCGGTGACGATCACGGTCAATCCGGCCGCTCCCACCGTGACGTTTACCGCCAGTGCGAACAGCGTGGTGGCAGGACAATCCGTAACGCTGAACTGGCAGACGTCGAACGCAACCTCGGTGTCGATTGCGCCATCGGTGAGCCCGTCTACGTTGGCGCTAAGTGGCAGCGTTCCCGGAGTTACTCCTCTACAGACGACTACCTACGTGTTGACCGCAACTGGACCCGGTGGAACCGCAAACCAATCTGTAACCATCACCGTGACTCCGCCAAAGCCGACCGTGGCTTTCTCCGCGAGCTCGACGAGCATTACCGCCGGAGATGCGATCACGCTCTCGTGGCAGACTTCGAATGCAACCGCGGTCACGATTGCTCCTTCGGTGAGTTCCTCCGTGCTGGCACTGAGCGACAGCATCTCTGGAGTAAAGCCGCAAGAGACGACTACCTATCTGCTGACCGCGACAGGCCCGGGCGGAAAGACGAGCCAACCGGTGATGGTAACCGTCGCACAACCGGTTCCGCCCACGATCGGAAGTTTCACGGCAACTCCAAGCACTGTGAATTCGGGTGGGCTTAGCACGCTGTCGTGGATGACCACGAATGCTGTGTCGGTAAGCATCTCGCCGAATCCATGGCCGGACAGCGAATCGGGGCCGCTTCCGCTCTCGGGAAATGGACCATCGCCCGTGACGCCCACTAGCACGACGACCTACACTCTGAAAGCCACGGGAGCGGGGAACCTGACGGCAAGCGCCGATGTAACGGTGACCGTGACGCCCGTGACACTCAGTTTCACTGCGAGTCCAGCGAGGATCGTTGCGAACCAACCGGCGACATTGACTTGGCAGACGACCGGGGGAGTCACCAGTCTGACCATCGACAACAACGCATGTGGCGCGACCGCTTGCACGCTGCCCAATGGCTCGGCGACCGTGAATCCTTCAACGACTACCACGTATACGGCAATAGCAACCGGGCCAACTGGTAGCAGCATCTCGCAAAAAGCGACGGTGACCGTTTCCACAACCACACCCGCTGGCGCCCTTAAGCACATCATCTTCATGCTTCAGGAGAATCGATCGTTTGACGATTACTTCGGGATGCTGGGGCCTTATCGCGCACAGCGACTGCAGCCGTTTGGGATCAGCGCTTCGACCACGGATGTCGACGGGCTGAATTGCACCGATGCGACCTGTTCGAATATCACGCTTTATACGCGTTCGAACTATCCGAAGCCGAAGGCACCGGTGCATCCGTTCCACTTCACAACCGCATGCACGGAGAACATGACGCCCTCGTGGGACGAGAGTCACTACGATGTGGATATCACGGGGAATTCGTGGCAGCCGACGACGCAGCCAGGTTGGGTGCTGGATCCCACAGCGTTCAAGATGGACAATTTCCTGCAGACGACGGCTTCGATTACGCAGGTGAATGCGAACGACGATCCGAACGGAACCCGGCCATTGGGGTATTACAACCAGACGGATCTACCGTTCTATTACGATTTGGCCACCTTTTTCGCGACCAGCGATCGATGGTTTTCGCCGATCATGGCGAACACGATTCCTAACCGCATGTATCTGTTCGCCGCGACGTCATTCGGGCATGTCTTCCCGGATAATCCCCCAACCGGTGGATTCAGTCCACAGACGATTTTTGCTGCACTGACCAAAGCAGGCGTGAGCTGGCGCTATTACTACCTGGACAACAGCGTTTTACTCTCGCAGTTCAAGGACTACCAGAGCAATCCGATTATCGCGGGGAACGTTTATCCGATCCAGGACTATTACAACATTCTGAAGGGCCAGTGCAGCGGACAACCTTGTGATCCCGATCAAGCGCTTCCGCAGGTGATTTTCATTGAGCGTGCCGGCAGCACGGGACTCGACGAGCACCCGGATACGGGCAGCAATAATCAGAAGGGCGCTGCCGTTGTGCAGCAATTGATTGAGGCGCTGATGAGCAGCACCGCCTGGAACGATTCGGCTTTCTTCTTTACCTTCGACGAGGCGGGCGGACTCTATGATCATGTTCCGCCGATCCAGGAGCCGCTGCCTGACAACTACGCTCCAGGGCAGTGTCCAGACACAGGCGCCTGTACGTTTGGCCCGAGCAATGCGCAGGCGACATTCAATACGTCAGGACTGCGATTGCCTTTGATCGTCATCTCGCCGTGGGCCAAGCCGCATTATGTGTCGCACACGCCGCGAGACACGACGGCGATCCTCGCTTTCATTGAAGAGACGTTCAAGGTGCCGTCATTAACCAACCGGGATGCGTACTATACCGATCAGTCGCGCGACATGAGTGAATTTTTTGACTTCACCACGCCAGCACTACTAAACGCTCCGGATGGTTCGGCGTGGACCACGTTCTTGCCACAACAGCCGACGAATCTTCCCTGTGATCCGTCGCTGGGGAAGGCTCCGGGATACTAGAGGAACGCTGCCTGCGAGGCATGATACGGCCCTACTGCGTTTTTCAGAAAGCGTCCTGCACAATGAGTTCGTAGACGGCTTCGCCGTTGCGAGGGAGAGGACGTCCCCATAATCGTACAGTGCGTGACTTTGCTTTCGAAGCGCGGCACTCGACTTCCACGTTATCGAATGGTTCGGCCCAGCTGATCTGATCGAGCACTCCACGAACGTCGATCTGGTTTCGGAGCACCTCGTCGAGCGAATGCCCCAGCAACTGCATAGGGTGTGCGAATCCCATCTGGTGCGCGAACGTCGTGTTCATCCGTTTTAGAAGGCCGCGCTGGTCGACCGTCGCCACGCCGAAAGGAAGCGTGTCGAGCATGGTGCGCCAGCGTCCGCTAATTTCGGTAAGACGATCGTCAATGTTGAGGATCCGTCCGGCGATGGCCAGCCGCGCACCTAATTCATCCTGGTTAAAGGGCTTGGCGAGGCAGTCGTCGGCGCCAGATTCGAGCGCGAGCAAATGATCCAAGCGATAGGAGTTCGGTACGAGGAGCAGCAGGTAGGTGTAGAAGGTATCGTGGCGCGCTCGCACTTGCTTGCAGATATCAATTCCATTCATTACCGGCAGGTGGAAATCGATAATGGCCAGGCGCGGGGCGTCTTTCTCCTGCAGGATCGACCACGCGCGTTCGCCGTGTACCGCGAGTACGGGCTGTAATCCGCGCACCGACAGGGCGTTACAAAGGAAGCTCTGGGCACATCATCTCGTGTTCAGCGACGAGAACTTTCATAGCGGCGCGAGGGCGCAGGGAATCAAATTGATCTATCGGCAAAAGCTGGGAAGAGACCAGCGTTCAATTGGGTAATTGGGTAATTTAGTAATTGGGTGATTTAAAAGATCTCAACCTGGTGTTTTGTCTCGAAGGTGCAGAGATTCTTCACTTTTCCCCACCCACGACCAAAAGAGCGTCGACGGTGGGGCCCCCGCCAGCCATCTTCATCTAAAGGCGTATGCGACTTCTTCTGATCGGCGGAAATGGTTTCATCGGCTCGCCATTGATGCGTGAGCTATCTGCTTCCAGACACAAGGTTGCGATCTTTCACCGTCACGCCGATGTGGCTGATATGAAGTCTGAGGTCACCTTCATTCAGGGAGATCGAAACCGGCTTTCCGAGTATCGAGATGAAGTGCAGCAGTTCGCACCCGACGTGGTGGTCGATTTGATCCTGAGTTCGGGAGAACCGGCTCGGGACTTGATGCAGGTGATGGCGGGAATTGCCCGGCGGGTGATTGCGCTGAGCAGCATGGATGTTTATCGAGCTTGGGGCGTTGTGCACGAGAGCGAACCGGGTCCGTTGGAGCCGCTGCCGGTTACTGAGGAATCGCGACTTCGCACGGTTCGAAGGCTCTACTCACCCGAGACCATCCACATGATGAAGAACATCTTTACGTGGGTGGATGAGAGCTACGACAAGATCGCGGTGGAAGAGGTGGTGATGAACAGCGCCAATGTGTCAGGCACGATTCTCCGTCTACCCATGGTTTATGGCCCCGGAGATCGGCTGCATCGCTTGTTCCCTCTGCTAAAGCGAATCACGGATGGGAGGCCGGCGGTGATCCTCGCCGATGATCTTGCAGCATGGCGCGGCCCGCGAGGATACGTGGACAATGTGGCGCACGCGATTGCGTGTGCGGCAACGTCGGAGAAATCGGCGGGGCGTATCTATAACGTCTGCGAAGAGCCGAC
>CAZBCQ010000008.1:23545-30564 GCA_964490255.1 uncultured Terriglobales bacterium | reverse complement strand
CACGCGTTCCCACCCACGACCAAAAGAGGTCGAGGGTGGGGCACCCGTTACAAACGTGCACGCAAGCTTTAAGCGTTAGCGACGGCGGGAACGAGTTCTGGCTGCGATGCTCGTTTCGGACGCAGCTTGCGACGCAGGGGCTCCTCGATTCCCAGATAAACGGCAACGGAAACTGCAATCGCGATAAACACGCCTAACAGGATCTGCCAGACGAAGTAATGCTTGGGATGCTGGAAATCCGGCTGGAAGAACATAGGAAGCACTACCGAGTGCAGCAGGTACAGGCTGTAGCTGGCGTCGCCAAGAAGAACGAGCGGTTTGATTTCAAGCACGCGGGCCCAAGCAGGGCGAAGCGCCACGCCATAGATGATCGCGGCGAAAGCGGGAGCGAGCAGTCCGCTATGGATCACCGGGTAGGAAATGCGCGAACTGAAGGCGACCACGGTTAAAAATCCCACGAAACCTGCGGTAGCGAGAGGCGTGGCCCACTTGCGATCGATGGACTGACGCAGGAAAAGGAATCCGCAGCAGGCGCCCATCAAAAACTCTGGCAGGCGTACGAGCGGGTTGAACTTCACGACGTTGAGCCAGGTAAGGCCAAGCATGTTGTCGTCCACAGAAGCGACGCCGTCCGGCTTCAGCACGGTGTAGCCCAGGGTGATCGTCAAACTGATAGCCCAACAGGCGAGAAGCAATGTCATCAGGCTGGAGTTGCGCTTGCGCAGCAGAAAAATGATAGCTGCCGGGAAAACAAGATAGAAGAAGGCTTCGACGGAAAGGCTCCACGCGACCGCGTTCCAGGCGAGGGCGGCGCCGGGAATCCACGATTGCAGCAGAGCAGGCACCAGCAAAGCCGATGCAAGCGGGTGATGCTTCGGCCAGACGAACATATCCATGTTCCCGCCGGGCTGCAGGGGCATAAAGAAGAGTACGAAAATGAAGAACGGCAGGGTGACGAGCAGCGAGAACAGGTACGCTGGATAGACTCGAGCAAAACGCGCGCGCCAGAAGGTGCTCGGATCGGTGTTGCGGCCTCCATACGTATAAACAAGGATGAATCCGGAAAGCACGAAGAAGAGGCTGACGCCGACATAGCCGATCGAGGCGAAATTCTGGTACCACTGCGGGCCGGCCGCTACCTTGATCGCATGCAGGTGGAAGATGACGACGTGCAGGGCGGCGAAGAAGCGGATCGAGGTGATGGCGGGCAGGCGGGGTCTGGAGGCAAGTAGTTCCATAGGTGTTTGTACGTAGGCTTAGACGTTTAAGTTCCTGGCTTGTGAGCTTGTGGTGGGAAGCGAAGATGCAGCAAAATCAGGCACTTGAATCAAATGCAACAGGGCTGCATCTAAACTGATGCGCGGGCTTAGGCGGTTTGTGTTTTCCCCTATTCGGCGGTATCATCTAATAGTCTAGCTGCAAGAGTGCAGCGGCGAAGAGCGTAAACGCGGTGCTCTTTGCATTCCGGATGGCGGGCTGGTCCGGTATCCCCAGGTCAGCTTCGGCGAAGCAACCCAGTGGGCGCGAGCCCACTTTTTATTTGAGCGGGCAGCAGCATTGCTTTCGGTCCCTCTCGCCGCAGTGGCGGGTCATCATTTAGCAAGCACGTATGGCGTTAGATCTGGAGCAAGTCAGGAACATTGCAGAGCGGGTTACCGCGTCCAACGGCCTGGAATTAGTAGAAGTTGAATTCCTGGGCAGCGGCAAGGCTCGCATGCTCCGCATCTTTATCGATAAGACCGGGGGCGTGACGCACCAGGACTGCGAGAACGTCAGCAGGGAAGTGAGCACGATCCTCGACATGGAAGATGTGGTGCCCGGCGATTCGTACCTGCTGGAGGTTTCGTCCCCAGGGCTGGATCGCAAGCTGACGAAGCCAGACGATTATGAGCGCTTCAAGGGCAGCTTGATCAAGGTCACGACGTATGAACCGGTCGAGGGCAATCGGAATTTTCGCGGACGGCTGGAAGGCCTTGAAAATGGCAAATTCACCATCGAGGTGGAAGCCGCCGGGAAAAAGAAGTCGAAGAAGAAACAAGAGCAGGTTGCTGGAAGCAAGGTCACAATCGAGTTGAAGAACGTGGCTAAGGCGAACCTGGTTCCAGAGATATAAAAGTTTGAGTTTCACGTTTCGCGCTTCACGAGAGAGAACGACTTGAAACGGTGAACGCGAAGGTTTACTAGCGCGAAACGGCAAGGAAGATCATGGCAAGCGAGCTTTATAACACGATAGACGCGATCAGTCGGGAGAAGGGGATCGATCCGCAGATTGTAGTAAGCGCGGTGGAAGATGCGATTGTTGTCGCTACGCGCAAATACTACAAGACGCAGGAGAATCTGCGCGCGGTGCTCGACAAAGACAGCGGACAGATCCGTGCGTTTGCAGTGAAGACGATCGTGGATGGTCCAGAAAGCATACAAGACCCGCTGACGCAGATGTCGCTCGTGGATGCGCAGAAGATTGACGCCAACGCGGAGGTTGGTGGCGAAGTTCATATTCCGAAAGCGACTGATGTACTGGGTCGCATTGCGGCGCAGCTAGCGAAGCAGGTTATTTTCCAGAAAGTGCGCGAAGCCGAGCGCGATACGGTGTACAGCGAGTACATCAATCGCGTGGGCGAGATCGTGAACGCCACGGTGAAACGCGTGGAAGGCCAGGATTACATTTTTGACCTGGGCAAGGCCGAGTCGCGGATGCCGAAGAAAGAGCAGTCGCGGCTGGAGTCGTTTGCGCCAGGTGAGCGCGTGCGCGTCGTCATCGTTCGCGTAGAGAAGGCGTCGAAAGGCCCGCAGGTAATTGTTTCGCGCGCGGCTCCGGAACTGGTGCAGAACCTGTTCCAGACGGAAGTGCCGGAAATTTACGACGGCACGGTGCAAATTCGCGCGACCGCACGGGAAGCGGGCGAGCGCACCAAGATCGCAGTCATGTCGAGAGACAAGGACGTCGATCCGGTGGGCGCATGCGTAGGCATGAAAGGCATGCGCGTGCAGTCGATCATCCGCGAATTGCGCGGCGAGAAGATCGACATCATTGAGTACCACGAAGATCCGCAGACATTCGCGGAGAAGGCATTGCAGCCTGCGAAGGTCAGCCGCGTGACCGTCGTTGATCCGGGGCTAAAGCACCTGGAAGTTATCGTCGATGACAGCCAGCTCTCACTGGCGATTGGTAAGAAGGGCCAGAACGTCCGGCTTGCCGCCAAGTTGCTGGGCTGGAAGATCGACATCAAGAGCGAAGAAGAGAAGCGCCAGGAAGTGGAACAGGCGATGTCGCAACTGGTGACGAGTTCTACCACTCCGCTGGAGAGCGTTCCGGACTTGGGCGAGGGCGTAATCGAAAGGCTGAACGAAGCTGGAGTCAACTCGGTCGAAGCGCTGGCGGATATGACGCCAGAGCAGCTGGAAGCAATTCCGGGCATCGGTCCGAAGACGGTGGAAAAAATCAGTATTGCGGTCAATAATTACTTCTCCAGCCTTGAGGCCGGTGAAGGTGGCGGTCCCGATTTCCAGGGACCTGAAGATCAGCCAGCCGGCGAACCAGGTGGTGAAGAACTGAACGTGGCTCCGCTCGATGCCGGAGAGACTCCGGTGGAAGGCGCGCCTACGGGAGATCCGCAAGCGGATGACGCGACCGGGGTGCAACCGGTTCCGCATACCGACACCGAAGACCTGCTCGAACGCGAGCAGACGACGGAAGGCATCGTGATGAGCAGCGTGGAAGATGCGCCCAACGCAGATGAGAGTGAAGTGACGACGCATGACAAACATCCTGGGGAGGACGACATTCCCCGGGAAAAGCAGTGATCAGCGGAGCGCGCTTCGTTGAGAGGCGCGCGGTAGATAGCACCAAGAACCAAAAACTGGACCGTGAGGTTGACATGAAGACTTAGGGAACATCACGGAGAGGAATTTAAAGGCGGAATGGATAAGATTCGAATTAACGATCTGGCAAGGGAGCTCGAAGTTAAAAGCAAAGCAATTCTCGACGTCCTGCCAGAGGTTGGCGTAACAGAGAAGAAAACCCACTCGAGCTCTATCAGTGTCGAGGAAGCCGAGAAGGTCAAGAGCCGTCTCAAAGGGCATTCCGACGGCAATGGTGGGTCATCCAAAGCTCACACATCGCGGTCACACGGCGAAGATGAACTGAAGCCGAAGTTTGACCTGTCGCATATCTCGCGGCCGGGCGATGTTCTAAAAGCAATTCATCAGAAAACAGAAGCTCCACCAGCGGCGCCTCCGCGTCCCGCGGCGAAGCCCCCTGAGCCCGTGAAGCCAGCAGTGGCATACACGCCGCCAGCGCCGTCGGTGCAGAAGCCCGTGGCACCGCCACCCGCGCCTCCGAAGGCTGTGGTAGAAGCAGCTCCGCCTGCTCCCGCAGCTCCAGAGCCGGTTGAGGCGAAGCCCGAGCCCACGCCGGTCGAGCAGCCCACGACGGAAACAATCTCCGCGCAACAGTCGCCCACGCCCGCCGCTCCGCGGTTCATCACCCCGCAGCCACGGCAGGCGCCGCGCATTGTGGTTCCGACTCCGCCGCCAGCGGCGAAGCCGGCAGAACCAGCGGCTCCCGTAGAAGAGGCGAAACAGGCGAAGCCTGCCGAGCCGGTCGCTCCCGCTGCGAGCACGCCGACGGCAACTCCGACGCCGCCGACGCAGGCGCATCCCGCTACTCCCGGACAACGACCACCGCAGGGTGGAAGTGCGCAGCCGGGCCGTCCAGTTCCGGGACAGCCGATCCGGCGTTTAATCGTTCCGCAGACGGGTCCGCGTCCGGTGTATTCGGCGCCTGTACGGCCTCCGGCTCCTGCTGCCAGTACACAGGCGCCAGGCATGCGTCCGCAGGGCGGGCGACCCGTACCTGGTCAGCCAATTTTCCAGCGTCCGCGTCCGCAAGGCGGTCCGGGTGGTGGCCCGATGGGCAACCGTCCACCACTGCGTCCGGGCGAGCGCCGTCCGATGCATCCGACACGTTCGGCTCCGACCGGCGCACGTCCTATGGGCGGCGGCGGTATTGGAGCTGTTCCTCCGCCTCCGACAGGAAGGCCGGCAGGACGTCCAGCGCCATCGCGGCGTCCGGGACAACGCTACGTTCCGCGTGGGGTGAAGGAAGGCCCAATGAAGGGCTTCGTTCCACCACCGCGCATGGTGATTTCGAACGAGCCGCTGCCAATTACGCGCACCATCACGATCACCGAAGGTATCAGCGTGAAGGACCTGGCGGAAAAGCTGGGAGTTCGCGCGAAGGACCTGATCGCAAAACTGTTGGCGCGCGGCGTGTTCGCGACGATCAACCAGACCCTGGATCCGGAGTTGGCGTCTGATATGTCACGGCAGTTTGGCGCCGATACCAGTGTTATCACCTTCGAGCAGGAAGCTGAGAAGGAGATGGCGCAGGCCGAGGGCGCGGAAGAAGCCGCCCAGGCGCTGGTTCCGCGTTCGCCCGTGGTCACGATCATGGGCCACGTCGATCACGGCAAGACGAGCTTGCTCGACGCGATCCGTCACGCAGCTGTAGCGGAGGGTGAGGCTGGTGGAATCACGCAGCACATAGGTGCGTACAAGGTAACCATCAGCGATAAAGATTCTCCCGCGTACGGGCGGCAGATCGTGTTCCTGGATACGCCGGGTCACGAAGCCTTCACGCGCATGCGTTCGCGCGGCGCAAAGGTCACCGACATCGTGGTGCTGGTAGTTGCGGCCGATGATGGCGTAATGCCGCAGACACTTGAGGCAATCGATCACGCTCGTGCGGCGAATGTGCCGATCATCGTAGCGGTGAACAAGATCGATAAGCCGGAAGCGCTGCCGGAACGCGTGAAGAAGCAACTCGCGGATCGCGGCCTGATGCCGGAAGACTGGGGCGGTCAGACAGTATTCGTCGAAGTCTCAGCGAAGAAGAAGACCAACCTCAACCTGCTGATGGAAATGATCTGCCTGGTCGCGGATTTGCAGGACCTGAAAGCGAATCCAGAACGAGCCGCTTCGGGCGTCGTGCTGGAAGCGAAGCTCGATCGCGGCCGTGGACCGGTGGCGACCGTGCTCGTACAGAACGGTACGTTGAAGACAGGCGAATACTTCGTCGTCGGAAATGTGTTCGGACGCGTACGCGCCATGTTCGACGAGTGGAGCAATCCGCTCGACGAAGCCGGGCCATCGACTCCGGTCGAGATCCTCGGTCTGGAAGGATTGCCGCAAGCCGGCGATAACTTTATACAGGTTGACGATCGCGAGAAGGCAGTTGGAGTTTCCGAGTACCGCACCCAGAAAGCTCGCGAAGCTACCTTGGCGAAGACTTCTAGGGTTTCGCTGGAAGGCCTGGCGGAGAAGATCAAGAACGAAGGCGTGAAAGAGCTTTCGATCATTCTCAAGGGCGACGTACAGGGTTCCGTCGAAGTGCTCAATGACCTGCTCATGAAGCTGTCGAACGATCGCGTGAAGATCAAGGTCCTGCGCAGCGGCGTGGGCGCGATCAACGAAGGCGACGTGCTGCTGGCGTCGGCGTCGGAAGCGATCATCATCGGCTTCAACGTTCGTCCGGAGCGCATGGCGCAGGAACTGGCCGAACAGGAAAAGGTCGACATTCGTCTGCACTCGATCATTTACGAACTGCAGGACGAGATCAAGAAAGCTATGACCGGCTTGCTCGAACCGGTGATCAAGGAGACCTACCAGGGACGCGCAGAGGTACGCGATACCTTCCGCATCCCGAAGGTGGGCATGGTTGCTGGTTGTTACGTGCAGGATGGGATCATCAAGCGCGATTCTGAAGTTCGCTTGCTGCGCGACAACGTGCAGATCTTCAAAGGTAAGGTTGGATCGATCCGGCGTTTCAAAGAAGACGCCGCCGAGGTCCGCAACGGCATGGAGTGCGGTATCGCGATTGCCGGTTACGGCGATGTAAAAGTTGGGGATGTGATCGAGGCATTCGTGACGGAAAAGGTCGCGGCCGAGGCCATCGCTTAAGGAAGCATCGAGGCCAGCGATCAGTTACCGAAAAGGTGGCTGAAGCTGGCCTTTGTTTT
>CAZBCQ010000008.1:16103-23445 GCA_964490255.1 uncultured Terriglobales bacterium | reverse complement strand
GCATCGAGGCCAGCGATCAGTTACCGAAAAGGTGGCTGAAGCTGGCCTTTGTTTTGTTCGATAGTCGGTGTTGCGGGGCACCACAGTTTCGCCCGGGCGAGGGCGCCCGCGCCACAATGATTGCGCACCTGACATTGGAAATTCGTATTGAAGGGGCTGCCTCGCTGAAAGACAAGCGGCAAGTAGTCCGGAGCGTCAAAGACAAGCTGCGCGCCAGTTTCAACGTCGCGGTCGCGGAACTCGATAGCACGAACCTCTGGCAGCGGGCGACCGTGGGAGTGGTAAGCGTTTCCGAGTCTCGCGATTACCTTCAGGGTTTAATGGATAAGGTAGAGCGTGCGGCGATGCGCTTTGCCAATAACGCCGGCGGCGAAGTCGTGGACTCGTACATGGAGATCCTAGATGGGGTAGCTGGTGGCTAGAACTGATGGAATTGGCTTCCCAGGTTAGCATCCAAAAGAGGGACGCGAACCCTTCGGCTTCGCTCAGGGCAGGCCCGGGGCACCAGAGTCCACATAAACAGCCGGCGAGAGGCCGGCACTACGATAAGAAATGGAAAATCGAGCACAACAGCATCATCGGGAACGCCTGAGCGAGGCGCTAAAAGAAGAGATCGCGACCATCGTGGAAGGCGAATTGGGCGATCCCCGGATTGGCCTGGTTACGGTCACGGATGTACGTCTTGCGCCAGACGGTAAGTCAGCGCACGTTTTGGTGTCGGTGACGGGAACAGACGAAGAAGCGAAAGAGAGCCTGAAGGGACTGGAAGCCGCCGCGGGCTATATCAAGCACGAGATCGTGGACCGCCTGCATCGGAGGCATGCGCCGGAACTATTTTTCCGTCTGGACAGATCGGAGCAGATTGAGTCTAGAATTGAGGAACTTTTAAAGCGCTCGAAGAAGCGCGCCCGGTAGTCGAGTAAGGTCACGGAGCCGTGAAAGCGGACCTTGCAAGCATTGCAGTGAAGATCCAAGGTTCGAACAATGCTGCACGAAGTTCTGCAGGCGATTGAAACGAGAGATCGATTTGTCCTGACTTCGCACGCCCGTCCCGATGGCGACGCGGTAGGGTCGGCGCTGGCTTGCTGCGGGATTCTGAACCGCATGGGCAAACAGGCCGAAGTTATTCTTTACGACCCAGTTCCCCACATCTACAGCAAACTCCCTTTTTCCGAGCATGTGCTTCAGGCCCAGGCTGTGAATGGCCGCTATGAAGCAGCGATCCTGCTGGAGTGCGACAGCATTCAACGGACCCGGCTCGATGGTCTTGACCGGCAGTTCCTCATCAATATTGACCATCACGCCACCGGAAAGCCGTTTGCCCACGTGAACTGGATCGAACCCAGCGCGTGCGCCACGGCGGAGATGGTGTTCTGGCTGGCGAACCAGGCCAATGTGAAAATCACGCCGGAAATTGCGACGTGTCTTTACACGGCCATCCTGACCGATACCGGATCTTTCTGCTTTGTCGGAACCAACGAGAAGACATTCGAACTGGCGAAGCAGTTGGTGGAGTACGGGGCGGATGCGGCGCGGATCGCTCAGAACGTCTACTTCTCGCATGCGGCTTCCAAGATGCGCTTGCTGGGAAGTGCGTTATCGAATCTGCATCGCGAGGGCCGGCTGACGTGGATGTATGTGACGCGCGAGCAAATGGCTCGCGTGGACGCGGTGGACGAAGATTGCGAAGGATTGGTCAACTACGCGCTTGCGATTGAAGGCGTGGAAGTGGCCGTTTTTTTTCGTGAAATGCAGGACGGCCGCTGGCGGGTGAGTCTGCGCAGCAAAGGTTCCATCGATGTAGCAGAGATCGCTGAACGGTTCGGCGGCGGCGGCCACAATTGTGCGAGCGGCTTATCGCTAGATGGACCTATTTCGGTTGCGGTAGAAAGAGTGCTGGCGCAGTTTAGGATTATTGGCGAGACGAACGCAGGTGTTCGCAAACGCAGTCAGTGGCCGCGCTAAGGCCCCTAGTTGTTGGAGTGCAGCTTCCAGTCGAACGGCCCCAGTTCTTCGTGCATGGCACCGTTCACATACCCTTCCGCATACTTTTGGGCTCCTTCGAGCGTCTGCTCATCGTGCAATTCGAACAGGTTCGACTGGCTCTTCTGGTCGTAGATGGTGATCGTCCATCGACCGTACAGATTGTAGGAAGCGATGAGCACCAGGGCACGGTCTGGCAATTCCGCGACCCAGCGGTCCCCAGGCTTAAACTCGGCGGTGGTTTCCATACGTGGGTGCATTGGTCCCGAAATTGTACCAGCCACACACGGCAGGTTGCACGTGTGTTCCCGTCCGATAGCATGCGGCCATTTACAATAGGCGGCGTTCCGTTGCCTTGAAGTTGAGGAGCCAAACGGTTTTGGGCCTAGTACGCACGAAAGTCAACGCATTTACGGGTAGAGGTGCTGCCTGATGCAAGAGTCGGCAGCCCAAGTGCCCAGAGACCGTATCACCACTGTTTCCGAAGTGCTCACCCTCGCGATTTTCTGCGCGTTCCTCTTCTTTTATGGCTTGGGCAGTTTCGGACTGGTTGGCGCCGATGAGCCGCGTTATGCGCAAATCGCGCGCGAGATGATGACTCGGCACGATTGGGTCACTCCGGTCCTGAACGGCACAGCGTGGCTGGAGAAACCGGTGCTCTACTACTGGGGTACGATGCTTTCGTACAAGGTGTTTGGGGTCAGCGACTGGGCCGCGCGCGTGCCGTCGGCGGTGATGGCGACCCTGCTGGTGTTCTGGCTTTACTTCTTCCTGCGGAGGTTTCGTCCAGGATCGCAGCTGGATGGCGGACTGATTGTGGCGTCGTGCGCGGCGGTGATTGGATTTGCGAGAGCCGCGTCAACCGACATGCCGCTGACGGCGATGTTTGGCATCGCGCTATTGTCATGGTATGCGTGGCTGGAGAGTGATCGGAAGCGCTGGTTGGCGGCTGCTTATTTCTTCTTAGCTCTGGCGACGCTTGCCAAGGGCCCGGTTGCACCCTTCCTGGCGTTGCTGATCGTGGTCGTCTTCTGCGCGGTGCTGCGCGATTTCAAGGTGCTCGCGCGCATGTTCTGGCTGCCGGGACTCGCCGTTTACTTCGTAGTGATGCTGCCGTGGTACGTGCTGGTACAGATTCGTAATCCGCAATTCCTGCGGGTATTCCTGCTGGAGCACAATCTGGCTCGCTTCGGCACCAACATGTTCCAGCATAAGCAGCCGTTCTGGTATTTCGTTCCCGTGCTGCTGCTCTCCGTTCTGCCATGGACGGTGCTGGTGGGCATGGCGGTGGTTCGCGTGATCCGCAAGTTGCTGCAGGAGCGCCTGCAAACTAGCGGCACATTCGAAGTTTTCCTGCTGCTCTGGGGCGTGCTTCCTGTGGTGTTCTTCTCCCTGTCGGAGTCGAAGTTGCCAGGCTACATTCTCCCGGCAATTCCGCCGTTTGGAATCCTGCTGGCAGACTATTTATGGCAGAAGCGGAAGCGCGCGCAAACAATTCCGGTGCCTGCAGTGGTCGTGCACTGTGTGCTCAATGGAATTATGCTCAGTGGGGCGCTGCTGGTCTGGTACTGGATTTCGCGTGTGCGGCCTATCCCCGGCGCAATCGTGGCTGCCGCAATCGTTGGAGGAGCGATCGCACTGGCGATGATTGTCGTAGTCCTGCTGCGTGGGATCTCAACGCTACGACTGATGACGATGGTTCCGGTGGTGCTGGCAATGGCTTTCCTGATCAAGATGGGCGCGCCGGTGATGGATGCTCATCTTTCGGCGCGACCCATCGCGCGCCAGATCAGCGCCATAGAGCCGATGCAAGCGCCAGTAGCGGTTTACGGCGTGAAGCGCGACGTACAGTACGGTCTGAACTTCTACCGTGATCAGCAGATCTTGAACTACCAGCAAGGCGAGGCGCCCGCGACGGCGCATCTGCTGGTGGTTCCGGAAGGAAAGATTCAGGATGCGTTCAATCTGGCTCCGGGATGGAAGGCGCTTCAGGTCGGGGAATATAAGCCGCAGAAATTGGAGTTCTACTGGATGAGCCGTGAATCGCAAGCTCCCAGTCAGTAGAGAGGGCGTAGCTGGTAGCAAGTAGCGAGAAGAGGCAATTTCCCGATACGAGCGCCGTGCGTTGCCGTTTCGTGTTCCCCCGTTTGCTCTGCGAATGCCCGGAAGCTTAGACTCCATGTCTGCGTGCTGAACGCTCGCTCCCCAGAGGGTATCGGGAACATCCAATCGTACAG
This sequence comes from uncultured Terriglobales bacterium, assembly GCA_964490255.1. Classification (GTDB taxonomy): domain Bacteria; phylum Acidobacteriota; class Terriglobia; order Terriglobales; family Acidobacteriaceae; genus JAJPJE01. The sequence goes on along the minus strand of CAZBCQ010000008.1, from coordinate 19,225 downwards.
GGATACCGTGGAAATCATCGATCTCAGGCACTTTACCTCGGCTGATCTGCGGCCTCTTCTAGAAGAGGAGACCGAAGTGTGGTCGGACGAGTTGGCCTGGGACTACAGCTCGTCAGCGGACATGATTTTGCGCTACGTCGATGCGCGAATTCTGCCAGGATATGCAGCGGTCGAGCGCGGGCGTCTACACGGGTATGCCTTCTTCGTCTACGAAGGCAACAAGGGCGTGATCGGCGACTTGTACGTTGCGCACCAACACGCGCCTAACGGAAAAGAGAGTCCGGTTGAAACCAAGCTGGTGACGCATGTGCTGGAAACGCTGCAGGAGTCGCCAGGTGTTCATCGGATCGAGGCGCAACTGCTGCTACATGAAACGGGGCGCGTGGCCGGTCCGTTTCAGCATCAGGGATTTCAGCGCTACCCGCGTTTGTTCATGGAATTGGCGCTGAGCGCGCACGCGCCGTCGGCAAAAGCGAACCAAGCGAAGCCCTGTTCTTTCGAATTAAGACGCTGGCAGGAGAGCGATTACCAGCATGCGGCGGCACTGATTACGGCATGCTATCGCGGACACATCGATTCGCAGATCAACGATCAGTACCGCACGGTTCAGGGAGCGCTCCGCTTTCTGAACAATATCGTTCGCTTTCCCGGCTGCGGAGTGTTCGACTCCGGTTCGTCATTCGTGGCGATCGATCGTGCGAGCCGCAGTCCGGTAGGACTGATTCTGTGCTCGCGTGTGAAAGACAATATCGGGCATGTGACGCAAGTCTGCGTTCTGCCCGAGCATCGGGGGAAAAAAATTGGCCTGGCATTGCTCGAAGCCAGCGCCGAGGAACTGCGGCGACGGAATTTCAAGACGTTGTCCCTCACTGTGACCGAGGCGAACAAGCGCGCGGTGGATCTCTATCGGCAACTGGGATTCTCGGTCGCGCGAGTGTTCGACGCCTTCGTGTGGGAAGGGTAGAAAAACAGTGGTTAGTGGTCAGTGGTTAGTAGAGTCAAGCGCAAAGTCCAAGATTCAGTAATCGCTAGCGCCGCACCGCCAACATAAGCGGAGTGCACGCACCGATTCGCTTTTCCACCCTAAGCAACAGAGGGTGCTAGGATGGGGCACTCGCAGCAACCTGAATGTGCGTGCATTGATTTTTTCACATTCCTTTAATGGGAATTTCGGGTGGCTCGTTTCCAATCAACGCGAAGTGCGTTACGCGTATCGCCCCTTGCTGCATGACAGAAACTTCATTTCGAGCTTCTGACATTCAGAGCAGCACAAATCACGGGACCTGCTGAACGTCGGTATGTCTCGCCTTGCGAGTGAGTTACGCGGGAAAGGGCTTGACAAGATTTCCGCGCGAAGGGCTCGTCTGATTTTGATCACAGGGAGTGGCGAGCGACCCTTATTCAGTTCATTAAGGTAATCGTCGTAGCTTGTTGCAACCGCCGGGCCGCACGAATGAGACGTTACTTGCGGGTTAACGTTTAACTGACTTTTGTATCGTGTTCTGCATATAATCGGGGGCAGCAAGCTGTCCTCCCATTAATTGGAACTCGGAGTCGTTTTGTGACCACGCCAGGAGCCAGACTTAAGGCTTTGCGTGAAAGCCTGGGCTACAAGCTACGCGATGTGGAAATCGCAAGCGAGCGCATTGCCCAGAGGCGCAAAGAGGAAGAATACGCTATTCCCATCAGCCGCCTCTCGGAGTTCGAGACGAAGAGCCTCGTTCCGAGCCTCTACCGGCTTTATTCGCTGGCAGTTATCTATCGCATAACGATCAAACAGCTGCTGATCTGGTACGGCATTGACACGGAGAATTACGCGGCGGATCTGGCATTAGCCGCAGAGGCGCCGAAGACGCGCCCGGCTGCACTGGAGTTGCAGGGCGACGTGCGCCTGCCAGTCAAACTGGATCCCAGCTTTGACCTGAAGAAGACGGTGAACCTGGGGCGCATGGTCGAGCAGTGGGGGGTAGTCCCACTCTCGTACCTGGCACCGCTGGCCAACGCCGACTTCACATACGGCTATGTTGGCATCGAGGACTTCACGATGTATCCGCTGATCATGCCGGGGACCTTCCTGCAGATCGACGAATCGAAGAATGAAGTAATGGGAGGCAGCTGGCGCTCGGAGTACGAGCGCCCCATCTATTTCGTGGAAACGCGAGACCAACACATCTGCTGCTGGTGCACGATCGAAAAGAACGACCGCATCGTGCTGCAGCCACATCCGTTGTCGCCGGTGGCGCCGCGCATTATGCGGCATCCGCAGGAGGCGGAAGTGATCGGGCAGGTAGTGGGAATGGCTATGCGACTCGACGGGGTGGCGCGGCCTCCGGCCCAGCCAACGCAGAAAGCGCCTGCAAAACTGAACTGAAGTGATGGTGCGAACCTCCGGCGGTAACAGGAGGAACGAGCGCCTGCCCCAACTGCAGTAAAGCCCTCACATACTCTTTGGCTTCTACCTGGTGGCTCTCTGCAGCCTGCTGTATTTCATCCCACAACTGAGGAAGCGGCGTGCGCAACAGCGCAAGGAACTGGGAAAGGTGTACCTGCTGCAAGGTGGCAGCGGCAGCCTCGTCGCCATGCAGGCGAGCCAATCCCCAGTGAAAATAGCGACCATTCTCTTCGCGTAACTGGGCCAGGTACTCGAGTTTGCCCAGGGTGCCTGGGACCGAGTTCAAGGTGTTCTGTTCGAAGTCTTCCCGTGCGGTGAACATGCGCAACTAGTAAACACCAATTCCGGCTGGAATGCACGATCTGTGATTTCTTGTTCCGAATTCAGGAATGAAAACGGGTTCATGAGGTTCGTGACACCTCTCCCCTGATGCTGTCGTGGTGCCGACTGGCAACGGAGGGTGTCATGAAAAAGATCGTATGTGGTTTTGTGTTTGGTTTGATGTTGATGGTAACGGGAGCGCAAGCAAGGGCAGATAATCCAATTCCGATACCGCCCGCGAACCCGAAATTGTCTTTGAACTTAGCTTCCCCTTTGGCGGACAACCCGATCCCGATTCCGCCCGCGAACCCCAAGCTGGCGGGGATGATAACTTCTCCTTTGGCGGATAACCCAATTCCGATTCCGCCCGCGAACCCGAAGCTGGCGCGGATGCTAACTTCCCCGTTGG
>CAZBCQ010000008.1:9524-16003 GCA_964490255.1 uncultured Terriglobales bacterium | reverse complement strand
ATTCCGATTCCGCCCGCGAACCCGAAGCTGGCGCGGATGCTAACTTCCCCGTTGGCAGATAACCCGATTCCGATTCCGCCCGCGAACCCGAAGTTGTCTTTGAACTTAGCTTCTCCTTTGGCTGATAATCCAATTCCGATTCCGCCAAATCCGAAGATGGTCTAGGAAAACGGCGTTCGATTGGCGCGGTGCACTGCGAATGGTCCTTGTGGGCTGGCTCTGGAAGCGATACGCTTCTCGTCAGCCCATGACACTGACGTTCGGACCTCGAGATTACATCATCGCCATTGTTCCGGCCGTACTGCAGTGTCTTATTGGGTTTACGATCGTTCGCAGGCGTTACTACAAGTCAATTCCGCTATTCACCATTTACACGACGTTTCAAGTAATGATGACCGCCATTTCGGTGGTAGTCATGGCCTCGCAAGTGACACGCGAGGCCTACTTTTATTTCTTCTACGTCTTTGAAAGTTGCGGAATCACCCTGGGATTCTGTTTGATCTACGAGATTTTTACTTCGGTGCTAGAGCCGTACGACGCGCTGAACAGGATCGCGAAGCGTCTGCTGTTCTCCGTGATCTTCTCCCTGCTCATCATAGGACTGATTTTGGCGAGATATGGTTCTGGATCGGCGATTGATCGCGTATCCGAGATTATTTATGTGTCTGTTCGAACGTTGAGGCTGGTCCAAGCTGGAGTGCTGTTGGTCTTGTTCTTTCTTGTGAGGTCGCTGGGACTGACATTGCGAAGTTACATTTTTGGCATCGCATTTGGATATGGTGTCTACGCCATTTTGGATTTGATTCTGGCTCTGGAGCGGACGTATTACGGAAATTCGGTTTTGCCGATGCAGTCCTTGTTGCGAACTATGGCGTACACGCTCATGGTGGTGATCTGGACTTGCTACTTCGTGCAAACTGAAGAAGTTGCGCAGCCTGTGCGTGTGATCCCGCATAACGACATCGAGAAGTGGAACGAGAAGTTGGAAGAGATGCTAAAGACGAAAAAGAGCGCGTAGTTCGTATCCCGCTGGTTCTCGCTTACCGAAGCAATCATCGTCCGTCGTAACGCGGTTTTTGTGTTGGCAACTCGTCTTCAAGCTTTCCGGTTGTTACTGCCTACATTTGCTCCAAGGGGGTACCCGAAATCAGCATTTTGCAGGAAACACCCTCTAATTATCGCTTGGTTTGATTATCAGCGATTTGCTCACCCGACTCGGGTTGTTGCGGGGCCGAGCTGGAGTGTTGATGAACTTCGCAACAGCGGCAATTCTCAAGAATCAGACGGCAGAGCTGGGTAAATGCGAAGTGGGGAACTGGCTAGAGGAGCCGCCGTCAGGCTACTGCCGCGAAAATAAGTGCCGATGCGGAAATTGGGAAGGTATCTATTTCGGTATTCCGTTTTTTGGGAATAGAATTTTATTTTTTAGCTACGCGGCAGTTATCGGCGATTATTAGGGCTGTAAGATGCGGCTGGATACTCCAATGCACGCATGTGGCGAAGTTGGTTTGAAAGATTTCGGCCGGGAGTAACTTTTTTGATAACGCTTGTAGCTCTGGTAGCAGTCATTGCGATTCTGTTCCTGCATTGGAATTTTCGCCGCGAGCGGATTGTGGTACGGAATCTCGAAGACCTGGCAGGACAGACTCAGCCGGTGGACTTCGCCGCCTTCAACAATCTCCTGGACACGAGCCAGGAGCAATTTCTGAAACAACATCTATCGCCGAGCGATTATCGACAGGTGCGGCGAGCGCGGCTGTTGGCGACACTGGAATATGTGAAGCGGCTGGCGCACAACGCACAAGTATTGATGCGACTGGGCGAGGCGGCGCGCAGTAGTTCGGAACCGCAGGTCGCTCAGGCCGCCCAAACCTTGGTGAACAATGCGTTGCGAATGCGGCTGCTGGCGATAAGCGTGATGGTGAAATTGTATGGAGAATTATTGGTGCCACAATTTTCTACCCGGCTGGAGCCGGTAGCGGACCGCTATCGTCAGTTGACCGACGCGGCTGGATTGCTGGCACGCTTGCAACAACCGGCGTACGCGGGAAGAGTGGCAGCGATGCTGTAGTTGTCAGTTGCTAGTTGTTAGTTGTCAGAGAGAGTCAGAAGCCAGAACTCAGAAGTCGTCAGAAGTAAGCTGTCAGAAAAACAGTTGTTAGTTGTTAGACAAGGTCGTGCGTGTTCACGTCCTGGGTCTGCCATCACATCTCCTGCTGAATTCCTTTGCTATCCTGATTTCTCTAGCCGTCCGGCACTGTCCGAATCTTTGACGGCGAGTCTTCGTTCCGAAGTACATGCTGAGTGGAATCAGTTCCGAACTCGCGCAAAATCCGATGCTCACGCTATTTGTGGTGATCGGATTGGGCTACCTGTTGGGTGAGCTGAATCTGTTCAGCTTTCGGCTGGGAGTGGCTGGCGTGCTGTTCATGGGAATTGCGGTCGGCGCCTTGAGCCCCAACATTCATATCCCGGAAGCGGTCGCGAGCCTGGGGCTCATCCTGTTCGTGTACACGTTGGGGATCCAGTCGGGGCCGGCGTTCTTTGACTCGTTCCGCAAAAAAGGATCGCGCGACACGGTGCTGGCGGTCATCGTTCTGACCATTGGGTTCCTGATGACCCTGGGAGCTGCGCGAATCTTACGCTTGAGCGGCCCGAAAGCCGCGGGCATGTACGCGGGGTCACTGACGAGTACGCCGACGCTGGCGGCGGTGCGCGATCGCGTCAAGGAATTGACGAAAGGCTTGCCGCCGGAGCAGGTACAGGCGAATGCGAACGAACCGGTGGTCGCATATGGGCTGACGTATCCGATTGGCGTGATCGGCGTGCTGCTGCTGTTCCAGATCACGCGCAAGTTGTGGCGGGTGCAATTCAAAGAAGGCGCGCGAACGTCGGACATTCGCATACGCGATTTCGTGGTGGAGAACCCCGGGGCGGTGGGACGCACGTTGCAGGAGATCATGCGGCACCACAAGGAGCCGGGATTCGTCATTAGCCGCATTCAACGCGGTCAGGCATTGCCGGAGTTGCCGAGCGACGAGACTGTTTTGCAACACGGAGATGTCCTGGCCGTGGTCGGCGGAGAAGAAGGATTGGACCGCGCTGGATTGATCTTCGGAGCAGAGACAGAATCGCAGATCGAACTGGATCGCACGCGATTGGATAACCGGCGCTTCCTGGTTTCCAGCAGGGTGGTGGTTGGGAAGAAGATCAGCCAGCTCACGATGCCCGCTGGCCTGAACGCGAACATCACGCGCATACGGCGTGGGGATGTTGAGCTGATTCCCACATCCGATACGCGACTGGAATACGGGGACAGCGTGCGTGTGGTAACTGAACGCGAGAATTTTCCGGCCATGTCACAGTTTTTTGGTGATTCGATTCGCGGTACCGCGGAGGCGCAGTTCGGGTCGGTGGCCATCGGGCTGGTACTGGGAGTTCTCGCGGGGATGTTTCCGATCCCGCTGCCTGGCGGGCAGGTGTTGCGACTGGGATTGGCAGGCGGGCCGCTACTGGTCGCGATGGTCTTGGGAAAGCTGGAGCGCACGGGCTCGATTACGTGGGTAATGCCGGCGAGCGCAAATCTGACGCTGAGGCAGATTGGGTCGGTACTATTCCTGGCGGGCGTGGGCACGAACGCCGGGTACAATTTTGCGGACACGGTCCGCACCAGCGGTCTGCGGCTGCTGATGGCGGGCGCGGTCATAACTGTGGTGGTACACGTGATCGTGCTGGTGGCTGGCTATAAGTGGATGAAGATTCCGTTCGATTACCTGATGGGCTTAAGCTCCGGTATTCAGACGCAAATGGCGTGCGTGGCATTCGCGGATGAGGCGAGCCGTTCGGATGAGCCCAGCATCGCTTACGCCAGTATTTATCCCGTTGCGATGATTACGAAGATTATTCTGGCACAGTTGCTGCTATAACTGCTGAATGGCCAAGTTCGTCCACCACATTTTTATATGTAGTAACCAGCGACCCGAGGGACATCCGCGGGGCTCGTGCGATCCGACCGGAGAGGGCAGTCTTCAGAAGATTTTCAAGAAGAGGCTGGCTGAGGCTGGCGTGCGCGCCGAAGTGCGCGCGAATAAGTCCGGGTGCCTGGATCAGTGCGAGCATGGACCGACGGTGGTGGTCTATCCGGACGCGGTGTGGTACGGCTTCGTAGATGCCCAGGATGTGGAGGAGATTGTGACGTCTCACATCGTGAACGGCCGTCCAGTGGAGCGGTTACAACTGGCTGACAGCTGCATCAATACAGCGGGTTGCCCACACAAGCCGCGACCGAGTTAATCTGATTTTCCAATCTTGCGGGAACCTTTTTCCTTGCGGTCACGTAAAGAGAAGTGGGGTGGGTGCGCTATCGTCCCGCGTCCGGATACGTCCAAGCATTGGGCCCAACTATGGTCTTTCGCGATCTCATCGTAGATGTGTATCGAACCCTGATGGCGCACAAGTTGCGCACAGCACTCACGATGTTTGGCATCGCATGGGGCATTGTTTCCATGGTGCTGATGGTGGCAGCCGGAGAAGGGCTGCGGGAGGGGCAGGCAAAGGTGGCGGCCACGCTCGGCAAAGACATCATGATTGTCTGGGCGGGGCGTACCAGCATGCAGGCTGGCGGATTACGCGCGGGCAAAGTCATTCATTTCGAAGATACGGACACGGCCACCCTCGAGAGCGATGCTCCTGACTGCAAGTATGCGCTTCCAGAGATCGAGCGGAAAGATGTTCGTATCGTGAGCCGATTCAATGCCGCGACCTTGCTGGTCACGGGATCTCTTCCGCCGTTTGGCGACGTGCGCAGCATCGATATTGCGGACGGCCGCTATTACACGTGGGAGGATCAGCGCGAAGCTCGTCGTGTGGTCGTACTGGGCGCGGAGGCCAAGAAGCAACTCTTCGCGTATCGGCCCGCAGTGGGCGAGATCATACAGATCGGCGATTTTCCTTACACGGTGATTGGGGTCAGCAAGAAGAAGGATCAGGATTCCAGCTACGACGGCTTCGACGTAAACAAGCTGTTCGTACCCTTTGCAGTCATGCAACGCGACTTCCCCAACAAACCTCCAGCGACGGCACACACATTGGATCAATTGCTGGTGGTGCCGAAATCAGTGCAGCAGCACGAGGCGTGCAAATCGGAAACGCGCGCGGTGCTGGGGAAGATCCATAATTTCGATCCTACGGACAAAGAGGCAGCGCCCATCTGGGACACGATCGAAGAAGCCAAGGCGTTCGCTACCATGACCGATGGTATGAAGTACTTCCTGGGCGCGGTGGGAATCACCACGCTGTTCCTGGGCGGGCTTGGCGTGATGAACGTTATGCTGGTCGCGGTGCGCGAGCGCACGCGAGAAATCGGCGTGCGCAAGGCGGTGGGCGCAGCGTCGAGCGCAATCATCATTCAATTCGTCACGGAGACGGTGCTAGTGGTCTTCCTTAGCGGGGCGATCGGGCTGGGGCTTGCATTTGGGTTCTGTGCCCTGGTGAACCTGTTGCCGATGCCGGAGTTCTTTGCCGGGCTGATTCCGACATGGAGTTCCGGACTGCTGGCGGCCGGATTGCTGGGCATCGTGGCGCTGGGATCAGCGATTTATCCGGCGCGAAGAGCAGCATCGGTCGATCCGATTGAAGCACTTCGTTACGAGGCGGGCGGCTGAGCGCATGGGCATGATCAAAGAAATCGTGAAAGAAGCCTGGATTGCGCTGCACCGCAGCCGGGTGCGGAGCGTTCTGACGATGCTGGGAATCGTGTGGGGAATTGCGGCGGTGACGTTGCTTATCTCTTATGGCAACGGATTCCGCAGTGTGCTGGTGACGGCTTTCGAAGCATTCGGACGCGATGCAGTCGTCTGCTGGCCGCAGGCCACCAGCGAACAGCCGGGTGGGCAGCGCGCGGGCAAGGTGGTGCACTTCGAGCAGGAAGACGTAGAACTGATTCGCTCGAATGTCAGCGTGGTTAAGAACGTGTGCCTCGAATCCGTACGCTGGAGAACGATCAGCTATCAGGACACCATGGCGAATACGGCGATCCGGGGGGTATGTCCCGTCTACGGAGAGATGCGCAACGAGGTGCCGAGAGTGGGCCGCTGGATTAATGCGTCGGATATGGTGGAGCGCCGGCGCGTGGTGTTCATTGGAGAGCGGCTGTATCACAAGCTGTTCAAGGGCAGGCCAGCGGTTGGAGAAGAGGTGCGGATCGATGGCGTCCGGTTCACGGTGATCGGCGTCATGGATCGGAAGATGCAGCTGAGCAACTACTTCACCAGCGACGATGAGTCCGCATTCATTCCGTACTCGGCGGCCAGCGATCTGTGGGACACACGTTATGCGAGCGTGCTGGTCTTCGAGCCGGTTACGCCCTTGCTCGAAAAGAAAGCGATGAAAGATGTGCGCGCCGAGATCGCGGAGCGACAACAGTTTTCGCCGACGGACGAGAAAGCGATCCAGATGTTTGGACGCGAAGAATTTCGTCC
>CAZBCQ010000008.1:6941-9424 GCA_964490255.1 uncultured Terriglobales bacterium | reverse complement strand
TGTCGTATCTGATCGCGCTATCGGTTGGTACCTTGCCGCTGCTGGGTCCGCTGTACGAAGACACGTCAGGGAAGGCGGACATTCATCTGCAGATTTCGGGGCAAACGGTGATCTTGTCCACGGTAATCCTGATGTTTGTGGGGCTGATCAGCGCGTGGTTCCCGGCACAACGGGCGTCGAAGATGGATCCCGTGGAGGCGTTGCGGTACGAGTAGTGCCCCGATGCAAACGCATAGATTCACTCGGTCCAGCCGCGCCCTGCGGCGGTGCGATTCAGAATGACTTCGGACTTAGATTGGTCCTCGATAGCGGCGCAATTGGACCGCCGCCGCGAGGAATGCCGCGGTAATTGCCAGTCCGATCCACAGACCCGGGCTGATCAGAAAATGACCTGGAGTGAGGTGGGCGAGCGCATGCATGGACGTGCTACTCGCGGTGAAGCCAGTGCCTTCCGGTCCGCCCCCAAAACGGTGGCCGAGCATGGCGGCGAAATGCGCAGTGCGAAAGGCGATCCTCTCGAAAATGCCAATCGCAAGCGGTGGCAACACGGCCCAGAGAAAAGGGGCACGCCGCGCCCATGCGGAAACCAGCAATAACCAGCCGTAGAACGGCGCGTACCAGAGCGCATGAATCGTCACGAGGTGGTACAGCAGCATCAGCCACATCTGGAAGATCGGGACGTGGCTCCATAGGGCCGCGACACTTTGGCCGCTCACCAGCAGGACTAGAGTGCTCCACAGCATCATGATCCATTGCGTAACCGCGGTAACGGCGAAGGTGAGCAGCGGCAGAACGAGAAGCGGGATACTCGCTTTCGAAAGCACTGTGGTGAGGTCGGAAACGGGCAGCGATTTCCAGAACAGGATGCTGCGATCGCGGCGCTCCCCGTGCAGGGCGTCGACACAGTAGAACACCGCAACGATAAACGTGATGCCCATGAGCAGCAGAGCAGCGAAGCCACAGGCTTCCGCGATTCTCGGAGGCAGCGGATTAAGCCGCAATGCCGGTTCCCAAATACCCAGAACGGTGCTGACCATGAACGCGAACAGAATAACCGCAGCGACCAGCAGCGGCGCGAGGTAGATGGAACGGTATTCCCACAGTTCTCGTCGTATAGACCAATACAGAGGCCGCGTTGGCGAGAGCACTGCGGGCGCAACATCCTGCCGGCCAAAGGACTCGGGCATGGCGCTTGATTCCGTATTCATACAGCCACTCCTCGTGATGCTCCGGCCTGATTGCCGATTACCGCAACGAACAAGTCAGCGATGCTGGGCGTGCGGACTTCGCCAAATTGGGCGAGTTGGTCGCGGTCAGCATGATCGAACAGCAGGATGCTGCGGCCGAACCCCTGGCGCTCGTGCATAGGCTTGAGGGCCCTCGCCGCGACGACGTGCTCGGGATTCACCATCACTTCGGAATACCGGGATTCCAGTTGTTCCATGCTGCACTCGAATACGATGCGGCCGCGATCGATGAACATGAGGTCGGTGAGGACATGCTCGATCTCTTCCACCTGGTGTGTGGTCACCAAGATCGTGCGCTTGCGATCGAAGTAGTCGTTGAGCAAGGAATCGTAGAACTGCTTACGAAACAGGATGTCGAGCCCAAGTGTAGGCTCATCGAGGACGAGCAATTTTGCATCGATGGCCATCACAAGCGCGAGATGCAGTTGAGTGACCATGCCCTTGGACAACGCCCGGATCTTGCTGGTGCGGCCGATCGTGGTCTTCGCAAGAAAAGCGTCCGCCTTGGTCCGATCGAATCGCGGGTGGACTCCGGCGACGTAATCGAGCGCTTGTGAGACGCGCATCCAGCGCGGCAATACGGCGACATCGGCAATAAAGCAGACATCGCGCATGAGTTGATCGCGCTGGTTCCAGGGATCGCGTCCGAGCACGTTCAGTTCTCCCTCGTAGGAGGTGAGGCCGAGAATGGCGTTGAGGGCGGTAGTTTTTCCTGCACCGTTGGGACCGATGAGTCCGAGGATTCGGCCCTCTTCAACGCGCAGATTAATGCCGTCCAGCGCAATGGTGGTGCCGAAGGCTTTGCGGAGACCGCGGGCTTCTATTACTGACATGCTTCAGCGTTCCTCCTCTTTTCCTTTCGACTTCGAGCGGCGGTGCCCACCATTCAGCAGTTCTTCCGGCTTCAGTCCGAGCCGCTGAATGGTTTCCGAGATCCTGGGCCATTCTTCAGTGAGAAACTTCTGGCGTTCGCCCTGCAGCAGCAAAGTGCGTGCACCGGCATTAATGAACATGCCGCGTCCGCGCCTGGTCTCGACGAGGCCCTCGTCCACCAGTTGCTGGTAACCCTTGAGAACCGTGAGCGGGTTCACTCGATATTCAGCTGCGACGGTACGGACAGAGGGCAGAGGATCGCCTTCCTTGAGAACCCCGTCGAGTATCATCGCGACGACGCGGTCGCGAAGCTGGCGGTAAATCGGCTGACTGTCGCTCCACTCACGGTCCATCAGGTTTTCC
>CAZBCQ010000008.1:0-6841 GCA_964490255.1 uncultured Terriglobales bacterium | reverse complement strand
TTGCCCCGGGAAGTCACGCGCATGGTGACGTGCAAGGGCTTGGCGTCCCACTGGGGTTGCGGCGGGTCGACGGTTACGGGGCCTTCCCAATTACCTGCGAGCGTTTTGACCGTGTCGAAAGAGATCTGTGCGTCGGACTTCGGCGCTGGTGACTGTGGCATGTCGTGGTTCTGCGCAAACGCGGCAGCGCAGAGCGACATCAGAACAGCGAAGAGCAGAAAACGAAGGGATTTCATGTCTCATTCTCCTTAGCTGGAACGGGGCCCTTGTCAGCTACTGTTATAGTTAAGTATAACAGTAATGCACGTGTCAAGTTGTTTCTCGCGCTTACTCGCGGCTGTGGGTTAGGTCTTTGCCGCTGTGCGTGGTGGCCCCGCAACTCCGGTTCTAATGTGTTCCCTTGATTGAATGGCCTTCAAAGCCGCCCTAGGATTGACCTTCGCCCTTCATCAAATGGCCTGACGTGCGGCAAAACGTACGCCGCAGAGGACTGTTGTGCCGGGACGAATTGGAGCGCCATGTCAACCGGTCCCACGCACATAGGAATCGACCGCCGAGATCATCCCAGGCGGGCGAGTCAGAAGGCACTTGACGGCGCGAGTAAGCCCGGCGTGCTGGTGCGGGTATGGCAACAGGCGCGACCATGCTGGCCTCACCTGGCAGGCATTCTTCTTCTGACTCTGCTTTCCACTCCCTTGGCTTTGTTGCTGCCACTTCCGCTCAAACTAGTTGTGGACAACGTTATCGGCAAGCAGCCTCTGCCAAGAGTCTTACAGGCGTGGATTCCCGCATGGGTGATGCAGTCGAGTGGAATGATGCTGGTGCTCGCCGCCAGCACCTTGCTTGCGATCGGGCTGCTGATGCAATTGCAGTCGCTCGCGAGTTGGTTATTGCAAACCTTCACCGGGGAAAAGCTGGTGCTGGAATTCCGTGCGCGGCTGTTTGCGCACGTTCAGCGCCTGAACCTGGCATTTCATGATCGCAAGGGAACGAGCGACACCGCGTATCGCATACAGCACGATGCGCCTTCGATTCAACTGATCACGATCCAGGGATTCCTTCCGTTCGCTAGCTCCGCTTTTGCTTTCGCCGGGATGGCGATGGTGACCTGGCGCATGGATTGGAAACTATGTGTGATTGCATTCGCGCTGTCGCCGCCACTTTTCTTGCTGGCGCGCGCATCAAGCCGCAAGGTGCACGACGGCTGGCACCAGGTGAAGGAGATGGACAGCAGCGCGATGTCGGTGCTGGAAGAAGTGCTCGGATCGGTGCGGCTGGTGAAGGCGTTCGGGCGCGAGCGTGATGAGGACTTACGTTTCATGACGCGATCGAGCCAGCGTATGTGGGGACAGATCCGGCTGGCGTTTGTGCAAGCGGCGTATCACTCGGCCACGGGATTGCTGATCGCGGTTGGCACCGGCGCTGCTTTGCTGGTGGGCGCGTTGCATGTACGCTCCGGGGTTCTCACGCTTGGCGAGCTGCTGATCGTCATGGCGTACATGGGTCAGCTCTACGAGCCGCTGCGAACGATGAGCACCAAGCTGCCGGAACTGCAGTCGTGGATGGTGAGCGTAGAGCGCGCGCTGATGCTGCTCGACGAGGCGGAAGAGCCGCTGCAATCGCAGACCGCACTCGCGCTCGGAAAAGCTGCAGGCCGCATTGAGTTCCAGAATGTTTCGTTCGCCTATCCCAATGGGCATCGGGTGTTTGAGGACGTTTCGTTCGTGATTGAACCAGGACGACGCGTGGGTATCGTCGGTCCAACGGGTTCGGGAAAGAGCACACTGGTCAGCCTGCTGTTGCGCTTCTACGATCCTACCGACGGAAGAATTTTGCTGGACGGAGTCGATCTTCGCGAGTACCGTTTGCAGGATCTTCGAAACCAGTTTGCAATCGTGCCGCAGGAACCGGTGCTGTTCTCCACGAGCGTTGCCGAGAACATCGCGTTCGCACGTCCGAGCGCGCAAGAGCACGAGATTGTTGCAGCGGCGGTCGCAGCCAATGCTCACGATTTCATCCAGAGGCTGCCGGATGGGTACGAGAGCGAAGTGGGGGATCGAGGAGCGCGTCTCTCGGGAGGCGAGCGTCAGCGCGTGGCGATTGCGCGGGCATTTCTGCGGAACTCTCCGATGCTGATCCTGGACGAGCCAACGAGCGCTGTGGATATGAAGACTGAAGCGTCCGTAATCGCCGCGACGCGTGAGCTGATGTCCGGACGGACAAGTTTCATGATCGCGCATCGGCTGAGCACCCTGGAGAGTTGCGATGTGCTTTTGCGTTTCGAGCAGGGCAAGCTCCATGTCATCGAGCAGGACGTACCTCAGGCGTTACGGAGAATGGCGGGCGGGGAATTGCAGATGTTTCCGAAGGTAGAGCCCGCTACGACACAACCGCGCGACGAATTCCCTGTAATTTCAGTCACTTCCATGGCAAAGTAGCCGAACGAAGCGCGCCGGGAAAGTCTCTGCGTAACGAGATTATGCCAGAGTCGCCCTAAGCCGCTGGACAGGGTAGACTTGTACAGCTTCACTCACCGTTATTGACAAGTGGCACCCGAATGGTTGACCGACTATTTCTGTCCGTCGCACTGGTTGGACTGATCAGCTGCACGGTTTTTCTGATTCTCACGCTTATATCGATCGCGCGCTTTCGATGGCGCACGCGTCCCAGTGCAACTGGCGATTCCACCTTTTGGCCAAGGGTCACACTGCTGAAACCGCTATGCGGAATGGAACCGCAGCTGAAGCGCAGTCTGGAAAGCTTTTTCGCGCAGGAGTATCCCGATTTCGAAATCATCTTCGGCACGCGGGATGCTGCTGATCCGGCGCTGAGCGTAGTCGAAAGCCTGCAGCGGCGATATCCCTGGGTGGATGTGAAGGTAGTGTACTCAGGCGAGCCGAATCATCCGAACGCGAAGGTCTGCTCGCTGCAGAAAATGATCGAGGCGAGTACGTCCGATTACTTCATCTTCAGCGACAGCGACGTTCACGTCGAGCCAAACTACATTCACGAGGTGGTGCGGCCGTTGCTGGATCCGCAAGTCGGCGCGGTGACGTGTCTCTATCGTGGAGTGCCGACTGGAAGCGTCTGGTCGCGACTTGAGGCGCTGGGAATGTCCGTGGAGATGACGGCCGGAGTGATGACGGCGGAACTGCTTGAGGGCATGAAGTTCACGCTTGGACCCACGATGGCCACACGCCGTGAGGTGGTGGAGCAGACGGGTGGGATCGGCGCGCTCGCGGAATATTGCTCCGATGACTACCTGCTGGGAAACCGGATTGCCGAGCTTGGATACAAGGTTGTTCTTTCCGATTACGTCATAGAACACATCGTTCTGAACCGCTCATTTGTAGCTTCCTGGCTGCACCAGGTGCGCTGGATGAAGAGCACGCGGTTTTCGCGTCCGAAGGGCCACCTGGGGACCTCGCTTACGTTCGCCATGCCTTTCGGGATACTTGGTTTGTACGCGGCCAACTCACTGCACAATACGACGTTCGGTTGGTGGCTGTTTGCGTATGCAGTGGCGAACCGGCTGGTGCTCGCGATTGCGGCTGGATGGGGAGTGGTGCGTGATCCTAACTCCATTCTGTATTGCTGGCTTTATCCGGTGCGCGATTTCCTGGGATTCTGTTTTTGGGCGGCCAGCTATCTTGGGCGCACGATCGTGTGGCGTGGCGAGAACTACCGTCTCGAGTTGGGCGGAATCATGGTTCGCGTTGATACCGAGCAGCCGGAGTCGGCGCCGATTCCTGTCGATCGTCTTGCGTGAGGTTTAGACAGCTACCGAGCGTCGCCACTTCGCATGCAGCCACATGAGGATGCCAAGGGCACAGACTTCCAGCGGCCCGGGAGTTCTCATGAGACTATCGAGATCGTGAATGTTGGCAGTGAGTACCTGTGCTCCCCATACCAATCCAGCTGAGGCGATCAAACAGCCGAGCCTTTCCTCTGTTTTGATTCGGGAGAACCATGTGGTGCGTTCGATAGGACGCCGTTTGCGAAGAGGCCCAACAGCGACGACCGGATACGGAGCCGGTTCGCCGGACCAGATGTTGGGCTGCATATTTGCCTGAAATGCCATGCGAGCAGTCTATGGTTCAAGCCAATTCTGGGCCAGATGCCGCCGGTCCAGCGGCTTTGGGCCGTGTCCTTCCGGTGGAACTAAGGATCACTCGGTGTTGGTTTGCTTGACGGTGCTGGCCGGCTGAATTAGGCTCCCGTCACCTTGTCCTTATTATCCCTTGCCGTGAAGGCCATCCTCCGATGCATGAGACCGCAGTAACTGGCGCTGATCGCCAGGGGAGCGCTCGTCCGGAACAGGAGCGCTCGCTGCTCCGCGTGATGTCACTTACGGACGCGGTGCTGTTGATCGTAGGTGGCGTGATTGGCGGCGGCATTTTCCTGACGTCACAGGATGTGGCCTCTCAGCTGCCTTCTCCCATCTTGTTTTTGCTCGTGTGGATTGCCGGAGCGGGCGTGTCGCTGCTGGCGTGCTTTGCGTTCGCCGAGTTGGGAGCGATGTTCCCGGAGGCGGGTGGTCAGTATGTCTACCTGCGCGAGGCGTACGGCGAGTTCGTGGCCTTTCTGTATGGCTGGATCATGTTCGTCGGAGGAAGCAGCGGAGGCGTTGCGGCGAACAGCGTGGGTTTCGCTCAGTTCCTTGGCGTTGCGGTGCCGGCGCTCGCGGGCGATCACGTGCTCGGGCATGTTGCCGGAATCAGCTATCGTGCAGGACATTGGGTGAGAAGTGATTGGCTATTCACGCGAGGCGATGTGGTTGCGCTGATCGCGATCGCGCTGCTGACCACTATTAACGTGGTGGGATTGCGGCGGGCGACGGTGTTGCAGAACGTGGCGACGTGGATGAAGTTTGCCGCGCTGGCAGCATTCATCGGATTCGGGTTTCTGTTCGGGCACGGCGACTGGAGTCATTTTTCTGGCGCCGGATTCAAAGAAGCGTTCGCGCACGGCTTGTATCCGTTCATGAGCGTGATGGGCGTGGCGTTCATAGGCGTGTTCTGGTCCTATGACGGATGGATCTACGCTTCGTGGTTGGGAGGCGAGATTCGCGATCCACAACGGAATCTGCCGCGCTCGTTGATGATTGGCATGGCGCTGGTTGCGGCGCTGTACATCACCATCAACGCGGTCTATTTGTATGCGCTGCCGGTAACGGGGATCGCGAAGTCAGATGTAGTGGCGCAGTCGGCAGCGAGCGTGCTGTTTTCGCCGCGCATTGCGTTCTGGTTGTCCGCGGTGATTGCGCTGTCGTGCTTCGGTGCGCTCTCGAGCAACATCATGGCCGGAGCACGTGTGAGCTACGCCATGGGCCGCGACGGACTCTTCTTCCAGAAAATGGCGAGCGTTCATCCGAAGTGGAGGACCCCGGCGTTTGCGCTGATCGCGCAAGGAGTTCTCAGTGCTGTGATTGCGATCAGTGGGACTTACGTGCAGCTGTTCACCTACACAATGTTTGGATTGATGATTTCGTACGTGGTGACGGTGGCGGCGGTGTTCGTGCTGCGACGCAAGCAGCCCAACCGGCCGCGACCGTATCTTTGTACCGGGTATCCGTGGCTTCCTCTCCTTTATGTGCTGCTGATTGGCGGATGGGCGATCAATGCGCTGGTGGAGCGTCCGCGCGAGTCGCTGGCAGGCAGTGTGCTGATGTTGATCGGCGTGCCCGGCTATTTGTATTGGAAGCGGACGAATCGCAAGCGCGCGCTATCATGAACGCATGTCGATTGCGGAGAATTTGGAGCGCGTACGCGAACGCATAGCGGCGGCAGCGCGCCGTGCAGGACGAAGCGAGTCAGAAGTGGCGCTGATGGCGGTTTCCAAAACGTTTCCGGCGGAAGCGATTCGCGAGGCGTACGAGGCAGGCCAGCAACTATTCGGCGAGAATCGCGTGCAGGAGTTCGGCGAGAAGGCACCGAAGGTGGAGGATCTGGCTGGACTCGAGATGCATTTGATCGGGCACCTGCAATCTAACAAAGCGAATAAAGCGGCGGACCTGTTTCAGGCGGTCGATTCGGTTTACTCGCTGAAATTAGCCGAGCGACTGAACGCGGCGGCGGAGAAGCTTGGAAAGAAGCTGCCGGTGCTGATCGAAGTGAACGTCGGCGGGGAAGAGGCGAAGAGCGGAGTCGGCGCCAATGTGGATGACATCGGCGCGATTCTTTCCGGGGCGCCGCCGCTGACCAACCTGGAATTCCGCGGACTGATGACGGTGCCTCCGTATACCGAAGATCCTGAGGGAGCGCGACCATATTTCCGCAAGCTGCGCGAACTCCGCGATGAAGTTGCGAAGCGGCACGGCGTTCGGCTCGATGACCTGTCGATGGGAATGTCTCACGACTTCGAAGTCGCCATAGAAGAAGGATCGAATTGCGTGCGGGTGGGAACGGCGATCTTTGGAGTGCGGCCGAAAAAAGGATGATTCCGATCCGAGAGAGCGAAGGCACGGTGACCTTCTCCGTCAAGGTACATCCGCGGGCAAAGAAGGACGCTATCACCGGGGAAGTCGGCGATGCGCTGAAGGTGGCACTGAATGCGCCGCCAGTGGATGGCAAGGCGAACGAGGCGTGCATTCGTTTTCTCGCCGAGATTTTGCGCGTGCCACGCAGTTCGGTTACGATTGCCGCCGGCGAAACCAACCGCAACAAATTGATTCGAGTCGCAGGAATGAGTGCTGCGCACGTAGAAGAGCGCTTGCGGACTGAAATCGCGGAGGGCAAACATTGACCATTGCGCAGCGCTGGCGCGACATACGAAACGGGTTCGAGCGACCCTTCTGGATCGCGAACATCAGCGAGCTATTCGAAAGGCTCTCCTACTATGC
>CAZBCQ010000007.1:35121-51279 GCA_964490255.1 uncultured Terriglobales bacterium | reverse complement strand
GGGATCCTTGCTGGTTCCACAGCGTCAGTTGGCCTGAAAGCTGCGCGTTCTGATCTATTCGAGCCTCGATCTGCAGAGGTCCATCGACTAGTTTCGTCTTGGGGAAGTTGTAAACGACCGACGTGCCGTAGTTCGCGCCGTCGCTGCGCGCAGCGATCCAACCGATCAGATTGTTTCGATTGGCGGGCGTGAAAGGCAGAATCTCGACGAACTCTACCCCGCTTTCGCCCGGCAGACTCATCAGCACGAAATTCGGCTGCATGGTCTGAGTGGTCTGGCCGCCGCTGTCGGACATAGTGACTTCTGTAGCCACATTCCACAAATCCTCGCGGTTATAGAACACCTCGGGATCAGTCATGTGGTAAAGCCCGTAAACTTCTGCCTGCAAGGAGAGCAACAACTCGGGGTAACGCACGTGCTTGCGCAGATCATGTGGCATCGCGGCCGCATCCTTGAACAGGCTCGGGAAGATGTTGCGATAGGCAGCGATGATCGGATCCTTCGTGTCAAAAACGTAAAAGTTGGTCGTTCCATCGTAGGCGTCCACAACCACCTTCACGCTGTTCCGTATGTAGTTCACGGGATTGTCCGCAAGGCGGTAATGACTCGAGTATGGATAACTGTCTGAGGTGGTGAAGGCGTCGATGATCCACGAGAGATGACCATCCTCGCCGACCACGATGTACGGATCTGGTTCGTAGGTGAGGAACGGAGCCAGCGCCGATACGCGCGCCAGGATGTTGCGCCGCATCAATAGCCGACTGTCCGAGGTTATATCGTCGCTGAACGGCAGTTTGCCGAGCTCGCCGCTATCGATCGCGATGAGAATGCGTCTGAGGAAACTGCCGAGAACGATGCCTCCGTTCCCTTCATAGGATGTGAAGCTGTTCGTCTGACCTTGCGGGTAGTTGAATTCCTTTTGCCGCGTATTGACGTATACGTCGGTGTTGGTCAGCTCACCAAAATAGATCTCCGGCCGACTGACCTTGAGACCAGGCACCGTGCTCTGAACGGGCATATCGCTCAGATACATGGTCGGCAAGCCCTCGGTCGTGAAGCCATTGACCGGGTTCATGGTCACACCGTACCCGTGGGTATAGATCAGTTTCTCGTTAATCCAATTACGGCTGCTCTCAGGAAGCTTGTTGACATTCAACTCGCGGGTGGCGAGCATCACCTGCCGAAGTTGCCCGCCAATTTCATAGCGATCGATGTCGATGTCGGGAAAGTCGTAGTAGGTGCGTATTTCCTGTATCTGGCGAAGGGTATCCTGGAGAGCGCGCCAATCCCACAGGCGGATATTCTGGAGCGTCGCCTGGTTCTTTGCCACGTCCACGGCGGCTACGGTGGTCTCGGCGGGAAACTCGCGCTGCGATACTCCGTCCAGATCGTAGGCCTGTCGGGTCAGCTTGATATTGTTGGCGATAAACGGCCGTTCGCGAACCAGTTGATTGGGTTTCACGATAAAGTTGCCGACGTACCACGAAACGCCTTGAAGCACGAGATAGCAGATCGCGGCGGGAACCGTAGCTGCGACCAACCAGCGACCACGCTGTCGCGAGAAAGCGTTTGCGATTGCAACGCCCGCGCCTACGACCAGTGCCACACAGATGACGAGAAGGCCGGGGAGCACGACGTGAGCGTCGGTGTAGGTCACACCGCCAAAGATCGTGTGCTCTTCGAATAAACGCTCGAAGCGGCTGAGGTACACCTGCAGCGCTACGACCAGCAATAGAAACGCAAAGGCAATGGAGAACCCGCGCCACGACACTGGATGGAAGCTGCGGACCGGACCATCAAAGGCACTCCTGCCGCGCGCAGCAAGAATGAAGAAAGCCGCGGCCGCACAGGTGATTATCGCCAGTACCATCAGCCAGCCCGCGATGATCTCCCATGCAGGGATGGTGAACAAGAAGAAGTTCAGTGGCTTGCCGAATATCGGATCCACGACCCCAACCGGAGTTCGTGACGAATACCAATAGACCGCGAAGACTGGCCACTCCACGATCATCACAGCGCCCGTTCCAACGCTGATAACGAGGGCGACACTGAGTGCGATCAGGCGCAGGATACGGTCGACGGGTAACTTCAGTGGATGATCACCGATCCAGATCGTTTGCGGATTCGCAAACACTTCCGGGTGAGCGCGTCTAAGGGCGAGAAAGGTTCCATACAGAACCAGGAACGTGGCCGCGGTGAACGTCGTAAAAACCGCGGACTGTAGGCTCAACGACTTCCAGAAGACCTGCGCGTATCCCAGCGATCCGAACCAGAGCGCATCGACATAATAAGAGAGCCAGGTGCGGCCGCCGAAGAGCACAATGGCGAGCACGATAAAGAGCGCTAGCAGCCAACGAAACCGGCGCTGGGGAGAACCCGATCTGTGAGTCGGCGGGCGCGTCGTCCGCCGTATTTGCGGCCAATCTGCAGGATCTGACATCTGGACCTCGTCTCATCAGCATACGCTTTTGAGGCGAGGCGAGTGAACGCCGGGCATCGGAAGAGCCATGGCGAGGGCATCAGAGATGTCTGTCAGAGTGAGATGAGGCTCCGCCTGCTTGGCGCAACCGGAGCCCATCGTGCGCTGTTATTTCTTGATGGACGATAACTGCTCGCCTCGCTCCGCCGGTGATCCCTTCACTTGCAGTAATAGGGCTGTCCCTTTCGGTATTTTCAAGGTCTGCCCCGACGCGGTGAGACTCACGATGCTCGGTTCGCCGGTCATTCCGATTGCAAGCCCATCCAGGCCGTACACTCGCTGCGCGTCGGAAGAAAAGATGCCAGCCGCGTTGCGATCTTCATTGCCGCGCGCATCGACTGGCCCCCAAACACCGTAGCGAACGTCTCCACCTATTAAAGGAGTTACCCAGGCTGATTCACTTGTCCCTTCATCAGCTCCGGTTAAAGGAATTTGGGCGTTGAATGCTTCCATTGACGATGCTACAGCCCGAAGCGTGACAGTCACGGGCATCTGCTCTCCGTTGGACAGAACTAAACGGTCGAAGCTGAGAGAAACCGCGGTTGGTTCTCCCTCGGTGCCTGGTCTAATGGACACAATCCGTCCTGTCAGCTTCGCATTTCTTCGAACTTCAGTGTCTGCGTCCAGACGAATCGGTTGCGTGGTTTTCGCCTCGACGGGATCTCCCAACTTGCTACGTTTGGAATCAATCCTGTGGTTGAGCACAACTGGAATGCTTGTGCCAGTTGAAACTAAGTCTGTTGCCCAGCTGCTTGTGAGCAATAGAACTAAGGATGGAACTAGAAGCAAAGTGTTTTTCATTGTCCGACCTCTCATCGGTATTAACAGAGGGTCGTGACGTTTTATTCCCGACGCACAAGTTGGCTGGGAACGGCAACGCAGCCACTGCGAGCTGTCGAAGACAAATCTTCGGCAGGTCGGGGATCAGGCTGCTTTCGGAAATGCTCTTCTCTCGGCAGGCTGGGAGGAGAATCTTCTCCTCAAGAGCTGAAATGCTCCTCCTGCGACACCAAGTCCGGCAATGATCGCCAGCAGCCGTGGATGCGTTTCTGCCCACAGTTCCAGGCTTACGTTGCGCGAACGATCGTCAAAACTGCCGTGAGCGCCATGGTCCCCGCGCAGCGGCTTCCACAAATTGTTGGGCCGATTGGGATTTTCTGGACCATCGTATTGCTGCGATTCGTAGCCCGTGCGAGCTAAGTAGTCATCCGCGAGTGATGGAACGATTTTGTTCCCTTCGATGGCCTCTACGACGGACCACGCTGCAAAGTACTCGCGCTTCTTGGGATGATGAGCCGCGTAATAGATGGCGCGAGCCGCGACTTCTGGCTGATAAATTGGCGGTACCGGCTGCGCTTTGTGCGGCAGACGGCTCTTGACCCAGCCGAACTGCGGAGTATTCAGCGCCGGCATCTGCACCATAGTGGTGTGCACGTTGCTTTTGTCGTGGAGAAGCTCGGTACGCAGCGAAGCATGGAATCCGAGGATGGCGTGCTTGGAGGCGCAGTACGCAGCTTGCAGCGGAATGCTTCGATACGCCAGAGCAGAGCCGACGTGGACGATCGTTCCGCGATCGCGCGGCAACATCCGTTTCAGCGCTGCCAGGGTCCCGTAAACATATCCGAGGTAAGTCACCTCCGTGACGCGCTTGAATTCCTCAGCCGTCATCTCTTTGATCGGGGAGAAGACGGACGCCATGGCATCGTTCACCCAGATGTCGATAGGGCCGAATTTCTTCTCAACCTGAGCGGCGGCATCTTCAACCTGGTCGGGATCGGCAACGTCGGTTGGGAGCACGAGCGCTTTGCCGCCCGCGGCCTCGACCTCTCTCTTCGCGGCATTCAGACCATCGACACCGCGCGCCACCAAACCGATCCACGCTCCATGACGCGCAAATTCCCGGACGGCTGCTCTTCCGACGCCTGCTGAGGCTCCGGTAATCACGACAACTTCTCGATTGCTCCGCTTATTCATGAGTTAGTTGATGCACGGAGTGTGCGCGCCGTTCGCCGAGATCGCTGTTCTTGCAGACAGCCACGTCGCGAAGCTGGTCATCTTATTAAATGGCATACTAATGTCTTGTTCCGATACATCTTCAGGCAGATCCCGGTCTGCCGCTCAGGTTGAGCACGTGGAGATCTCAACCTGCACGATTCCCACCGATTTGCCTGAATCCGATGGGACGCTTCAGTGGAACCACACGACAATCGTGCTGGTCGAAATAGCAGCAGCCGGCGAGCAGGGACTCGGCTACACGTACGCGTCGGAGGCTGTGGCGACTCTCATCCAGCAAACGCTGACAGAGGTGGTGAACGGCAGCGATGCCATGGCCCCAACTGCTACGTACGAAGCAATGTGGCGGCACATCCGCAACTTGGGCCGCCCGGGTATTTGCTCAATGGCGATCTCAGCCGTGGATTGTGCGCTGTGGGACTTGAAAGCACGGCTCCTGAATCTGCCTCTTGTTACCGCATTAGGGCAGGTTCGTTCAGCGGCTCCGGTCTATGGCAGCGGCGGATTTACTTCCTACACCGATGAGCAACTCAGGAAGCAATTATCAGGATGGGTGGAACAAGGAATTCGCAATGTGAAGATGAAGATTGGCAGAGACGCGGCGAAAGATCGAGAACGCGTGCGAGTTGCACGAAAGGCGATTGGAGACGGACCGGGGCTCTTCGTAGATGCCAATGGCGCGTACAGCAGAAAGCAGGCGCTGTCACAGGCAGAGGCTTTCGCCGATTCTGGCGTGAGCTGGTTTGAAGAGCCGGTCAGCTCGGATGATCTTGATGGCCTTCGCCTGATTCGGAACCGAGCTCCGGCGGGAATGGACATTGCCGCTGGAGAGTACGGGTACGACATCTTCTATTTTCGGCGCATGCTGGATGCCGGCGCTGTCGACGTGCAGCAAGCGGACATGACGCGCTGTGGCGGAGTTACCGGATTCATGCAGGTTGCGGCACTCTGCCAGGCCCACAATCTGCCGCTCTCGAGCCATACAGCTCCCGCGCTGCACACTCACGTTGCATGCGCGGCCATTCCGCTCAGGAACATGGAATATTTCCACGATCACGTTCGTGTCGAACACATGCTGTTCGACGGCTTGCCAGAACTTGTTAATGGCGAACTTCAGCCGGATCTATCACGTCCCGGACTCGGCCTGGAGTTGAAGCGCGCCGATGTTGCCAAATTCGCCGCTTAGGAGCAAAGATGTCTGTCAGCAAAATCGTTCAGATGGAAGAGCTAACCAACCGCTCCGTCAAGTCCCGCCCCGTTACACACGCCGAACGCGACATCGAAGCCGCTCTGCAGAAGAGAGTGAAAGGTGAGGTCCGCTTTGACGCCGGCAGCAAGGCGATGTATGCCGTGGACGCTTCCAATTATCGCCAGGTTCCGATCGGAGTCGTGATTCCCAGATCCAAAGAGGACGTCGTGAACACCGTGGCTGTTTGTCGCGAATTCGGACTTCCCGTCCTGTCGCGCGGCGGCGGCACCAGCCTTGCGGGAGAGTGCTGTAACGCGGCTATCGTAATGGACTGGTCGAAGTACATGCGCGGGGTGCTCGAAGTGAATCTGCAAGAACGCTATGCGCGCGTCCTGCCGGGAACCGTGTGCGACGAACTGCGCAATGCCGCAATGCAGAAAAGTGGAAACAAGCTGACCTGGGGTCCTGATCCGGCAACGCACAATCACTGCTGCTTCGGCGGAATGATCGGCAACAACTCCTGCGGCGCGCACGCGCAGATGTCAGGCAAGACGGACAACAATATCGAGGAACTCGAGATTCTGCTCTATGACGGCACGCGCATGACCGTGGGCTGGACCACGGATGCCGAGATGGACGTCGTGATCCGGCGCGGCGGTCGCGTCGGCGAGATCTATCGCCAGCTTCGCTCACTTCGCGACCGCTATGCTGATCAGATTCGCAAGCGCTATCCGGATATCCCGCGGCGTGTTTCTGGCTACAACCTCGATCAATTACTTCCCGGTAAAGACGGACGCTTCAACATAGCCCGTGCCCTGGTTGGAAGCGAAGGCACACTGGTGACCATACTCGAAGCGAAGTGCAAGCTCATTGATGCGCGCGCCGAACGCGTGATCGTCGCGCTCGGCTATCGCGACGTTTATGAGGCAGCCGATCACGTTCCGGAGCTGAATCGCTTCAATCCCACAGCGCTCGAAGGCATCGATGAGCGACTCCATCAAAACATTGAGAAGAAGGGCGGCGCGGATCGTAACTACCTTCGCCTCCTTCCGGAAGGCAAGGGCTGGTTGATGGTGGAGTTGGGGGCCGATCAGCGCGAGGACGCCCTCAACGCTGCCCATGAATTAATGAACAGCCTGAAAGACAAGCCGAATGCGCCAAGCATGAAACTGTTCACGGACAAGAAAGAGATGGAGCAGTTGTGGGGCGTGCGCGAATCAGCCTTAGGAGCAACGGCATTCGTCCCCGGCGAACCGAATACCTGGCCGGGATGGGAGGATTCGGCGGTCGCTCCGGAAAAGCTCGGTGGATATCTGCGCGAGTTGCGCGCACTCTACAACAAATACCAATACAATCCCGCGCTCTACGGCCACTTTGGACAGGGCTGCGTACATTGTC
This sequence comes from uncultured Terriglobales bacterium, assembly GCA_964490255.1. GTDB lineage: Bacteria > Acidobacteriota > Terriglobia > Terriglobales > Acidobacteriaceae > JAJPJE01. Next base: position 44,200 of record CAZBCQ010000007.1, on the reverse strand, counting down.
GAGTAGACTTCGACCTGACTTCCGAACCCGGGATCCGGAAGTACCGGTCGTTTATGGAAGAGGCCACCGATCTGTGCGTGAAGTATGGGGGTAGCCTGAGCGGCGAACATGGAGACGGGCAGGCACGCGGCGAGTTTCTGTACAAGATGTTCGGCGACGAGTTGATCCATGCCTTTGAGGAGTTCAAGTCGATATGGGATCCCGACTGGAAGATGAATCCCGGCAAGGTCGTTGATCCGTATCGAATCGATCAGAACCTGCGGCTCGGGGCTGATTACGATCCTTGGGAGCCGGAGACACATTTTCAATTTCCCGATGACCATGGCAGCTTTGCGCATGCGGCTCTGCGCTGCGTCGGGATCGGAAAATGCCGTCGGGAGAAGGGGAAGAACATTGAAGACGATGTGATGTGCCCCAGCTACATGGTCACTCGCGAGGAACGGCACACGACGCGGGGGCGCGCGCACCATCTGTGGGAGATGCTGCATGGCGGTGTGATCGAAAACGGCTGGCGCGACGAACACGTAAAAGAGTCGCTCGACCTCTGCCTGGCATGCAAAGGATGCAAGGGCGATTGCCCGGTCAATGTCGACATGGCCACGTATAAGGCGGAGTTCCTGTCCCACTATTGGGAAGGGCGGATTCGTCCGCGATACGCGTACGCATTTGGACTGATCGACCAATGGTCGCGGCTGGCATCAATCTGGCCAGGGCTGGTGAATCTGGTGACACAGACTCCGGGGCTGAGCCACATCGCGAAACTGGCGGCAGGAATGCCATTGGAGAGGCGTATTCCCCAATTCGCGCCCGAAAACTTCCAGGACCAATTCCGACGGCGCGAGTGGCGTGGTCGCCAACCGAGAGGAAAGGTGCTGCTCTGGCCGGACACGTTCAACAACTATTTCTTCCCCGAGACGGGTCTTGCTGCAGCCGAGGTGTTGGAGAACGCGGGTTTCAACGTGGAAGTGCCGAAACAGCATGTTTGTTGCGGACGTCCGCTGTATGACTACGGAATGCTGGACATGGCGAAGAAGTATCTGGAGCGCACTATGCAGCAATTCCGGCCACAAATCGAAGCGGGGACTCCGTTTGTCGTGCTGGAGCCGAGCTGCGCATCCGTGTTCCGCGACGAGTTGCACAATCTGTTTCCGCGCGATCCAGTCGCGCAGAAACTGCAAAAGCAGACATTTTTGCTGAGCGAGTTCCTGGAGAAAAAAGCGCCGCACTATCAGCTTCCGCAACTTCGGGCGCGAGCACTGGTGCAGGGACACTGCCATCACAAATCCGTCCTGAAGTTCGACGACGAGAGCGAGGTATTGAAGAAGATGGAACTGGACGCCGACATCCTTACTTCTGGATGCTGTGGTATGGCGGGCTCGTTTGGATTTGAGAAAGATAAATACGACGTATCCGTCGCGATCGGTGAGCGCGTGCTGCTGCCACGAGTACGAGAGGCCTCGAAGTCGACCGTAATCGTGGCGGATGGGTTCAGTTGCCGCGAGCAGATCGCTCAGGACACCTCGCGCCACGCGCTGCATTTGGCGGAGGTCATCCAGTTGGCACAGAAGAACGGGGCCGGATCACGGGAATTGCCGGAATCGGAAGTGGTCGAGCGGCGGCAATCGGCATTGCGCAAGTCGCGCTATCGGACACTGGGGATACTGGGTGGGATGGCCTTGGCTGCGGGCCTGCTGATCGCTTTTGCAAAACGATTGCGCGACTAAGCGTCACTTCAAGTGATAGAACGCGCCGAGAATGGCGCCGAATACCGCGTGCGAAAAGATGATCGCGAAGGGCGTACGGGCACCGTAGTTCAGCGCCAAAAAGCCAGGCGGCTCCAACAAATTGCCGGCGTCCGGACCTTGTTGTTCGCTGGCCATGCGGGAATGCAAGCCGGGCAATAAGTTAACCACTCCTAATAGAAGGACGAGGGCATGCGCTGTGCCGATGATGGCGCCGCGCCACCATCCCGCTGCGCCGAGCGATACGAAGATCAGCACGTACACCAGCGAAAACGCCCAGCCCGAAATCACGTGCAGGAAGAAACCGTAGAGTTTGGCTTTGTCGCGGTCGGGCGTGACCATCGTGCCCATGAGAAATGGGATATTCATGCGGGTGAGCCCGAGTCCTTGCGTCATTTCGCTGATGGAACTGAGCACCACAGTGGCAAGGAAGCCCCACAATAACCAACTAGACCAGTTCATGCGCTCTTCTTCTCCGCGATTTCTCTCGCTACCGGAGTTGCGGCTTCATGTCGTTTCTCTGCTGGATGCACCTCGCCGCGTTCACGCTCCTTGATTGATAATGCCGCGCTTATTAGACCGACGTGAGTGAACGCCTGAGGGAAATTTCCCAAGGCGTCGCCCGTGTGGGGATCGATCTCCTCGGAAAAGAGGCCCAACGGATTGCGATACGAAAGCAAACGGCTGAACAGCGCGTGCGCTTGTTGCGAAGTACCACCACCAATCGCGAGATATTCTGCTGCCCAGAATCCACATATTCCGAAGGCGCCCTCCGGCGGATTGCGCTTGTAGCGGTAAAGTAGGCCGTTTCCCGCCCCAAGGTCTTCGTACACTCGGCGGTAAGTGCTCTTCATGCGATCGGAATCTGCTTTCTCAAAGCCGTACCAAGGGATGCGCAACAGAGTGGAATCAACATCGGTGCCATCCAGTGTGCTCATATAGCTATCCATGTGTGCATTCCAGGCGCGCTGCTCGATTTGTTCGCGAATGCGCTGCCGTTCCTGCTCGAACAGATCTCTGGGCAGCGAACTGATCCGTCCTTTAGTATGCATTTCGAGCAAACGATCCAGCGCCGTCCAGCACATCAGGCGCGAATTGGTGTGATTCTTCTTGCCTGACCGTGGCTCCCAGATTCCTTCGTCGGGTTGATCCCAATTATGAGCAACGTAATTCCCGAACCCGACCAGAACCTTTTGGGTGGTGCGATCAAAAGAACCACCCGACCGCGTGTACTGCGCCGCAGCATCGATCAGCTCGCCGTAGACATCAAGCTGCAATTGCGAACGCGCACCGTTTCCTATGCGAACGGGACGTGAATCGCGATAACCACGAAGGAAGTTGAGCTCGCGCTCGTGTGGGGCGATTTCTCCATACAAGTTGTACATGACGCGCAACTGCGGTTGCGTGAGGGCAGTTGCATGCAACAACCAGGTCAGAAAATCTTCGGCTTCGGCAGTGTAGCCAAGGCCCAACAACGCGCGGATGGTTAACGATGCATCGCGAAGCCAGCAGTACCGGTAATCCCAGTTCAGATGACCACCTACTCTCTCTGGAAGCGAGGTAGTTGCCGCAGCTGTAATCGCGCCCGAAGGAGCGTAGGACAACATCTTCAATGCGAGAGCGCTTCGAATGACCGACTCACGATAGGGCCCGTCATACGTACAACGCCTTGCCCAGGTCTGCCACCATTGCACCGAGCGCTCGATGCGAGCCGAAAGCGGCTCACCCAGCGCCGGCAGCACACTCGGAGCCCTCTCGGTGTACGTCAGCGCGAATTGCGCGACGTCACCGCGCTTCATCTTCAGGATCGCCTGTGCGCCATGGCTCTGGATGGCAAGAGGTACGCTGCTGCGCAACCAATAAGCTCCGCGCCCAACTTCCATGCGCAGACCTAGCACGCCGCCGTCACGAATCAGCACCGGGTCTCGTCCATACCACGCCCGGGGACAGAAGTTCACCTCGAGTTCGGCTTCGCCCTGTACACACCGGAGCTCGCGAACTAGCTCGTGATCCGGCAGCAGAACACTACGCTTGAATCGCTCGGAGGCAACCGGCATGAGATCTGTGAGCAATACGTGGCTATCGTGAGAACGGAAATGGGTCTCCAGAACATTTGTGTTTTCGACGTACTGATGTTTCGCTTCGTGGGGACCGGTGGGAGCGATAGACCAAAAACCGCCACGTTGCGGGTCGAGTATTGCGGCAAAGATGGAAGCACTATCGAAGCGGGGCCAGCAGAGCCAATCGATGGATCCGCTGCTGGAGACGAGGGCGGCAGATCGGCAGTCGCCGATTATGCCATGATCCTGTATTCGGTTATAGGAATCCGGGCCGTTCTCCACTTTTGATGGATGATGCCGTCGAAGGGGGAAGATGTCCGGACAAATGCCGACGAGATGGGCTTTGGCACGGCTGCCGAGGCACTCAACGAGCTCAGATTGCGGAACTCTGGAGCAGCCAGGAGAGTTGGCTTTCCAACAACCAAAGCCAACAAAAAGAACTATCGCGGTCGTTGAATACGATCATTGCGTTCGCGTTTGCGGCTTTGTCCGAAGCCAAGCCTCGACTTCGTCTGTAAGAGCAAACACGAGCGAACCCTTACTTGCTTTCAATCTCCGAACCGGAAATCCATACGACCGCTCCCATCTCTGCACCGTCTTGGTACACGTTCCGGTGTATTCGGCAATCTCTTTCCAAGACCGCAGCACAGCATTGACCGACTGCTCGGATATAGCCGGGCGACTACGTTCCAGCTCTTTAATTCCAGGAACTTCTGTCACGATAGCGCAGACCTGGGTGACGTTGCCGTGCGAGTCTTTCACCGGATAATAGTTGACGATCCACCGTCCCACTCCGATCTTGGTCGGCAATTCTCCTTCGACCTTAAGGTTCAGAACAGGTCGCCCGGTGGAAAGCACTTGTTTGTAGACGGGTTCTATGACCGGAGCAAGCTGGCCAACAATTTCCCGCAGCGACTTTCCCAGGTGCGACTCGGCAGATACGCCATGAATGACAGCGAGACAGGCATTGAGTGCGACATAGCGCAACTGGTCATCTAAAATGCCCAGGCCAACATTGGCGCTGCTAAATACCTCCGGCAGAATTTGTTCTACAAAGGAAATTTCATCAGCTGTTGCTGTCCGACCCACTAGAGCCCCCACAAATTGAACCGCAATGTTTGATTACTACTACAGAATCGGAACTCAACTCTGAAAAACTGGTTTGTGTTCCGAAAACCGGAACGTCGGAAGAAGATGACCTGATGAGTAGCAGTGGTCACTCGGCAGCAAAACTGTAATACAGGGGTCCGGCGCAAACCAATCCGGTGCTTCCCTTAGAGTATTGAGGATTGCATGAAACGATTATGGCGGACTCGTAACCTCGACGTGAGAAACCGGACTGCACATCGCGAGTCTGAGTGAACCTTTCTGTCCCTTCTTTACGCTACTTCCCTAAGCTGATCTCAGCTATGTTGAACCACAGGTTGGGCAACAATTTTAGTTAACGAAAATGGGCTGCCATGGCCGATTTAGCCGTTGTAGCCAAGCCAGTGTGACTGCGTCGTCTCCCGATGCGATCTATATCGTGAACACGGAAAAGGTCATGTGGGGGCGGTTTGCCAAGTTCAAAGAAAAACCGGTTTTTCGAAACTGAGTTTGCAAGCGTTTTGCGCGACGGAGCGGATGCAACGAATGCTGGGCCCGTTGTGGAGTTCCTTACCGAGCTCGTGGGATTGTGTCTGCTTACTGGCAATACACTAGTCAGCTTGCTCGTGCTGCCCTGGAGCCGCCGCCGAGCCAAGCGACAGGCCAGCGCGCACACGAAACAACAACCATCCTGTCACTCGAGCGCAAAAAGGGAGAAGCTCTTTTGGCAAATGCGTTAGCGATCCGCGCTCTCGTGGTAAGTACTGATCGTGAAACCATTGGGGCCCTGTCGCAAGTCATGGGGCAATCGGCCATTCACGTAGAAGTGAGTCCCTCCGTAGATTCCGCTATTCGCGAGCTTTGCCAGAACAAATACGAAGCGATCGTGGTCGACTTCCAAAACCAGCAGGACAGCCTGGCACTTGTCCGAAAGCAAAGAACTACCACTTCGAATCGAAGTGCGGTGGTGTGGGGCATCGTCAACAGCGACAAGGAAAGCTCGGAGGCATTCCGCGCCGGGGCCAATTTTGTTGTTGTACGTCCACTCTCTCAGACCACCTTGGGACGCACCCTCAAAGTATCGTATCCTTTAATGGTGCGCGAAAAGAGACGCTATCACCGTACCAGCATGCAGGTGCAGGTCTTTGTAAATAGCCCCTCTCATCCGGAGTTCATTGCCAACTCGATCAACATCAGCGAGGGCGGCATGGCTCTTGACGGCTCTGTTCCGGTGCAGGTGGGCGAAAGACTAACTCTCCGATTGAAGATGCCTGACACCGACGCCGCAATCAAACTCACGGCCGAAGTGTGCTGGTACGACCACGAGGGTCGTGTGGGCTTTCAGTTCGTTATGCTCTCTGAGCAGGTAAAAGAGCAAATCCAAATTTGGATTGCCGGACGCCTGGATGCGTCTCTCGCGAAGGAAGTAGAGGTTCGCTGAAGATGCGGAGTGACGCACCGTTGCGAGCAGGATCGCGACTGCTCAGCAACAGACGGTTGTTCCAACTGACCTTAGCGCTGATGACGCTGATGCTCGCCTCGTGTACGCAGTCTGGCAGTAGCAATGCAAGTTCCAGCCCTCAAGCCTCTCCGGTATCCGATTCTTCTCGCACCGCAGCGAACGACAGCGAAGCGGGCGCAGGTGGCGCGTTGTTGAGCCGCGCTAAAGAACTGCAATCTCAACTCTCTTCCGACAAACAGCTGGCCGGCTCAGAAAGACAAGAGACGGAATGCGAGATTGGCGAATCGATCCGCAAAGCTGCCGGTCTTGGAAATAGAGAAGCCAAGCTACTTTACATATCGATGGTCGCCAAGAAGCCGACGACTGACCTGAGCGCCTACTGCCTCGACGCGACTCCCGACACATTGCGCGAGGTAGAAACCTATATCGCTGAAATCTCCATCGCGGAAAAGACAAACACTTCGCTGCAATCTTCGTTACTCGATCTCTCGGAAGACATCGACGCCAAGTCAAAGGGCGTCAACGATCCCGAATCAAGCAGAAAAAGCCGGCATAACTGACCGCCGTTCAGTTGCCTGTGGCCGCTTATGAAAAGCAATTTCAGAAGCGCACTATCTATGCTCTGTGTTCGGCCCGCAGCTGGAAATACGTCCTGTAACTTTCCTCGTCAATCGCTACGAACGGCGCGAACCGCGCTTGTGCAGTGCGCCAAGTGCCGTCGGCCCCGCGCTGCACTCTCAGCGCCTCGGTACGAGAAATAGCCGGATTCTCCCCCATGGAGAACAGGACTAGAGGTCCGCGCACGAGCGCGACTGTATCGGTATGCTCGCGATCAATCGGCTCCAGCCGTACGGTCATGGGTAGTGTCAGTTCGACCTGGTCGCCGTCTTTCCACGTGCGATCGATGGCTGCGAAGCCGCGGTCGATTGTCAGGTCAACAGGCATGCCATTGACGCGCACGGCGGGAGACTGTGCACCACCCAGAGCCCAGGCTGGAATCCGCAAACGCAAAGTGAAAGGCGCGCTCCTGCTGGCGCGTAAGCGCAGTTGGATATTCCCATCGTTCGGGTAATCGCCGGTTTGCGCAAGAGTCAGCTGAGCGCCATTATCGGCTGTCCAGTTCAGTTCCGATGGCAGGTAGAGATTTACATACGGCCCGTGCGCATCACGGAAATAGATGAGGATGTGATAGTCGGCAGCAACCTGTGGCAGCGTTCCTGAACAGCATGGCCAGCGATCCGGGAAATACGTTTTGCTCGCGTGATTGTTGTAGTCAGAATAGTAGAAGGCTCGTCCGTCAGGTTCGAGGCGCTTTGCCCCGAGCACAGCGTTGTACAGCACGCGCTCCATACTGTCGCCGTAACGGCCGTCGCGAGTGATGCGTAGCAGGTAGCGCGTCAGCTTAAAATGCGCGTAGCTGCCACACGGCGTCTCGAAACCACGGTGCGTCTTGGTCAGGCTCGCGTAAAGAGCGCCACTTTCTGGCGCCACGAATTCTTCGTTGGGTCCCCAGCCGCCGGTCGCGAAACTCTGGGCTTCGATCATCTGAAATGCGTTGCGAGCTGCGGCCAGGTGTTTTTCGCTTCCATTGCAAAAGTACGCCTGCGCAGCGGAGCTGAGTGCGTTGCAGTAACTGTAAGCATGATGTCCGGCGAGAACATTTTTGCCGCTGGCGAGTGGATCGAAAAAAGTGTCGTCACTCAGAAAGCGTGAGGCGAGCGTTCGGTAGTGATCTCCCGCACCGCGCCGCCAGGCGAGGAAGAGGTTTTCCGGCAGTGTGTACGACTCGTCGTAATCGACGCCGCCCTCCTCTCCGATTAATCTCCGCCATTTACGTTGTGGTTCGCCACGATCCAACGCGCGTGGCGGAAGATGTGGCTCGGCGGCATCGGTGGTGAGATTCAGTAGTTTGAAATCCGCATCGACTCCACAAAACGAGTGCGCATCCATGAGGCCGCAGACGCACTTGTCGTAGTTGTAGGCAGGAAAACGACAGTTCGTATAGAAGCGAGCGGAGATTGCCGGCTCGTATCCCGCCAGGATCTGTTCGACCTTCGCCCGCGTAGCCCGATCGCCGGTTACGGCATAGCCGCGCGAGAGCGCAGAAATCCACTGCCCAAAAGAATGCGCCGGAGCAAAACCATGTCCACCTGAGGGAGTTTTGGCAAGCGGCACTTCGTCGTACCAGCCGCCCATGAGCGGTCCGGGAGCCGGCAATCCCGCGCGCAGTCTCCACGGTTTGAGCAGGCTATCGACATTCATCTGCAATAGTAGAGATTGCGTCTGCTCAAACTGTGTTTGAGCAGGACCGGGTGAAAGACGCACGTCTCCGTAGCTAAATTCCTCGAGCAGAGCAGGAGTTTGCCCGCTGAGCAACTGCGGCCGTGCGTATGCGACGGCAACCGAAAGCGAAGCGCCTTTCAGGAATGAACGCCGTGAAATCGTCAAAGCTGCCTCTCCATCTCTGCTGGTACTGCCTTATTTGTGAAGCGGGAATGCGACAACTTTTTTGATTCCCTGCTCTTCCTTGATCTCGTAGATCGCATCGGCGGGGACATCATGAAATTCTTGAGTCAGCCCGCTGGGCCAGCGCACGTCGATCTTGTTCATCGTCGCGCTGTCGCCGAGACCGAAATGCAACCGCTCATCGTTGCTCGAGTTGTAACTGCCGCCTCCGCGAACTTCGTCAATTTGCGTCATGGCGGCTGTGGTTACCGTGACGCGCGCTC
>CAZBCQ010000007.1:21044-35021 GCA_964490255.1 uncultured Terriglobales bacterium | reverse complement strand
CCGCGAACTTCGTCAATTTGCGTCATGGCGGCTGTGGTTACCGTGACGCGCGCTCCGATCGCGGCGCGATTGCTCTTGGTGCCGATCAGTCGAAAGAGGACTCGATGGTTGGGATTATGAGTTTCGTTCAGAAACAGCGATGGCGTCGCGTTGACGTTGAAAACGACCACGTCGAGATTGCCATCGTTATTAATGTCTCCGAACGCGGTCCCCCGTCTGGATTTCAAGGGTCCGTCGTTCAGCCCCGAAGCCGCAGAGACTTCCTGGAACGTGCGATCTCCCTGGTTGCGGAATAACTGGATGGGCTCGGCATACCGTGCGTCGTAGGGCAGCGCATCCATCAATTCGGAGAAGTTGCCATTCCCGATGAAGATGTCGGGCCAGCCATCATTGTCGAAATCCCCGAACCCCACGCCCCACTTGATAGGGACGAACGTCGGCTTCGAAATGCCCGCTTTCTCGGCAACATCGGTAAACTGACCCTTTCCCTGGTTCCAATACAGGCTTGCCGGCTGGTCCCCGTATCGTGTAACGATGATATCGAGCTTGCCGTCACGATCGAAGTCGCCGAAATCAGCAGCCATGTTGCCGTATAGTTCACCATTGGGGCCCAGCCCGGCTCCAGAGAGCACGCCAACTTCCTCAAAGGTGCCATTCTGTTTGTTGTGATAGAGGAAGTTCGAACCTGAGTCGTTGGTTACCAAAAGATCGGGCCAGCCATCGCCGTCGTAGTCTCCCCACACCACTCCCATGCCATGCTGCTTGTAGGGATCATTGACACCGGCCTTGCTCGAAACCTCTTCGAACGTTCCGTCGCCACGATTGCGAAACAGGAGATCGGTTTCGCCTTCCATGTGGTCCGGTGTTTCCACGAGCACGCCCTTGTAGCTGAAGGAAAGTGTGGGATCGGGCAGATTGTGCACGTCTGTAGAAACGTAGCGTGCCACGAATAGATCGACATAGCCGTCGCGATCGTAGTCAGCCCAGGCCGCGCCGGTGCTGAATCCGCCTGCTTTCAGCCCTGCCTTTTCGGTGACGTCCTCAAATTTGCAGTCGCCGAGGTTGCGATAGAGCACGTTGTGCCCGTAGCCGGTCACGTACAAATCGGGCAAGCCGTCGTTATCGAAATCGGCGACTGCCAAGCCAGTAGCCCAACCGCGCGTGGTCAAGCCCGCGGATCTGGTGACGTCGGTAAAGTGAAGTTTCGACGAGTTGCGATCCTGCTGGTAGAGCGTGACCATCGGTTCCCCGCCCTTCAGATAGGCCTGGAGTGTGGAGTCATTCACCACGGCGATGTCGAGTTTGCCATCGTTGTTACAGTCGAAGAGCGCGATGCCGCCTCCCGCCATCGTTTCCACCACGTAGCGTCGTTTCGTTGTCGAGTGCGGCATGGTAGTCAAGCCGGCACTGGCAGCCACGTCGCGGAAGTGCATAGCGGGTTTCGCTGGCACTTGCGCGTGAAGGCCTAGAGTCCCCGCTGCGACGGTCAAGGCCGCACACGTCCGAAATAAGGAGTGGCGTGTCACTGGGGTTCCTTGACCTTCAGTATCTGGTCCGCCTGGACGTTCTTGAGTACCTGCTTCGTACCGGATGGCCACTGAATCTCGATTTCGTCGACCGTCTTTGCCTCGCCCAGACCAAAGTGGGCGGGGCCAGCGCTGGAAGACGCATAACCAGAGGCAGTACTCACAAAGAGGAACTGCGATTGTCCTCCTGCGCTCACCCTGATCCGCGCGCCAATTCCGTTGCGATTGCTCTTCGTGCCCTGGAGCGCAATCTCCAACCAATGGTTCGGACCGGGCGTGTCGTTCATCCAGATTTCGGCGGGCGCGGCGAGAGCGGTAACCACGAGATCGAGTTTCCCATCGTGATTGAAGTCTCCGAAAGCGGATCCGCGATGGCGGCTTGGCGACTGGGCTGTAAACCCGGCTTCTTCAGTGAGGGCCGCCCACTTCTCTCCGTGAAGATTCCGGAATAGCGTGTTTGGCTGTTCGCTGGGACGATGAAGCGAGCGAGCGATTGCCGACGACTGCACCCCGCCGCGTGACACGAAGATGTCCTTCCAGCCATCATTGTCGAAGTCCGCGATGTTGGGGCTGTATCCAGCCATGGGCGCGCTGAGCGTCGCCATCCCGCTTTCAACCGTGATGTCGGCGAAGGAACCCTGCTTGTCGTTGCGATAGAGCGGAAAGGTTTCGTCCTGGAGGGCAACGACGCTGATGTCAGGATATCCATCATTATTTACGTCCTGGAAATCGAGCCCCATGCCAGAGATGTCGTTGCCGTTATCGGGCAGAGCGACGCCAGCCTGAAATGCAACCTCTTTGAAGTGGCCATTTCCAAGATTGTGGAAGAGGAAGTTCGGCAGCTTGTCGTTGGTTACAAAAATGTCGGGGAGACCGTCGCCGTCGTAATCGGCAACACCAACGCCCATGCCCTTGCCGGGATGCGCTCGGATGCCAGACTCAGCGGAGACGTCGACAAACGTTCCGTTACCCTTGTTCAAAAACAGTTGGTTCGGAGTCGGCTTGTAGAACTTTGGATGGCAGTAATCGGGCTTCCCGAAGACCTTGCAGTCCGGTTCTTTCGCTCCATCCCAGCTGAGATAGTTCACGATAAAGAGGTCGAGCAGTCCGTCATTGTTGACGTCAACCCATGCACCTCCGACCGACCACAACGGCCCATACTCTTTGTCAGGCTGAGCGAGTCCAGCTTTCTCGGTGATATCGGTGAAGGTTCCGTTGCCATTGTTGTGATACAGCGTGTTCCGATGAACGCCGCCGACGAAAATATCCTGATATCCGTCGTTGTCGAAATCGCCGATGGCAACGCCGGTGTCGAATCCAGTTCCCTTCAGGCCAGATTTTTCTGTCACGTCGGTGAAAGTGCCATCGCCGTTGTTATGGAAAAGGCGATTCCAATATTTGGGTGAGGTTTTCTGAAGAGTCGAAATATCCGCGCCGTTGGTAAAGAAAATGTCGAGATAGCCATCGTTGTCGTAGTCGAATACGGCGACGCCGCCCGCCATCGTCTCCGGCGCGTGTCTCTCGGGGGTTTCACTGCTGTCGAGCGTGAACGCGATCGGTCGAAAATTGAAGTGGATGGCAGATCCAGTTGTCTGGGCCGGTGCGGGTTGTTGAGCGGGTGCTGCTAGTTGAAGAATCAGCAGAGAGCACGCGCAAATTTTGACTAAACCAAGATTCCGCATCGCGAAACTACTACCACGAGAGAGTCACTGTTTTGTCGACATATCCGGACCCCGCGGGAAACTCAATCCGGAGTTGCGAGGTGTCGGTGGATGCAACTGCGCCATCGGTTCGCAGGTGAAGCTTCAGATCATTTACCCGGAAGAACATGGTTTGATGGCTATTCGCCGGTGCAGATAACACGAGGCGCAGCGAGCGTGCCGACTGCTGTTGATCGAGAACCTTCATCTGCGACGTTACTGCGCCTGCTACCGGCAAACCATGCTCGATGCCAACTTCGACCGCTGGTAGTGGGATCCGCAACTCGCCCTTTTCCATCCGCGCTTGCGGAGCGCGTGACAGCAGCTTGATGGTTCCGGATCCCCCACCAGTCACCCGCACCGAGAGACTTGATCCAACTCGCCGCATTTCCAGAGAAACGTGCTGCTGTCCGAGCGGGACCCGTGAGATTTTTGCTTCGTTCCACTGCGCCGGAAGATTTGGCGTGACCGTCAGTGCGTTGTCAGCGGCGTTCCATTCCAATCCGAACATGCCGCGCACCGCGGGTGTGAATACCATCGCTGACGACCATAGCTGATGCGACGTACTGCGGCCCAGCCAGCGATAGAACTCTCCTGAGAGCAACTCGGTGACGGCACCCAGATCCTGCGCCCAAGTAAGGTCAGCATTCTGCATCAGGTGAGCATAGCCAGAGAGACTGCGGCCATTGCGGTATTCGGAGAGCGAAACCCATCCGGTGAACAGCGGCCACACGCTGCCCTGGTGATAGCTGATGGGATCGTAGAAACTCACGCTGGGACTTAGATCACGCGTGCCCCAGTCAGTGGAGAATTCCTGAGAGGCCCATCGGTTCAGCATTCCGCCGGCATGCGCCAATTCAAAAGTTCCATCCCAGGCCGCGACTGCCGGATAAATCGTTGGGCTCGAGTCCAGGGTCCCATCCGCGTTCCTGCTGAAAGCGTAGAAATTGGTATTTGCAGGCAAGTACTCTTTTTCAATCTGAGCTGCGATGTGCGTGGCGCGCTTCTCCGCCTCATCAGCGAGTTGCAAATTTCCCGTGGCTTTCGCAATCTTTGCAAAGGCGGTGCTGGCCTGCTGGTCGAGAGCGGCAAGATAGATTTCCTGGTGCGGCATTCCTGGTGGCCATGACTCCACCCATCCTGATCCGGCAATGTTCTCGTAGATCCCATCACCGTCGGAGTCATGGGAAGTCTCGAAATCCCATGCTTTCTTCAGTGCGTCCCAGTGTGTCTTGAGGAATGCGGAGTCTCCGCTGATTTGCAAATAGTCGTTCGCGGCCATCAACAGCAGCGGAGTTGCGTCCGAGGACGCGAATTCGTAGGGCAGACTCTTCCAGTCGACAATTCCGGCGGTCTGCGACCATTCGTGGATGATCTGCCCGGTTGGGCCCTGACGGTGGATCAGGAATTCCAACTGGTCGCGGGTCAACTGGAAGTCGCCATACGCATTCACAGCATAGAGAGTCCAAAGCGAATCGCGTCCAAAGTACCAGCCAAATCCGGGGCGCGCGGAATCGGCTGAACGATCGATACCGGCAACCAACGCGGTTTCCTGATGTCCGGGAGTGGTTTGTACTTTCAGCTGGTCGATAGCCACTTCCGACCACGCGAGCGCGTCGTCAAACTGCTTGTCTGGGGTATCGATGGACAGATGCTGCGACAGAAAATCCCGATAGTAAGCGGCTGTGTCTTCGTAGAGCGATTGCACGGACTTGCTGAGCGCATCCAGTTTGTCCTTTAGCGCAGTGTTACTCGAAGTGGCCAGAGTGTCCGACATGGTCACGACTAGTGGATACAGTTTGTTGCCGTCGCGAGCTGGATCGAAATGCAGAACGAATTGCGCCGGATATGTCTTGGCGCGTTCCTGATAGGGCGCCAGGATGCCAGGCTCGGCGCCCGGCATTGCGACTGCTGCGGCGTTATCCGGAAAGCTCTGATGTAGTGCATAAAAGCCGCCGGTTGGAGTGTTCACCCATTCCGCCGATGAATAATCGTCCGATGATGCCGGCCACATCCGCTTCATCTCCGGCGTGAACTGAATCGTAAGCGTCATGGGCCGCACGGCCTCAACTTGGAAGAACGCCAGTACGCCCGCACCATCGGGAGCACTGTGCGGCGCAAACAGAACCTCGCGAATGGTGAAATTCGCGTGCGCGTACGTGATCGTCGTATGATCGGGCCGAACCTCGATCGCAGCCGCGTATTCGTTCACGTCAATAGGTACAGGGTAGTCCTTCATTTCCGCGCTGATGCGCAGATTGCTGAAAATCTTCCAGGGAAAGATCCACCCTTCGAACGAACCATCCTGCAGTCCTAGGATTGCGCCTCGCGGGCCGACGACGGTAAACGGGCGGGAAGGAATAGCATCGCGCACGATCTTCAGCGGAACGGTATTTTCAAAAGGAAAATATGTAAGAACTGGAGACTGACCGTTTTGCTGCGCCTTACCTGTTGTAGCTGCCGCGAGGCTAAGAATTATGACAGCAGCTACAGTTAGAAAACTTACCTTCATCATTCTCCTTGGGATACGTCGGGCATGGCGGAATCAGCGAGAGGCAGTTGCCGATGGATTCTCATGTTCCATATGAGCGACCTTCTCCGCAGGAAGCGAATGAAGCAACTCAACGAATGCGGCATTAGTCCAGCCAAAGCCAATGACGTTGGCAGCGTATCCTGCTTTCACGTTGGTTTCCGAAGACCGCGTTACAACGTTGTATTTCTCGCGGATGGTGCCATCTCGCCGGTAGCCTTCCATCACCGTCGAAAGAAACTCTGTCGACACGCGGTCGGCTTCCACATTGTGCCCGTAGCGGCGCATGCCTTCGACAGCAAGCAATTGAATTGGCGCCCATCCGAAAGGATAGTCCCACTGGCCTAGCGTCTCGTGCAGACTCATGGCGATGCCGCCGGGTCTTTCAAATTGAGCCAGATTCTTCAGCACCGCGGTCGCCTGAGCATCGGTCGCGAGCCCGGCCCACAACGGATAGAAAGTTGTCGCATAACGATACGTCGATCTCTGCCCGTCGTCGACATTGTAGTCGAAGAAGAGACCCTGCTGCTCATCCCACAAGTACCGCTGCATTGACTGCTTACGCGCCTCGGCCAGTCGTTGCCATTGCTTCGCTTCCCCATCTTTGTTCAGGATTCGGCTGATTTCTTCGAGGTCTTTCTCGGTCTTATATAGAAGGCTGTTTAAGCAGACGGGAGCAAAGTGGTGAGTCGCGGCTCCATAGGGTCCGAAGCGGAAAGAGACATCGAATCCGGATTCACGCATGGACCGATCTCCTTTGTAGTAATCCGGCTTCAACCTTATTAAGCGCGGAGGCTCGCAGGATGCTTCGGAATCTTTGTTACAAACTCGCATCGTGTAGCTCGCGCCGGGTACTTTGCCCGGCTCCACACTCGGTTGCTCGGCAACGTAGTTTGGCAGCGAGGGATTCAGAAGAAAGTACGTGGCTACCTGGCGATAGATGTCATTTTCATCCTGCAGCGCTTCCAATGCCGGGCCATCTCCGAAATCGTAGTAACGGGACAGACCGGTATTGCCAGCCAAATGCGGAGCCCTGGTCCACATGTCGTGGTCGCGTTTCACATACGAGTACGCGGTTTCCAACCACGCTTGATCATCTTGCCCGGCTGCTTTCTGTGCCTCATGGACGGCCATCACCATCGAGCTCAGAAAAGGTGGCTGCGAGCGCGTCAAATAATATGTACGATTCGCGTTGAGTACTGCGCCGTAATGCTCGATCTCGAAGAAGAAGTTCTCCACCATTCCGCGCGCGAGTTCCGTTCTTCCGTCGCGCAATAGACCACGGATGATGAAGTAGCTGTCCCATCCATACATTTCATTGAAACGTCCACCTGGAACCACATAGTTGTTCTTGAGATACAGCAATCCGGGCGGCTGGATTGAATCGAGATCGGTAGCGCCAAGTTCGTGAATTGGCCGTGGCAGATGCGCAACCGTCACCCTGCAGTCGTGCTGCATCTGCTCAAGATCTTTGGGCATCGGAAAGTCGGCCGGAAGATAAACGACAGGAGCTGCGGCGACTTTCGAGTCGGGAATTCCGCGGCAAGAACTGGTCGAGCGCGTAAGCGAATCCCATCCGGTGTGAATGTAGCTGAGAATCTGATCGAGGTTGGCATTCGGCGTGTGGCTTTGGGACTGTGATTGTCCGAAAGCCACCGCCGAGAGGATCACGAGGAGCAGCGCAGGCCCACATACTCTGCGTGCTACCGAACAGAGGCTTTCGCCGATACTCAGCCAGGATTCCTGTACGTTCTTTCTCCGGGTAGTGGTCACGATTGCAGGAATCCTGGCCGAGCTGATTATCGACACCTCTGTTCTTCCCCTCTGATCAATTTCCGCCGAGCTTCATGCGCGTCAGAATTCAAGCCGAACCGCAAATTGCATGCGCCGCATGGAAGTGCCGTCTTGCGAGGACACCGTGCTGGTAATCAGACCGGCTCCCTGGCCTTGGCAATCCACGCAACTGTTCGGCATGCCGAGATTCGCATGGTTAAAGAGGTTAAATGCTTCTGCGCGGAATTGCAGGGCCACACTCTCTGCCAGCGGAAATCGCTTCGCCACTGACAAATCTGTGTTCCAGTATCCCGGGCCATAGAGTGAATCACGATTGATGTTGCCGAAAGTTCCCACTGCAGGACGAACGTAGGGACCAAAGCTGTTCGAAGTGGTTCCCAGCTCATACGGCGACGGAGTGAAGTACTGCACGGAATGCGTGACAGGATCGAAAGAGCCTGCTCCGAGCCCGTAGGCATTGCCGCTGTGGCTCGGACGGCAGATGCCGAGGTCCTGATCGCTATTGCAGAGAGCGTAGCTCGGCGTGTAAGGCAATCCGCTTTGGATTGTCAGAGTGCCGTTCGTCGCCCATCCGCCGATCACGTAGTCCAGCCATTTCGGCACATCGCCACCAAATGCTTTGCCTCTGCCGAATGGAAGGTCCCAATTGCCCGCGAGTACGAACGCCTGCGGACGGTTGTAATAGCTGGGTCCGTAACCAACTTTCGGGTCGATCGCGAAGTAGTACGACTCGTGCGACATCGCTTTCGACCAGGTGTAGTGAGACAGCACTTGGAAGCCATGGCTGAAGCGCTTTTCCAACTTCACCTGTAATGCGTTGTAGCTGCTCGTCGCTTCGTTGTTGTTGTAGCGGAGGCTCTGAGTCCAGCCGAAGGGAGCTCCATAGCCAACTCCGAGCGTCTGGGCGATTCCGTTGAAGTACGGCTGACGATCGTTGTACGTGTACATCTGTCCGGTTGCAGGATTGATCTGATTAAATCCTGCGATCGTAGCCTGGTTCGGATCGAACTGGTTCGATGAGTCGAACATGTTGTGGATCCCATGGCTGCCCACATACGCGATCTGGAGAGCGGTGTCGTACTTGAACTGATGCTGCACAGCCAGGTTCCAGCCGTCCAAAGTTGGCAATCGCACCACCAACGGACGCGTCGGAACGCTGATACCGTTCGGTAGCGGAAATTCCCCGTTCGAAGGTATGGGCGCGAATGTGTAACTGGGTGGACCCTGCGTCAGATTGAACGATGGTGCGTATTGTGTGACCGGGTTCAGATTTTGCGAAACCTGTACGGGATAGGTCCAGTTCAGGACTTCGCCAAACGTATTTCCCGACCAGCCTTGACCGTAGACACGTCCATAGCCAGCTCTTACAACCGTGTCTTTCTGGATCTGCCAGCTAAGACCAACTCGCGGAGCAAAGTTATTCCAGCTTTTTGCCACATTGACTGAGTCGTTATACGGTCCGTAGCCGGCGATGTTTACGTTGCCCGTGTTCAGATCAAGCAAACCGCCGTTGCCTTTTCCGTTGACGGCCTCCGGGAAATACCATTCCCAGCGCAATCCGTAGCTCAACGTAAAGGTATTGGTAACGCGCCACTGGTCCTGGCCGTAATAAAAGGCCTTCCATTGATGCGTAGTTGAATTCGTGTTCGCTGTCTGTGTGCGCTGGAATGGACCCACATCGCCAAGCAGGAAAGTAGCCAGGCCAACTCCGGGAGCGCCGGTATCGGCAGAACCCGTGATAGCAGCCGGGAAGTGGAAATTACCCGACCGGAAGTTGTTATTGTCCAGGCCCAGCGCGTAAAGTCCGCCATGACGCACGTCGGCGCCGAACTTGATGTTGTGGCGGCCCATCGAGTGGCTCCAATTGTTGGTCGCCTGGAACTGATTTTCGGTGAACAGGAAGGGAGCGGTTGTGGTCCCGTAGGCAGAGTTTGAGGTAAGCCCATCAATGTTGAAGGATGGCATACCACCGTTCAGATTAAGGTCTCCGGTGTTCACCCCCGGAATCCCAAGCTGTGCGCCTAAAGGCTGGTTGTAGCCAGGCTGCAGTTCATTGAAGTGGAAACGGTACCAACCGAAACGGAAGTCGGTGAGCCAAGTGGATGAAAGCGTATAGTCTCCACCCGCGGCGAGGCTATGGTCCTGACTCGTGTCGGTCCCAGCGAATCCGTTTGTACCGAACCCGGAACCTCCTGCCGCTCCAAAGATGGAATCGCCATTCAGAGATGAGTTGAAGAACGTGTAACGACCGAACACATGAAGCTTGTCTGTTAGTTGGTCGTCGAGGCGCACATCGAACTGATTGGTGTTGAACGAACCGGTTCCCGACGCGGCGTAGTTGTTGAAGATTTGACCGGGTGCGCCGGTATTAGGGGCAGGAAGCGCATTAATAAGATTGACAGCCGGGGTCGACAGAAGGTTTCCGGGGATCTGGTTATTCGCAAAGGCTGTTCGACCTGATCCGGTTGTATCAGTTCCCGGGTTATAGATCTGGCTGACGCTGTTGTAGTCGCTTAAATCGCAGTTGAGTGCCGCGTTTCCAGCAGCGGCGAGACATGTGCTCCGAGCTTTTGCGGTAGGAACACTAAAGAGTCCGGAGACGCCGCTCTTCTCGCGCAACCCCTGGTAGTCGCCGAAGAAGAAGAGCTTGTTCTTCTTGATCGGCCCACCGATGGAAGCTCCGAATTGATTGTGATGTGTGCTCGGGATGTAGCGCCCGGTGATAGGGTTGACCTGCGATTGCGAGAATGGATCGCGCGCCTGTAGCGCGTCGGTACGGCGATACCCGAATGCGGACCCGTGAAAGCTATTGCTCCCCGAGCGAGTTTGCGCGGTCACCAACCCAGCTACGGCCTTTCCAAACTCGGCATCGTAGTTTTGAGCCGTGACCTTCATTTCCGACACAGCGTCGAGATTCGGGTTGATCACGGCAACGCCGATGACGGGATCCTGATTGTCCGTGCCGTCCAGTTCATAGCCGGTCGCGAAGGGAAGCTGGCCGTCGACTTCAATCTGCTGACTGCGCTGCGGATTCTGTGACTCGTCGACGTTCCACCCGATGTAGGTGGTCCCGGGCGTAAGCAGTTCGAACGCAGTGAAGTTACGATTTAGATTAGGAAGGGTTTCCACCGCGCGTTCATTCAAGATGACGTTGACATCGGTGTGCTCGGTCTGCAGCAAGGGAGCGCCGGCGGTGACGGTCTCGGTGCTGGTAACCGCGCCGACGCCGAGGCTGATGTCCACCTTGGGCGCGGTATCGGCGTACACAATTACGTTTTCAGTTGTTACTTTCTTAAAACCAGATGCTTCAGCGGTTACGCTATATTTGTCCGGGATCAGATGCTGTGCCCGGTATTCTCCGTTCGCATCGCTCTGTACTGTCACGGATGTGCCTTTGGCAACATCGATCACCGTGACCGTCGCGTTGGGAACAACTGCTCCGGAACTGTCGGTCACGGTTCCAAAGATCGAACCGTAAACCGCTTGCGCTGAAACAGTTTGGGTAATTCCAAATACGCAAACTGCGAATAAAGCCAGCGCCGTCCAAAAACTCATCCCCACATGGCGCACAGACTTAAGCGAACTCATCACTCCGACGGGCGAATCACCCTTCTTCACTTGCGGCCTCCTGGAAGTAGCAGCCAATAACTAGCCCTCGCCTCTCTACAGCGGTCCGGGAGTACCGTGGCGGAAAGCTTGAAAATCGATTTTTTATTGGTACGAGCCGTTCCCCATCCCTTGCTGCGCAGTTAAGGATTAGGGTAGCATTCAGCAGTCATTCTGGATTCGAGCTCTTTGATTTTTGGCTCGTCATCCAGGTAGCGAGCGACGCAAGTCGCCAACGGGGTGATGTTCTTCTCTACTGGTCACAGTTAGAAGTATCATTGTGTGAGTTACACGTTCGCTACAAAGCTGTTTCATTTGTTCTATCTGATAGATAGAGGGCCCCGGGTTTCTAAGTTACATGTCTGTTACATCCTTCCAGCTCGCAGATAAAGATCGCTATATCAGCCAGGTCGACAAGATTGTTCACAGTCATTCCTTTCGCAAGGCTGAGTCGTTGTGCAAACTACTTCTGTATCTCGCAGACAACGCGATTGCCCATCCGGGAGTTTCCCTGAAGGAGTATCAGATTGCTACGGAGGTTTTTGGGCGTCCGAAAACTTTCGATCCACAAACGGATGCGGCGATTCGCGTGCAAGCAGGTCGACTGCGGCTCAAGTTGAGCGAGTATTACTCTCACGAGGGGTCGGCCGACTCGATCATCGTAGAAATGCCGAACGGGGTTTACGCCCTGAGCTTTCACCAGCGAGAGCTACCAGCGCCCACTACTCAACCTGCTCCTGCTCTTGTCAGCGCACCGGCACCACTGATGCCAGCGGCTGTGAAGCCTGAGTCGGCGGCCAAGCCGATTGACGCAGTTGCCTCGGACGCGAGCACTCGGAAATGGATGCTCCTTACGGCTCTCTCTCTGGCTATTGCCGTGGCTCTGGGAATGGTCGCGATCTCGATGGCTCTGAGGTCCAGGACAACGCCGCAGAGCCAGGCGGTTCCGCCGGCCGCACTACGAACATTTTGGAGTCAATTCACTTCAGGGCCCGATGTACCGCGGGTCATCTTCAGTAATGCTGCCTTTGTTGGACGACCAGAAACCGGCATGCGCTACATGGATCCGGCGCGCGACTCGCGCGATATGATCTTGGATCATTACACTGGAGTCGGCGAAGTTCTGGCTGTTCATGAGCTCGACAAGGTTTTCGCGCAACTGAATCATTCCATCGAGGTAAAGCGCGGAAGTCTCTTTACCCTGGACGATGCCAAGGAGAACAATCTCATCTTCGTTGGTTCTCCGGCGGAGAACCTGACGTTACTCGATGTCCCAGGCAGCCAGGAGTTCGTCTTCCAACGCCTGGATTCTGGGCCACATAAGGGTGAGTTGGGCATTGTCAACGCTCATCCCGAACCCGGTCAACCCGCGATCTATTACCCCAGCAATTCGTCGCAGCCGCTGACGGAAGACTACGCGATCATCGCTCTGGTGAGTGGGCTAAACCCGGAACGCCACATGCTGATTCTGGCGGGAACTACCACGATCGGAACGCAGGCTGCCGTCGAGTATGCATGCAGGAAAGACTCGCTCGAAGAACTCTTGCGTAATCTCTCGATCAAGCCCGGGAGTGACGTGAAGCCTTTTGAAGCGCTGTTGCGAGTGAAAGTAGCTCGCGGCGTTCCCGTCGGTGTGCAACTAGTGGCGGTACGTCGCAGAAAGTGACTTACCGCGATTCCTCTGCCGGTTGCGATCTCAGCTGACGTTCGGCGTGAATCCTAGAGGCGGTTTCGATCTCCCTTCTTGCATCTTCCTCTCGTCCCAGACTGCGATAAGCCTGTCCCAGCAGAGTGTGGGTCATGTAATTTCGAGGATCCATTTTTTCGGCATGTTGCAGGTAGAGCAGCGAAGTTTGCGGATCGTTTCGCCGCAATAGAACTTTCCCCATCTGTATGAAGGGCCCTGTACTCGAAGTCTCCAGTGAGATCGCCTTCGCCAGTGCCTCCTGAGCCTGCTGGTACTGGCCGGTCCGCGTGTAAACATCTCCGAGCCGGTCGTAGACCGCGAAATTACCCGGATTGATCTGCCGCTCCTGTTCGAATTGCTGTAGAGCGCCCGCCGTGTCGGACTTGAAAAGATAAAATTCGCCCAACATGAAATGCGCGAGCGGGAGATTCGGCGTGAGCTCCAGGGCTTTTTTCGCGGCTTCTCCGGCTGGCTCTGGCAGGTTCGCCGCCATCAGCATCTTCCCTAAAAGAAGATAAGCGGGACCGGAGTTCGGAGGCACGCCAAACTGGTTGGCAAACGCCGCTCGCGCCTCCTCGAAGCGGTTCGTATTGACGTAGCACAGTCCAAGAACATAGTTCGCGTCGGCGTTCGCATTCGGAGTCCATTGCTTGACCCGTTCGAGAAACGGGATGGCGGCCGCCTGACGACCCAGGCGATACAGCGTCAGGCCCCGCATTTGCACCGCTTCCATGTCATTGGGATCCTGTTCGATTGCTCGCGCGAAGGCCTGATCGGCATCGATTAACTTTCCAGTGCGGTAATACGCGATGCCCAACTCGTGCTGAAGGCCCTTCACTGCGGGTCCGGCACTTGCCGCTAACTGCTGCAACATGGCAATCGCTTCCTGCGGCTTGCCATGCGCGAGTTTGTCCTGCGCGTCGGTCAGAACTTCTTCGGCGTTCGGCCTCGGGGCAGCGGCGGAAGTTTGTGTCTGACTTGTTTCGGCTGGCGGCTGGGGTTTCGAGGACTGCACTTGGGCAAGAGCGCCGACTGTAACTACTAGGACGAACGCATAAAGGCTTCGCATGAGTGAATTCTAGCAATATTCTCTGTGGCGGTTCGCGCGTGGCGATTGCATCACAAATTGGCATG
>CAZBCQ010000007.1:4902-20944 GCA_964490255.1 uncultured Terriglobales bacterium | reverse complement strand
TAGCAATATTCTCTGTGGCGGTTCGCGCGTGGCGATTGCATCACAAATTGGCATGTAAATGCCTCGGATATACTCTGTTCAGTTCCTAGTGAGCATGGGCCGAAAAATCGGAATCGCTTTCTGTTGTCTGCTGATGTCCTCGATGGCGGGCGCTCAACTTACCGCCAGTCTCAAGACTTCTGACACTGAACTCCGATTCGAGGCTGGTCCCACTGTTCCCAGAATGGTGAGTCTGCAAAACGGCGCGACAGTTTGGAACAACCGCGGGGATGAAATTCTTATTCCCACGGCCGAACTTCACGGCAAAACGGTGCCGATTAAGTGGAGCTTCAACAAAGTCGCCAGCCACAGCGATCAGCACATCGTCAGCTTCGTTTACGACTCTGCCTCTCCTCGACTGCGCCTGACGTGGCAGTGGGAAGTGCGCGCCGATCACGGTCCCGTCGAGCATCAGATCCGAATCGAGAATCGCGACTCCACCGAGATCTGGCTGCCGTTTCAGAACAGCTTCGCTTTCGATTGGCAGGCAGCAGCCCAAGATAAACTGCAGCAGTTTTACGTGGAAAAAGGCGCGGACACCCCTTCTGTGATGGGCACTCATCTGGTTGCGGTGCCTGAGGGGTACGAGTGGGAGGGGACATCGAGCACCTACGCGCAGCCGCGTCCAGGGGAGGCGCGAGAGATTATTCCCTACTTTCTTTTCGAGCGCGGGGACGGTTCTGAGCCCGGTTGGTATGTTGGCATCGAGTTCAGCGGACGTACGCACTTGACGCTCGCTCGAAAGGGCGATTCGATTCATGGCGAAGTCGGACTCAATCCGAACCCCGGTCCTTTCCGAACGCGTCTGCTGGGGGGTGAGGCGTTCGAAACGCCGCGCATTTTCCTAGGTGGCACCCACGGGGGTCCGGACGCCACCGGGAACACGCTTCGCCGCTGGGTGCGTGAAGTGCTCACGAACCAGGACGCATGGGCCGATCCGCATTATCCACTCGTCGTAAACAATAGCTGGGGCGGCGGGATGGTGGTGAACGAGCAGATCGCGCGACGCATGATTCGCGATTCTGCCGGCCTCGGCTTCGAAATGTTTCACATGGATGCCGGCTGGTTTCGTGGCGTGGGTGATTGGTATCCCGATGCGACGAAATTTCCGCATGGGCTGCAGCCCATCGCGGATGAGGCCCACGCACACGGCATGAAATTCGGTCTCTGGGCAGACTGGGCTCAGGCAGGGCTCGACAAGACTCCCGGCGCGCTAAACGTTCGCGATCCGAAGGTTCGTGGCTGGTTGACCACCGATTTGCCCGACAACTGGAAGCCAGAGGAGTTCAAAGGCCAGACCATCGACATTGGCGTCCCCGCGGCTAAGGCATGGGCGATGCGCGAGACCGATCGTATCGTATCCGACTACAAGCTCGACATGCTCGAGCATGATGGGTATCTTGTGGCCAAGGGTTGCGATGCCTCCGAGCATCCACATGCCGCGCCGGACCCGCTGAACAAGTGCACGTACCGCGATTCCGGATTCGTATTCTCGCTGAGTTCGAATTCGACGGACGTCAGCTACCATGCAGTTCGATCCTACTACGATATTCAATCGAATCTTCGTCGTCGCCATCGTGGATTACTGCTGGAAGTCT
Organism: uncultured Terriglobales bacterium; assembly: GCA_964490255.1. Taxonomy (GTDB): domain Bacteria; phylum Acidobacteriota; class Terriglobia; order Terriglobales; family Acidobacteriaceae; genus JAJPJE01. Next base: position 19,307 of record CAZBCQ010000007.1, on the reverse strand, counting down.
GCAATGACGGTGGACGGATGATGGACTTCGGCAGTGCCGCACACGGAGATTACTTCTCCATCACGGACACCTACGATCCGCTTTCGAATCGGCGCGCTTTTTACGACACCAGCTTTGTTCTTCCGCCGGCAATGCTTGAGTCGTACGTGGAACGCTGGCCTACTCCGAAGCTGGAGAACTTCCTATACATGCTACGGAGTGGAATGATGGGTTGGCTTAGCGTCATGATCGATACGACGTCGTGGACGGCGCAGCAACATGAGGCTGCCAAAGAAGAGATTGCACTTTATCAATCACAGCTGCGGCCTTTAATTCGCGATGCGAATCTTTATCACATTTCGGAACGTCCCGATGGGATCGGCTGGGATGGGATGGAATACTTTGATCCCAAGACGCATCGCGGCGCTGTGTATTCGTTCCGTGGGTCGACCGAAACGGAAGGCGAGCACAGATTTGTGCTTCGTGGCCTCGATCCGTCATCGCGGTACCAGTTGAGATTTCACGATCATTCTGCGCCAGACCAGATCGTCAGCGGCCGCGAACTTATGGACGCTGGCATCAATGTGCGACTACCGCTCGCGAACAGTTCCGAGATTATCTTGTTCAGTCTGGCGCCGACTGCTGAGGAGAAGTCGCGCTAAGCTATCTGGCGAACATAATCGAAAGTTCCTCGTGCTCGTATTGATTGCTGTTTGTCGTCGCAGAAGGTTCTACGGTCACGCTGTACACGTCAGAAGACAACTGCTGTACACGAAGGTGCTGCGAGCTTTGAATACGTCGATGGGTATGGATCTGAAACTCATTGTCGCGCCCAGCTTGCTCGTCTACTCCCAATTCAAGAGTGTTTCCGTGCATCGCAGCGGAGGTGAGTTTTATGGTCGAACTGCTCTGCCCCACCGTCGGTTTTGGTGGCATCATCACCATTTCAATCGCATCGCGATAATGGATCGTAATTTCGGAATCGCCGTGCGGCAAGGTTAGATTCAGAACCGCATGCTGGTCTTCCGGATGTGCTTCCACTCGAACCGCCAACTTGCGCCCTGCTAACGACGCGGTTACAGCCTGCGCTCCAAGCGGAATTTCAGGACGATAGATCATGTGTAAAGGATCGCCGCTGTTTTGAACGCGAACCATAAGGCCGTCCGAACTCTGCTGAAAAGTGAAGCTCACTGTCGCACCTCCGATTTTCACTCGGCGTAATGCGGCATTCTCCCATTCCGCGGGGAGGTGCGGAGCCAGCGTGAACGTATTCCTTTCGGCATCGACTTCGAGTCCGAAGAGCCCATGGATTGCGGAGGACAAAAATGTTGCGGACGACCACGTTTGCTCTGGGACGGACTCCAATTGCGGATGATATGTATCACCGGCCAAAACTTCATGCATGTGCCCCAGAGAATCGAGGCTTGACCACGGAATCAGCGTGCGCCAAATCTGCCACGCAACATCGGGCCGGTGCCCAGCCCAATATGCTTCTGCGACGTTTGCCGTAAGAGCAGCCCATACGCTGCCATGCGCATATCCAGTCGGATCGAATCCGGGTTCGCCCATGGCAACATTGCGCGTGCCCCAATCCGACTGAAAGCGCCACGATGCGATCTGGTCGAATAGGTGGGCACTCTGCGCATCACTGAACAAACCCAAGTTCACAGCCGCGATGCCGCCGACTCCACGATCGAGGGTTCTTTCTCCATCACGCTGATAACCCTGAATTGCAAAATTGTGTTCTGCGTCCCAGTAGCGTTGCGAAAACGTGGCGCGAGCCTTAGCGGCGAGTTGGGTGGCATCGTGCGCGGATTGCGACTGTCCCATTAGATCAGCAAGGTGTGCATAATCGCCGCACGCTTCCACCCATGCTGCGGAAAGTCCCAATTCATCGCTGAGTGGGTTTTGCTCGTTCGCTCCTTCTTTCCCTTCGGGCACTCGAGGCAAACCATCTGCGCTCACTAACGATCTCCCGTAAGCGAATGCCCTCTGCACCGAAGGCCAGATCTCCTGCAGGAACGAGCGATCGTTCGAAGCGCGGATGTAATCAGCAATGCTTGAAATGTAAGGATAGGTGAGATCGGCGTGAACGAACATGTACGGATACTTGCCGCGCCAGTCGAGATAAGGCGCGCTTTGCGTGAGTTCATGCCAGATCATTCCGCTTTGCGCATCCTGGTACTTGGCGATGAAACGAATCTCGTCTCGCGCATGTTCCAGATCGCCAACCGCCAGCGCTCCATGCAAGGCAATCATTCCATCGCCGGCAAAGTACCATGCATACTGCGGACGACGATTCCGTCGTGAAGGACCATACCCACCCACATAACCGCATCCCAGCGCGTCGTTGCAGAACCAGTCCTGATCGAGTGTGATTTCAGACCATGCCAGCGCGCGATTTAAAGTCGCATCCGGCGTGTCGATCTCCACTTCAGACGCGAGCACGTCCTGATAATGCTTCGCGTCCTGCTGCTGCCAATCGGATTCTCGCAGCACTCGCTCGACCGCCAGTAGATCTTGTTCTCGCTCGCGCGGCTGCACGTTTAACTCGGCGAACAGAACCTGCGGCGTTTGCGGATCCAGCGCGATTGCGAGTTCCCCACTCTGCGATTTACTCGCGGTATTGAGGGGTTCGTCATGCGCAGCAGCGCCCGGCGCGAGAACAACCGCAGCGAACTGGCGCCCCGAATCTGTCAGCAAATAACCGGAGTCGTTCCAGCGTATTTCCTGTCCGCCGAGTGCCGCCGGCCACATTAAATTGAGCGAGGGGTCGAATTGCACGATCACCTGCACCGGACGCGGGCTGCGGACCGTATAGCGAAAGAGCACGGCGCGCTCGTTCAGCGGAACTGATATCTGCTCTTCCACGGAGAAATCGGGCCCGGTGTACGTTCGCGAAACGTACGAAGGATTTACCTCGATGTTGCTTACGATCGAGTTCCCAGCGATCAGGCTGACATCCCCGGCACGCCGGAATTCAGCGTGCACATCGCTGGCGATTTGCAGAGCGCCCGCCCAGACTTCCATGCCGCCGTTGGCATATCCTCCAGCCCACGCCCGCCGCCCATGCGCGGAGAGAAAATGGAGCGGGCTGTCCGCCTGCATCGTCAAATTATTTTGTGGATACGAAGGAGAGAGTAAAGCGAACAGGAGAACCAGGGTCCCGCACATTTTCATCGCAAGCACATCAGAACGTACCAAAAGCACAGAATCGATGCAATGCAGAGAGTCTGAAACAACTCATGCCCGTCATCGGCTGGTCCTCAAGGTCGTTCTGATTATCAGATGGACTTGGCTGACCCAACGCCATCACTCGCTGGCGCGTATTGTGGTGCTCATCCTCCCTGTCAGCTCTACATCGAGTCCATGGCCTTCATCAGGCACTTCAACCGAAACGGCCTCGCGATTGCTGTCGATGGATGGAGAATCGGAGAGGTGCTTGCCTCCAACCAAGGCGTCTGCCTTCGTTGAGTTCCAGCCATAGACTTCTAACCGCAGTTGCTTCCACCAGGGCTGGTAGCTGCCCATGTGTTCGCCGATGTGAACTCGGACTCCCGTTGGAGTTTGCTCACACGTGAACTTCATGCGGAGGTAATCGCCATGCACATAAGCCAGCGAGATTCCATCGTCGAGATACAGGCTGCCCTGACAATCTTTGCCTGGATATACCCGAACCGTCAGAGGTCCCTGCGGAACCTCGCCAGTGCTTTGCGTCAGTGGTTGTATCGGCACGATCGCGCCCGCACGAACGAATACAGGCAGCTGATCGAGTTCTGGATGAACCATGACGCGCGCGTCATAGGCCGAGCCATCAGTGGCCGGCTGTGACACATGTTTTCCTGTCCAGTAGTCGTACCAGTCGACCGCCGGCAATTTCACTTCGTATGGAAACGGCTTCTCTGGGAAAGCAGCCGGAGCCACGAGAATGTCAGGGCCAAACAAGAACTCATTGGTCGCGTCGATGTCGAATGGATGCCGGTCCGCAGTCGCCTGGGGAAATTCCAGGAAGACCGGCCTGAGCATGGGGACGCCTGTGCGCGACATCTCCTCGGCGATGGAATAGATGTACGGCATCAATCGATATCGTTCTTCGATAAATCGCCGGCGAATGTCTTCTTGTGTGGCACCATGAACCCAAGGCTCCTGGTCGGCAGTTCCCTTCTCCGTGTGATCGCGATCAATGGGATGGAATGTGCCAACTTCGAACCATTTGGTGAGCAACTCCGGCGTCGGAGTCCCGATGAAGCCCCCGACGTCAGCGCCACTCAAGCCAAAACCGCTCAGGCCCAGGTTAACAAGCATCGGCGTAGTTAGCCGAAGATGATTCCATGTGCTGCTGTTGTCGCCGGTCCACGTTGCGGCATAACGCTGCCCCCCAGCATAGGTTGCGCGGGTTAGGACGAATGGTCGCTGATCGGGCTGAAGTTTCAGCAGCCCTTCGTAGGTCGCACGGGAATTTTCCATGCCATAGACGTTGTGAATTTCGAGATGAGTCGCGGTCCGCTTCTCAAATCCAGGTTCGTCGATGCGGTGTTGCACGCCGTCGGGCATGGTTCCGCTGGGCACCTTGAAGATCGATGGCTCATTCATGTCGTTCCAGAAGCCGGAGATGCCATCCTGCACCAGTTGCCGGTATAGACTGCCCCACCACTCGCGGCTCTGCCGACGCGTGAAATCGGGAAAAACCGAAGGACCAGGCCACACGACTCCGACGTAAGTCGAGCCATCAGGGTTCTTGACGAAATGATCGCCACGGGTACCGGTTACGTATGGCCCGTAGCTGCCGTCCTGAACATCGGCTATGTGCAGATCCGTAATCGCGACGACGTGCAGATTCTGCTTCTTCAGATCACTCACCATCTCCGGAAAATGCGGAAAGCTCTGCGTGTCGACAGTGAAAGGCCGATGCTGCTTCTGAAAATCGATATCGAGATAAATGGCGTCTACGGGTATGCGATCGTGACGAAGCTTGTTCGCAACTTCGCGGACTCGCGCCTCGGTCTCGTAACTGTAGCGTGACTGCTGGTAACCGAACGTCCAAAGTGGCGGCAACGGCGGGGTCCCGGTTAGCCATGCGTATGCCTTCAAAACCTGTTTCGGCTCGGGACCATATATAAGGTAGTAGTCAATGGGACCGTTTTCCGCCCCAAATGAATAAACGCCCGCCGATTGCTTACCGAAATCGAAACTGGTTCGCCAGGTGTTGTCGAGCAGGACTCCGCACGCCCTTCCCTGCCTGAAGGTCATGAAAAACGGAATGCTTTTGTAGATTGGATCTGTCGATTCCTGGAAGGAGTAGGTATCGGTGTTCCAGAGCGTGAATGCCTGATTACGGCGATCGAGCGGACCTACTTTATCTCCGAGCCCGAAATAATGCTCATCTTCAGGCATGCGTTTGTAGATGCGAAACGCCTCACCATGAAATTCGACTGGCCATCCGAACGCATCTTCCTGCAATTCGTTTCCGTCCAGGTCCGTGACTTTGAGACGCGAATCAGAAAGCCGAAACTGGACGCGAAGCGAACTCGTACGAAACCCCACGGTGTCCGCCGAGTGTTCGGCCTTAACTTCAACCCGATGCATTCTCGCTTCGTTAAGGACCGCCCAAGAAGCGTCCTCTGGCAACTGTCCGCTGCTGCTGATTCGAACCCGCAGGACATCGTCACGCAGAGCTATGACTTGAATGATTGCGTTACCACTATGCAGCTCGATGCCGTTGGGAATGGAACGGCTCTGCGAGATGGACAAAAGGAACAGCGGCTTTGGGCCGACGGCGATTGCGCCTTGAGCGATGCTCTTCTGCTGGCTCCATGCAGCAACTGCAAACAAGAATAGGATCAAAAAACACAGTGCTCCTGAGGGTACCCACGTGAGCCGTTTGATAGCGGATCTCCTTCTATGCGCTCGATCTCTCCCACCGACCACTTACGTCACAGGAGAGCATGATGATTGCATTCAGGGCTCTCATCTTGCCGCTTGTCACGTTGAAGTCAGAAAGGAATGTTGGACATCGCGAGACCCGCTGGTGGAGGTTTCGACTTGGCGGAGAGCCTGTTTCCTTGCTCCCCGCTGTTGTCGTCCGGGAATCGTACCGTCCACTCGGGTCCCGCTGTCCCTATTTCGTCAGCCTACGCTGCTGCCGAATTACCAGTAGAACTTCGCTCCAATCTGAACATCGCGAGGAGCCAGAGTATTGGAGATCTTTCCGAAATTCGGATCCTCAAAGTTCTGATTGGGTGCGTAGAAGTTCGCGTGATTGAATGCGTTGTACATTTCCGCGCGGAACTGCAGCCGCCTGGTCTCACCCCCGAACTTCCAGTACTTCTGGATCGCGATATCCCAGTTTTGATAACCGGGCGACCGCAGATTCGAGAGATACCGCGCCGAATTGCCATAGGTGAACAGAGGAGCATCCTGGAATGCTGCACGGTTGATCCAGTTGCTGATCGTCTGATTTGCCGGGACTGGATTGCCGATTACATTGCAACGCCCAACAGCTCCACCTAACGATTGGCTGTTGTCCGCGCATGTGATCGAAAGCGGGAAGCCGCTCTTGAAGCTGGTCACTCCAGCAAGCTGCCAGCCGCCAAGAATCGCGTTCACCGGGCCATTCCAGCTTCCGCCGACAGCCTTGCCGCGTCCGAACGGCAATTCGTAGATGTAGTTGATAACCAGGCTGTGGGGGATGTCATTTCCATCCACCGACTTTTCGGCAGCCAGGTTGTTGAAGTTGCGAATGGCATTCGATCCCACAAAGGCCCATCCGGAAGCGCCGTTCACGTTATCGATGAACTTCGAGAACGTGTACGAAGCCTGCAGGGTAAGTCCTGACTTCCAGCGATGCGAGTAGGTGGCCTGCAAAGCGTCATACATCGAGAAGCCTACAGGTGCATTCACTTCATAAACGCTGCAGTATTGTGGGAACGGTTTCAAGAGCTGCCCCTGGATGATGGTTGGATCGGCCAAGCCGCAGCCGCTCGAGGTGATGTGGCCGTAAAACGGATTCGGCACCAAGTTGTATTCGGCCTGACCAAGAGAGTTGTGCTCCGCATCCGACAACTGGTTGCGCTGCACGCCCGAGGCAAGCATGTGAACACCATGGTTGCCCACGTAGGACAGGTCTAGCAGATCGTTGTCCGAGATAGAGTACTGAACGCCGAACATCCACTGCTCTACGTATGGGACCTTGCGACCGGGATATGTCGCAGTCGTGCCATAACCGACATCCTGCAGGCCTCCCAAGCCGGAACCGTTCGCTGTCAGCATTCCGTTCGGGAAGGCATTACTGAGAACGTCTTGAGGTACGACGCCATTCGGCTGTTCGCCCACCCACGGTGTGGATTGCGAAAAGCCCTGGTTTGGTCCTGCGCCCGGATAACTCGGAATGTAGAACAATCCGTAGCCCCCGCGGACAACGATTTTGTTGAGGGCCTGGTACGCGAATCCAATGCGCGGAGCAAAGTTGGTGTACGGTGTGTCGTACAAGCCACGATTGCTGCCGTTGTTGTAGACATCCGCGCCGAGCACCTGGAACCCAACGGCTGAACTGATCGGATTCACAGCCGTAGGATCGAAGTAGACCTGACCGTTATGTTTCTCGACCGGCGCGGTTTGGATTTCATAGCGCAGGCCGAGATTCACGGTCAACTTCCTGGTGAGCTTCCAGTCGTCCTGCAAATACCAGCCAAGATAGTGCTTCGAGCTGGCAGGCCAGGCATTGTATCCGGTCTGACCATTTCCTACGCCAAGCAGGAAACTGGCCATACCCGCTCCGGTTCCGGTGGTGACAGATTGTGGATTTGGACCCGCCGTCATGGAAGTCGGGAAGTTAAAGGTGGTTGTGAAGATGTGCCCACCATTGAGTTGGCTGAGCACATCCATGAAGCCGAAATTCAGCGAGTGCCTGCCGTGGATCTTCGCAAAATCGACCGATGCGGTTCCGATATTTCTTGGAACTGCGTATTCATCGAGTCCGTTCCCTGCTCCCGGTCCCAGGCTAAGCACTGAATCGGGTTTAACCAGAGGAAACAGGGGAGAGATGGAGTCGATAAACGAGGGCAAGCCGAGAGTCGATGCCTTGAATCCATAGCCCTGCACCTGCGACTGCTCTACCCAGCGGTTAAGGCCGAGGTTAATACTCATATCGAAAGTCGGACTGAACACATGGTTCAAGCCGCCATTGATGCTCCAGCGGTTGTTCGGATCTACCACTCCCGGACCGCCAGGATCATTGGCGCCATAGTATTCAGGCGCATTCGTCTTGGTCTCCCACTTCTGCGACCAGCGCACATTCAAGCGGGTGTTATCGGTGAAGTTATGATCGACCCTGACTGAATATTCGTTGGAGTGGAAGGGTGAGGCCGCGCTCTGCGAATAATTGAAGTTAGGGTTATTCGCATTGGGCGAAGGCCAGTACTGCAACATATTGTTGGCCACGCTGTCGAACATCGTGCCGGGAATTTTGTTCCCCGGAAATGCATCGCGGATCCATCCGGTTGAAGTCGCTACCAGACCTGTGGTCGGATCAACCTGCCCGGCCGTGATCTGACGCGTCGTGAACGGATTGTAGATAGCACCGGCTAGAATCGGGCGCCCGAGTGCGTCCACGGCTCCCGTCGGTCCGCCCAGTTGCGAGGAAAAGTCGCCGCTCTTCATCGCGTCCGTTGGAACCGTGCCGGTTGGGTTCGCAGGCGTGCTGGAACGCTGCCCTTCGTAGCTCACGAAGAAAAAGGTTTTATTCTTCTGCTCATAGAGGTGAGGGATTTCCAGCGGTCCACCAAATGCTCCACCGAACTGGTGCCGATGGAAGTCGGGCTTTTTGTCGGCGAAGTAATAACGAGCATCCATCGCGCTGTTGCGATAAAACTCGTACCCATCACCGTGGAAAGCGCTGCTTCCAGACTTCGTCACCACGTTGACGATGTTGCCGCTACTCCAACCATATTGTGCGGTGAAGGCATTCGTCTGGATCTTGAATTCCTGGACGTTGTCGACTGATGGAATAAAGACCAGACCGCCCCAATCGGAACCCGTATCCCAGGTGCCGTCCAGAAGGATGGCATTGGTTCCGAAGAACGTTCCACCGAAGTTCAGGAAAGAAACGTCCTGGTCCGCGGTTCCGGACAGGCCGTTGCCTCCCACTACCTGGTATTCGGAGCTGTTGTTGACCGACGAATTCAACAGCGACAGGTTGTAGACATTACGCAGGTTGAGAGGAAGCTCAACGATCTGTCGTGACGTGATGTCGGATCCGACATTCGGATTCTCTGCGTTCACCAACGCCGCCGCGGCTTCTACAACGACCTGTTCTTTTGCACCGCTGATCTGCAGGACGACTGCCTGTTGAGCGGTCTGCCCCGCGACCAGGTCAATGCCAGTCTGCTTGTACGTCTGGAAGTTGGAAGATTCCACCTGCAAAGCGTAACCAGATGCTGGTGGAAGTAGGGTAAAGGTGTACATCCCGGAATCGTTGGTGGTAAAGGTTCGCGTGATGCCTCGCTCTGTATTGGTAAGAGTCACCTTCGCGCCAGAGACTTGAGCTCCGGAAGAATCGGTGACGCTGCCATTCAGGGTCGCGGTGAATGCCTGGCTTTGTGCTGATAGGTTCGCGGGCAAGAGCATCAGAACGACCGCAATTCCGATCACCATGAGAACGCAGGATCGAAGTAGTTGCTTAGTCGCCATTGTGTGTATTACGCCTCCAAAGCGTATCGAGGTACAGTTTCCTTGGCTCCGAAAGTTGCGGCAGGTTCGGAGCCAACGCGTTTTCCGGGAAACTAGCCTGGACTTCCCGCAGCTGGCTTCCTGTGTCAGGAACTCCATCCGATCCCGTCGCCCGTCTAACCTCCATGAATAAAAATGTAGAGATAGAGGTGTTAGCGGACGCTCTGTATGACCGATGGACTGCGGCGAGTCGCTGGGAATCAGGTTCTCTGCCGTCCGAGGTTATAGGTGAATCGTTTGACTAGCTGTAAGGTACTTACGGAAAAGAAAGCGGTTAAAACTACTTATTTGCCGGCATCCTGCTTGTTTGGCTCATTCACGGACTCAGATACGATCTGAATAAAGCGTCCATTCAGGCACGTAAAGAGTTAGGTCTTAGCACGAAAAGAATTGAGCGTTGCCAAGTGTTCTCAGTACTCTAACGGTAGTTTCGAAATGACCATTGTCACTGCAACCTGTGACGTGCAAAATGGCCGTCAGTCCTCTTTTTTCGGTAGAATTCCGCGTCCTGCCAGGGAGATGGTGTGAATGCAGTCTGAGTGGGTTCCAAAAACGGAACAGGACAAGCAGGCTATTCGAGAGCAGCTAGATCGGCTCCTGGCTAATCCACATTTTCATAACAGCAAACGGTATCCCAGTTTCCTGAAATTTGTAGTAACTCAGTCCATCGAGGGTCAAAGTGCAAATCTGAAGGAACGAACCGTCGGAATTGAAGTGTTCGGGTGTAGTCCTGACTATGACACGACGAGCAACCCGATCGTCCGCGTCACCGCCGCAGAGGTTCGCAAACGTATTGCCCAGTATTATCAGGACCCCGGTCATGAACAGGAGCTGAGACTTCTACTGCCTTCGGGAGGCTACGCTCCACAGTATTACTGGCCTACTCCGAACACCCCACCCGAGGCGGTTGAACCGGTTCACCAAGCTGCTCCTGAAAACAGTGTTCGCCCAGAACCACAAACTCCACTCGCTCCTCCAGCGGTAGTCGCGAACGGTCAAAGTCTTTTTCCCCACAAGTTTGTGGCAATTGCAGTGTTGGCGGCCGTTATCATCGGGGCTTTCATCCTGTGGCAGATGTACCACGACCCCGCAATCGACCAGTTCTGGCGTCCTTTGGTGAGGTCGGAGGAGCCAATTCTGTTTTGTATTGCCGATCAACGCCAGTTTTCCACGATTACTCTGCGGGACGCGGCCGATCCCCTGCATGAAAACACGCTTCGTGACGAGATGGTGACCGTCATCATCGACGATATCAGTCCACTGGTGAATATGGCGGGATTGCTGCAAGTTCGCGGGAAGGAATACCAGGTAAGAGGAGAGGCCGCCACCACGCTTACCGACTTGCGTCGAGGGCCGACCGTCTTCATCGGTGCGTTCGACAACAACTGGACTTTGCGTCTCACGTCACCTCTTCGCTTCCATTTCGCGAATAGTACGGATATGAGCCAATTGTGGATTGAAGACCGTGAGAAGCCCGGTGATCGGACATGGCTACTGGACCGTTCGGTGCAGCAGAAGGGGACTTACAAGGATTACGCGATCGTTGCTCGTTTCGTGGATCCGAACACAGATCGACTAGCTCTGGTTGTTGCCGGTATCGCACGCGGAGGGACGGTCGCCGCGGGAGAATTCCTGGTCGATCCACGGCACATGAACGACCTTCTGCACCAGGCTCCAAAAGGCGCTTTAAAGAAGAATATCGAGATTGTTCTGGAAACTCAGGTGATCGATAACCGCTCTGGTCCGCCTCGCGTGGCAGCGGTTTATGTCTGGTAGGCCGCTTCCGCCGGCCTTTGTGTCACTGCGAAGTCGCCGGGCTCTTCCTCGTAGTTCACCTTCGCAGGTCTATACCGGGCTGCAAACCATAGAACAAACATATAGCAGGTTATTGGTACCGCAAAGCTGCTATTCAGGCTGATTCGATGCACGAGAAAATTCTGCGCCAGGGGAATGATTGCCGCGCCGATTGTTCCTGTCATCAGCAGCCCAGAGGCATCGATCGTAAGTGGCCCCAGGTCGGCGATGCCCATCGCAAACACACACGGGAACATGATGGAATTGCACAATGCAACGGCAATCATGGTCCACATGGCCACGTGGCCTGTTGTGAGAATTGACATGAGGACCAGCATTGTCGCGGTCGCGGCACTGATTCCCAACAGGTATTTGGCGCGTACCTTTCGCAGGATTGCCCAGCCGATGAAGAGTCCAGCGACTCCCGCGACCCCATAGAACGAAGCCAACTCGGCAATCGTTAGTCCCATTGGACGACCGATCTTGAGCTGAGTGAGATAGTTCCCTAGCAGCCCACCGATCGAAACCTCGGCGCCGACGCAAGCGAACGCGGCGAGGCTGCCCAAGATCACGTTGCGATGCTTCCAGAGGGCGTTGCTGCCGTTGGGGCCCGTTCGCCGGTGCGAGAAAGCAAACTCCGGCAAACGCGAGCTGCCAAAAATAGCGGCCAAAGCCAACAACGTAATTCCCATCAGGACATAAGGCAGCTTTACGGACTCAGCCTGCGCCACGCGGTAATATCGGAGTGCTTCCTGGGACAGATTGTTCAGTTCCAATTGGCTCACTGGCGTCGCACTTAGCACCAGCATGCTTCCGAACTGCGGGGCAATGGCGAATCCCAACGCCTTGAAAGCGTGTACCAGACTCAGGCGGCTCGAAGCTGTCGACCGAGATCCCAGAATGGCCACATAGGGATTGCTCGCAACTTGCACGGCGGTCAGTCCAATGCCTAGCACGATCAATGCTGCAAAGAACAGCGCCCCAGAGCGAATGCTTGCCGAAGGCACGAACAGAAGCGCTCCGAGAGCCATCGTAAGCAGACCCGCAACCATAGTCCTCTGATAGCCAACACGATCCACGAACCGTGCTGCCGGAATCGACAAAAGCGGGATCCAGAAAAAGGCAGATTGAACAAAAATCACGACTGGATAACTGAGGTTGAAGATCGATCGCAGGTGCGGGATGAGAATGTCATTTAGGCAGATCAAAAAGCCTAATGTGAAGAAGAGGACTGCAATGATGACTAGTGGCCTTCCGTAGTTCTCCCGCGGAGAAGAAACCGGAATCTCGTATTGTTCTGTACTGGCTGTCGCCATAGAGAGCTTCATCCCGACACTGTTACCGCACTCGTCCGTAGTCAAAATCGGTTTTAACCTGCTGTGCGCATCCTTTTCTATTGCGCCACAGCTGGTTCTAACTTCCGCCCTTGTAATTCGCGAAAACTCTGCATTTCCTTGCTGGCCTGTTCAGCCTTGCCGGTCTTTCGATAGAGACCTGCCAAACTGAAGTGCGCCTGGCCGGCTAACGAACTGTTCTTTTCGATTTCGACCACGCGGCTCCATGCTCGCTCGGCGGTCTCGGTATCGCCACTGGCAAATGCAGCTTTGCCGAGCGCGTACAAAGTCTCTGACATATCCGGGCGCAACTCATCAGATCGCTTCAGTTCAGCCGCTGCTTCGGCTGGCTTTCCCTGTTGGAGAAGCGCGTCCCCGAGCCGATAAGCAACTTCCCCGTTTCCCGGTTGTTGTTTCGCTTCGATCGAAAATTGTTCCGCCGCTTTGGCCCACTGTCCGCCTTCGGCGTAAATCTGCCCCAACTCCATATGCAAACCGGGCAAATCGGGACCAAGTGCCAGGGCCTGCTGATATTCCTTTTCGGCCTGAGCTAATTGTTTGACCATGAAATAGTTCTGCCCCATAACCTGATGTGCGCGCGCCGATCCTGGGAAGCGGGCAGCTAGCGCACCGATTGAAGAATTCGCCAACATCTGGCTGGCCCGACTCAGATAGAACAATAGATCGGGGTCATTCGGAGTGCGTTCCAGCGCCAGTTGCAGATTCTTCACCGCATCCGAGGGCTGATCGGCCTGAATCTGTGCGATTCCCAGTGCGCCGAACTCATGCACGCGATCGAGATGCGGAATTGCCTCCGCCGCATAGCCTTGGACCAGCAGCGCATATCCCAGCAATTGGTGCGCTGGCGCCAGGTCTGCGTCGATTTCGAGCGCGCGCTTCAGCGGAGCAATCGCCGGCTGATACTCATGCTCCTGTATGTAAGCTCCACCCAGGCGGACATATCCGACGGGCGCATCCGGCGCGAGCTCTGTTACCTGGCGAAACTCGGTGACCGCGGCTTCCAGGCGACCTTGCCTTTGCGCGTCAAGACCGGCTTCGAGATGCTTTTGTGCATTAAAGGGGAGGGCGGCGGCAACCAATTGCGGCAATAAGCTAAGAATCAACAGAGTATGAATCATGGGTGCACCGGCTCGACTATCTTCAGAAATTGATTTGCACGAACATCGTTCAGGACCTGATGAATCCCAGAGGGCCACGTGATGTCGACCCTGGCGCTCTCGGCCACGCCCAAGCCAAAGTGAAGCCGCTTGTCGCTCGAAGACAGGTAACTACCGGAGGCAGTCGCAAACCGTGTTTGCCCGTTCACCTGAACACGTGCACCATATCCATCGCGATTGCTACGTGTGCCTTGCAAGGTGATCACCAGCCAGTGCTGAGTTCCGCCATTGTTGATGTACACCTGCGGATGCGAACCCAGAACGGTGGTGACGACGTCCATCCAGCCGTCGTTGTTCAGATCCCCAAATGCGGCGCCACGTCCGGCAATTGGCGTCGACGTACCGGCATCAGCGCGCTCGAATCGACCGTTGTGATTGAGTGCCAAGAGTGGCG
>CAZBCQ010000007.1:0-4802 GCA_964490255.1 uncultured Terriglobales bacterium | reverse complement strand
GTACCGGCATCAGCGCGCTCGAATCGACCGTTGTGATTGAGTGCCAAGAGTGGCGGTTCGAGATAGTGAAATGAGGGAGACAGTTGATCGACGGTATCGATCACATGACCCTGATTGACGAAGACGTCCTTCCACCCGTCGTTGTCGAAGTCCTCGAGCCCGATCCCCCATCCCGAGACGTTTCCCGACAGGGTACCGAAACCGGCTTCCAAACTCCTGTCCGTGAACACGCCTTCCCCTTCATTGCGAAACAGGCCGTATACCAGCGGAGGCAGGACGGTCATCACCAGATCGGGACGGCCGTCGTTGTCGTAATCTTGAAAAACCACGCCCATGCCGGCCATCAGCTTGCCATCTCCGGTAAGAGCCGCGCCGGCGTCGAGACCTCGCTCGCTGAACGTTCCATCGCCGTTGTTGTGAAACAGGAAGTGATCCACGACATCGTTGGTGACGAAAACATCAGTGAAACCGTCGCCGTCGTAGTCGGCAAACGCCACACCCAGTCCGTGACCTTTGAGCGCGGCAATTCCGGACTTGACGCTCACATCCTCAAACGTGCCGTCACCGCGATTGTGATAGAGGATGTTGCTGATGGGGGGAAACTCACCCGGCGGGCAATAGCTTTGAATGTCGCCACCGCAGGACTTGCTGCGCTCGAAGTTCCAGTCCAGATAGCGAACGACGAACAGGTCGAGCTTGCCGTCGTTATCGTAGTCGAAAAATCCCGCCGACTCCGACCAGCCGCCTCCCGCCACTCCAGCCTGCGCCGTCACATCAGTGAACGTGCCGTTGCCGTTGTTGTGGTAGAGGATGTTGTGCCCGTAGCTGGTTACGAATATGTCGGGATAACCGTCGTTGTCGTAGTCGCCAACGGCCACCCCCATTCCATAATTCCCGTCGCCGGCATTGGTAAGGCCGGCCTCCTGGGTCACGTCGGTAAAGGTGCCGTCGGGGTTCTGGCGATAGAGCCGGTTCCAGTATTTCGGGTCGGATCGGTCGAAATTTCCTGAAGCGGGCGTCGAGGCGGTGATCTTGCCTCCGTTCACCAGGAAAATGTCGAGAAGCCCGTCGTTGTTGTAATCCAGCAGCGCGATGCCCCCGGGCATCGTCTCGATCAAATGCTTTTTGGACGTGGGCGAATTCCGCAATACGAAATCCAAGCCGTTCGGGGATTCCAACCGGAATACTGGCTGGCGACCTGAGGCACCGAGGAGAACAAAAAGCAGGCCGACAAGAATCGCGCAGCGGGCGATTCGGGCAGCCCAAAGCCGCCTGCTCTCGCCCTTTTGATTGGGCATTGAAAAGGCCGCATGTCTTGGCGTTACTGTCGACATCTAGGTTCCGCGTTCCCCAACCTCTTTATAGGTTTGTGTTATAGCGAGTCGTAAGTTCCTTACGGTAAAGGGGACAGGGGAATCCCCTGACGCGGATCGACAGTCGGGTATCTGCTTGAATCAAAGAAGGAAAGTAGCGAGCGGATCGGAACCTTACGCAGCAAGATTTTCGGGTAAAGAAGCCAGGTTAAGACCGAAAAGAGCAGGTCAGCGGGACCTGTGAGCCGTTCCAGCAGACGTTGCCCTTCGACCTCCCTTGTCGATGTCGGCGGACCGCTCCCACCTTCGGCTCTTTCCTCAATGGACTAACTAATCTTCTGTCTCACACTCGCCGATAGCGCATATGTAAGCCACTGTTTTGTCAGTGAAACGTGTGCCTCATTTCTTTTTGCAATACGTCGATACGGTAACCAAGATGATGCGTCGCATCCTGCTTTCCTTATTACTGTTGCTGTTCTGTGTGCACGCATTCAGTCATCAATCGAGCGCGGCGTCCTCGCCCTCCGGAGCACGTACGTGGTCAGTACGCCAGATACGGCACTTGAAACCAGATGCACTCCTCAACTCTCCTGAAGTTCATTTGCGCGGGGTGGTGACGTACTACGATTCTGTTGGGCCCAACCTATTCGTGCAGGACGCAACTGGTGGCATCTGGGTGGACCTGCGAGGGCTCTCGGGTGATCGTCCGCGTCCTGGTCAGGTACTCGACATCACCGGGATCGCCGCTTCTGGCTTCACTCCGTATATATCGAAGCCGAAATGGAGAGTTCTAGGCACTGCATCCGCGCCGAAACCAATCCACCTCAGCTTTGGGCAGGCCAGCACCGGTTCGTTTGACGGACGTTGGGTCGAGATGGACGGTGTGGTTCGCTCGTTTGTTCAAGAAGCGGAAGGAGACGTACTGGTAATCGACGTCGCAACGCCGACCGGAAGTTTCAAAGTCAGAACCCCGGGCTATCGAGCCGCGTTCCCGATGCAATTGGTAGACGCTAATGTTCGTTTTCGCGGGGTCTGCGGCGCCGCCTTCAATCGTCGCCACCAGTTAGTTTCGATTCACCTTCTTACACCGAGCGTGAACGACTTCGACGTATTGGAGCCTGCGCCGGTCGATCCGTTCGAAGTTGACATCAGCCCGATTGGGAAGGTCCGTCAATTCTCAGCTGATGTAGCAGACGTACATAGAGTGAAGGTCGTTGGGACGGTGACGGCGCGGTTTCCGCAGCGCGGGCTGTACCTGATGGATGCCACTGGAGGACTTTATGTGGACACTCAGGATGGGACTCCAGCGCGTCCGGGTGATGAAGTCGAAGTGATCGGGTTTCCGTCAGCCGGCAGTTACACACCAATTCTCAAATCCGCAAGTGTTCGCGGCAGCGCCAAACACCGTGAGATTGCGCCGGCGGATGTGACTGCCCGGCAGGCGTTGAAAGGTGGATACGATGCACAACTGGTCAGGATTCGTGGAACGGTACGCGGGCATCGGCAGCATCTCAACTCTTATGCTTTAGTTCTTGAAAGTGACGATCACGTCACCTTCGAAGCAGCGCTGTCGACCCCGTCCGAACAAAAATGGATGGCCCCGCTGGGAAGCAAAGTCGTAGTCACAGGAGTTTGCTCAGTCAGAGCTGACGAAAATGGAAATCCGCTGGACTTCGAAATTGTTTTGCGCACGCCTGACGATATTCGTGTAACAGCTTATCCACCGTGGCTAACTGCTGAGAAAGCGTTTGGAGTCGTATCTCTTTTGGCTGCTTTGACTCTGGCGATAGCGGCATGGGTTTTTATTCTTAGAAACCGAGTACGCGAGCAAACCCGCGTAATCGAATTAAAGCTGCAAAATGAGCTGGCGCTGGAAGAACGTTATCGTCGTATCTTCGAGCGGAACGTGACTGGGTTGTACATCGCAGATCAGAGTGGAACGATCAAAGACTGCAACGAAGCGTTCGCCCGAATACTGGGCTTCTCGAATCGTGCAGACTTATTGCAACGCCATGCTGAGGCGGAACTTCTGGTCAACGTATTCTACGATCATCTTCGTGACAGCGGTTTCGGTCGGGAAAAAGAAATTACAAATGCCGAACACCGACTTCGTCGCATGGACGGGAGTTGGGGCTGGGTACTGAGCAATGCGAAACATCTCGAGCAGGCAGATGGGTCTGCAATCATCGAGGGAGCACTGGTAGACATCACCGACCGAAAGACTGCCGAAGAACGGATTCAGTTCTTAGCCTATTACGATTCGCTCACGGGACTGCCAAACAGGACTCTGTTAAAGGACAGATTGGCGAAGGCGCTCGCCGGCGCGAAACGGCATCGTGAAAAGCTCGCCGTGCTCTTTCTCGATCTGGACCGATTCAAATACATTAATGACTCGCTTGGGCACTCTTATGGCGATCTGCTGCTTCAGGAACTCTCTACTCGGCTGCAAACATGGTCACGTGAACAGGACACGATCGCGAGACTTGGCGGCGACGAGTTTGTCGTCATCCTTACTTCAATCAAAGAAGTAGCCGACGCTGCTATCGCGGCCGAGCGAATCATCAATGCTGTCAAAAAGGAGTTCGTGCTTCGAGGGCAGGTCTTGAATGTGACGTGCAGCATTGGGATCAGCATGTTTCCAGATCACGGTGAGGATGTAGAAACGTTAATCAAGAATGCCGACGCGGCGATGTATTGTTCCAAGGATGAAGGAGGAAACAATTTCCGCTTCTTCAGTGAGGAGATGAACGCGCAAGTGTCGGAGCGGCTCACGCTGGAAAACAGTCTTCACATGGCGTTGGAAAAACAACAATTCTTTTTGATGTATCAGCCGGAAATAGACGTGCTGACAGGAACTGTTACAGCTTGCGAAGCACTGTTGCGTTGGAAACACCCAGAACTTGGAATGGTGCCTCCAGATAAGTTCATCAAAATAGCTGAGAACAGCGGCCTGATCATTCCGATCGGCGAATGGGTACTCAGGACTGCATGTGCGGAAGCCAAGCTTTGGCAAAAAGACAGCGCAATTGTAGTACCGGTCGCGGTGAACGTTTCAGCAGTACAGTTCCGACAAGACGGTTTCGCTCATATGGTGAGCCGTGTTTTACACGATACTGGACTGAATCCCGAACTCCTGGAACTCGAACTCACAGAAAGCCTTTTACTCTCCAATGAAGACGTGATGTTCCAGGTTCTTGGACAATTGCAAGCTATGGGCCTGAGGCTCGCGATCGACGACTTCGGTACTGGCTATTCCAGCCTCAGTTACCTGAAGCAGTTCCCCGTAAGTAAGCTAAAAATCGACCGTAGCTTCATTCGCGATCTCGGAACCAATGACGATGACGACGCAGCTATCACGGCAGCGATCATCAACATGGCAAAGTGTCTGAACCTGAAAGTCACTGCCGAAGGAGTTGAGAATGAAGCGCAACTATCGCTGCTACGGCGACATTGCTGCGACGAAGTACAAGGCTACCTGTTCAGCAAACC
>CAZBCQ010000006.1:50112-52096 GCA_964490255.1 uncultured Terriglobales bacterium | reverse complement strand
GCACCAGAATCTCTATGCTAGTATAGAACCTCAAATCCACCATTTTGACTCGACGTCATCGGCATCATTTTTAGCAGTTTCCGCTGATCTGGTCCGCAGGTGGATCGTATCAGGTTAAGAGATAAGCCATTCGCGATAGGTCCCACCCCCAGGGACCAGAGGTTCACGCCGGTAGTATGAAAAAGCTCGCTTGCTTCATCGCCCTAGTCTTCTCCATTCAGAGCTGCTGGTCCGCTCAGCCTGCTTTTAAACCCAATGTGCCGATTATGCGGCTGTCCGAGGTCCATGCGGGCATGAAGGGTGTGGCTTACACCGTGTTCCAGGGCACGAAGCCCGAGCCCATGAACCTGGAGGTGCTTGGAGTCCTGAAGAACATGAACGGGCCCGATTCCGACGTGATCCTGATCCGACTGCAGGGAACCAAGCCCGAATACACGGGGGTGGTCGCGGGCATGAGCGGCAGCCCCGTCTATATTGACGGAAAACTGGTGGGCGCGTTGGCATTCCGGATCGGGGAGTTCTCGAAAGAGCCGATCGCCGGAGTCACTCCAATCGAGCAGATGCTGGAGATCAATACGCTGGACCAAACGTCGGCGAAGCGTCCAGCTACTCCGCTGACGCCGGTAGCTGGGCCGGGCCCGGTGAGCAGCGGATCTGGTGTGCAGAATTTCGCCAACCTGCTGAAGCCAATCGATACGCCGCTGGTATTTAACGGCTTTACAGAAGATGCAGTCCGGCGCTTTGCTCCGCAGTTTGCAGCCGCGGGTATTACGCCGGTGATGGGTGCTGGTTCGGTGAGCGATGATAAGCAACCGGAACCGCTGGTGCCCGGGTCGGCGGTCAGCGCCGTGCTGGTGCGCGGCGATCTCAGTATTGCGGCGACGTGCACCGTCACCTATATCGATCCGGAGCGACTGCTTGCGTGTGGACACCCGCTGCTGCAGTTCGGCAATGTCGACATTCCGATGAATAAGGCGCAGGTGGTTGCCACGCTGCCATCACCGGAGAATGCTTTCAAGATCATCAACACGACCGAGGCGGTGGGCGCATTCGTGCAGGACCGGCACACGGGCATCCTCGGCCGTTTCGATCAGAAGCCGGACATGATCCCGGTGACACTGCGCGTACATGGCGGATCGAATCCGAAGACCTTCCATTACGAAGTGCTGAATAACCCGAAGATGACGCCGGTGGCGATCATGTCGACCGCGTACAGCGTGCTGCAGGGGATCAATGAGTACGGCGAAGATGTTACGTACCGATTGAATGGGCAGATCGATGTGCACGGATACCCCGAGGTCAAACTGCAGGATATGTACGCGCCATCAGAGGGCAGCGTGCCGACGGCAGCGGCGCTTGCGCTTTCGCTGGGAGATCGATTCGGGCGCATTTATGACAATCAGTTCGTGAAGCCAAGCATCACGGGAGTGGAACTCGATTTCGACATCCTGAATGAGCGCCGGTGGGCGCGGCTGGAAAGCGCTCGCACGGATGTGACGGAAGCGAGGCCTGGGGATCAGATCACGATTGAAGCCGCGCTGAGGCCCTATCGCGGAGAACGCATTGTGCGGCAGGTTCCGATACAGATTCCGACGTCGACGCCAAAAGGGATGTTGCGGATCCTGGTGAGCGATGCGGATACGCTCGACAAGATGCGGAAGACGGCTCGGCCGTTTGCGCAGCGGCTCGATCTGGCTTCGACGATTGCCATGCTGAACAAAGAGCGCATCAACGACCGTCTCTATGTTTCGCTGCTGGAGCAGAATCCAGAGGCGATGGTGCAGGACAAGATCATGCCGACGCTGCCGCTCTCGGTGATGAACGTGATGGAAGGCATGCGGGGCACGCAAGACATGGTGGTACTGGGAGAGTCGTCAGTCGGAGAGGAATCCACGCCCGTGGATTATGTAGTCTCCGGCGCACAGGTGATTACGATCACGATCAAGTGAAGTGAGGTCCCGTTGGTGAGCGGGACCTCGCGATT
>CAZBCQ010000006.1:35411-50012 GCA_964490255.1 uncultured Terriglobales bacterium | reverse complement strand
CCGTTGGTGAGCGGGACCTCGCGATTCCCTAAAGCTAGTTGTTGATAATGACCCTGGGGTCGGTGGTGCCCAGGTTGCTGGTGATTGTGTAAGGGAATTCGTCTCCTGGGTTACCGTGAACTACCCGACCTGAGTGAGCTGGACTGGACGGGGTTACAGTAAAGGTCGCGGTTTGGAATGGGCCTGGAGGAGGAGTGAATTGGACCGTAAATTCACCGCCATCCAGGCATTTCCATGCCGCTTCGTCGTTTGCCTTGCTTATGTGCTTTGGATCGTCTTGAGATGACACGTGTCCAGAGCCGTCAATGCCGATCCACCTTGGGTTTGGCATTTCACACCTCCTTGAATCCGGAGCCACGCCACGTGGGTCCGACGCGGCGAGTAGCCATTTACGCGTGGATGTAAGCGCGAGAGACATGTTCCGGGCTTGACTTACTTGTCGATGATCACGGTCGGATCCGTTGCGCCCTGTGATCCGATCACCGCGTATTCGTATGCTGCGTAGTCGATACCTCTCGTAACCGGCCCGCTGCGCGCTGATTTTCCGGGGTCGACAGTAAAAACAGCCTGTTCGAAAGGAGTGAAATCCGAGGTGAAAAACGCAATGGTGACCGGATCGGTGGCATTGTTCTGCCAGATGATCTCTTGCTTCTTCAATTTAGAAACGTGGGCGTAGTCGACGTCAACCTCGCCCTGGTTGTTATCAATCGTTACCAGATAGGCGTTCATCTCTTCGTCAAATACTTCAAGGGGCGAGCGAAAGCGTGGAGTGAGATCAGGTTGTGGAAGGGCTGCCATAAATATCCTCGTCGTCTGAATTGGGGACTACCTGGGCCCAGGTTATTTCGCCGTTGTGTGTTGCAGGGCCGACTGGAATTGCGGGTTCGACCGAAGCCGGTTGAGGGTTGGTGAGTGTAATACTGTTTCTGGCGCGACGCCAGCCACGATAGCTTTTTGCAGGTAATCAATGGCGGATTGGTCTTGGCCGAAGTGAGCGGCAACCAGAGAAGCGTTGAGCAGCACATCCGGATCTGCTGCGTCCATTTGCAGAGCGCGCTGGGTCCATTGGTTTGCTTCAGCAGCCTGGCCAAGCATCGCATGGTAGATGCCTATTTCGCTCACGAGTGCAAGGTCGCGCGGATTCACCTTCAGGGATTTCTCGGCGAGCGCGATTGCGCTCTGATACGTCGCTTGTGCTTTCTTCTGCTGCCCTGGAATCCAGTAATATGCCTCCGCCAGATTTCCAACGCCGGTCGAGTCTTGTGGATCAAGCTGAACGGCCTTCTCATAAGCTTCAGCAGCTTGCGGGTATTTTCCCAGATAGAAGTAAACAGTCCCGAGATTCGCGAAGGCACCTAACGTGGGCCGAATGGAGATTGATTTCTGCAGGGGGGCGACAGCGTCGTCGTACTTGCCGGCCGAAGTGTATGCGCCTCCTAGATTGTAGTAGCCACGAAAACTGTCTGGCGCAAGTTCCGTGGATTGACGAAATACTTCGATAGCCTCGGCATAGCGACCACGCTCGTGCAAGAACCTGCCAAGCCAGTTGTATCCGGAAGCGTACTGAGGTCGCATAGCAATCGCGCGGCGATAGGTCGCTTCCGCCTCATCGAACCGTTTGACGTGCTCGTACCCGAAGGCCAGACCGCGGTACACGTCGTCATTGTTCGGATCTAGTTTCAGAGCGCGTTGGAATTGCTCAATCGCCTGTTCGTACTGGCCGGTAGCGTTATAGACGAGACCAAGGCACGTGTATCCAACTGGCGCGTCAACGGCGAGCGAAACTGATTTCTGGCAAGCGCCGGTAGCCTTGGACATCCACTCCGAATCGTGAGTGATTTCATATTTGTGCCAATAACTCTCGCCCAATCCGGCATAAGCAAACGCGTAATTTGGATCGCGGTTGAGCGCACGCGTGAATACCTCAATCGCACTGTCGACATTCTCTGGCTTTTCGTAGTCCTGCAGATATCCGCGTCCACGCAAGTAGAAGTCATAAGCGGCCGGCTCATTGGTTCCGCGATTTGCGAATGCAGTCTTGTCGGCGGCGCCGAGTTCGAGATCGAGCGCCCCCAGAACGCTATCAACTACCTGGTCTTCCACCGAAAAGGCGTTTTCTGCTTGGGCAGTGATGGTCCCGGCGCGGAGTTGGCGCAGGGTTTGCGCATCTACAACGTTGTAGTTGATCCGCATCAAATTGCCGGATTGCTGCAGGCTGCCCTCGATGACCATGTTCACGCCCAAGGTCCCGCGAGCCTGTTGGGCCGAACCGATGTGCTGGGTGCGAATCTCACCCGGAGGAACGACCTGCAAAGCATAGCGTTGCGATAGCGATCCGAGCTTGGTGGTGAGCGTTTCTGTGAGCCCGCTGCTGAAAGCCTGCGTATTGGGATCGTTGTTGAGGGCGCGAAACGGCAAAACTGCGACATGACGAGTTGGGGCAACTGCATTCGCTTTCCGCGAACGACTTCGCCACCAGCCAGTGGCAATGGCAAGCGCGATCACCGCAATCAAGGCAATCGCAATGACCGCTGGTGCTCGATACCAGTGGCGAGTGGTAAATATTTCAGGGCCGCGTCCACCGCGCTCGACGATGCCTAGATCGTGCAACAACTCGTTTGCCGACGCATAGCGATCGTCGGGACGCTTCGCCATCATTTTGAAAATTAGCTTTTCGAGCGCGACGGGAATTCTGGGATTCGCAGTGCGAATGGGAGGCGGCGTTTCGCGCAGAATGCGGTCGGTGGTACCAACGAAGGTGTCGGCGCGAAATGGATTCACACCGGTAAGCGCCTCATAGAAAACAACGCCGAGGGAGAAGATGTCGGAACGCTGGTCGGGCGCCTGCTCCATGAGGATCTCAGGCGACATGTAGGACGGGGTGCCGCTAATGTTCGTGCTCTTGCTGGTGGTAGCGTCGGAATCAGGACCGAGTTCACTATGCGGAAGTGTTTTCGCCAGTCCAAAATCGAGGATTTTGACCTCGTTGGCGGGCGTGATCATGATGTTTTCAGGTTTCAGATCGCAATGGAGAATGCCACGAGCATGGGCCGCAGCGAGGGCTTCCGCGCATTGACGAGCGAAGTGGAAAAACAGTGAGGGGTCGAGCGGCTGTTTCAGGCGATGGCGAAGGGTTTCTCCCTCGACATATTCCATTACGAGGTAGAGATCGCTGTCGTCTTCCAGAACGTCATATACGGCGGCGATGTGCTGGTTGGAGATGCTCGAGGCACGCTCTGCTTCGCGGAGCAAACGAATGCGGTACACGGGATCGCCGCTTGCTTTGGGAGTGATGCGCTTCAAGGCGACCGAGCGCTTCAGGACCGAATCGTCGGCACGATAGACCTCACCCATCCCACCAACACCAAGGCGTTCGCGAATGGTGTAGCGTCCAACACGCGAGGCCATAGGCCTGTCAACTGAATGGTCTGCGCCCGGGGAGGCTTGCCGTTCTGCCATAAGCACCCACGCTGGTGATTCAGGGCCGGAACCGGGGCTGGGATCTCGGGACCTCCGAGCTTCAGTTGCGCTCATCTTACGCCAATTCCTTCCCTCGCAAGAGGGTATGTGCGGTTGATGCCTGACGCATACGCCCGCGGTATTCCCGGGCCCTCACCTTATATGAGACGCGATTGCGGCCCTACGACCAGCGGGATCAAACGCCTGCGTTCCGGTTCGTGGTACGCTGATTTATCCTCCAGAGCTCGTTACATTCAGGAACTATGCGAAAGCTGTACTACTTCGTCCCCGTCTTATTGATCTCGTGCTTGATGTTTGCCGATGGAACCCGAACCTGGGAACAATCCAGCTACGATGAGTTTGAAAAAGGCACCTCAAAAGGGGTCGCCATCCACAGCAATGGCCATCTGGAACTGGCACCGCCGCTAAAGGCGATTTCCACGACGCCTTCAACGTTTCTCTGGGCCTTGGCTGCAGACGCAAGCGGCGATATTTTCGCTGCCGCCGGAGCACCTGCCCGCGTTTACCGGATCACACCGCAAGGCCAGGTCTCGATCGTTTTCGAGCCCCAGGAACTACAGGTGCAATCCCTGCTGGTCGACAAGGACGGCACGCTGTACGCGGCCACCTCTCCTGATGGGAAGGTCTACAAGATAGTGCGGAAGGCGGGCGTATCGTTTCCGAATTCTCCGCCGCCGGTGAAAAAAGATGTTTCCACCGAAGCGGAGATCCCGAAGAACGTTCCCGTCGATAGCGCGTATACCGCCTCGGTTTTCTTCGAACCTAAGACTAAGTACATATGGAATATGGCGGAAGATTCGCGCGGCAGGATTTACGTCGCAACGGGCGATACCGGGGAGATTTTCCGCGTCGAGAAGAACGGCACCGGCGCACTGTTTTTCAAGAGCGACGAGGCGCATGTTCGCACGCTCGCCGTCGATGGCAAGGACAACCTGATTGCAGGTTCGGATGGCAGTGGATTGATCTACCGGATATCGCCATCCGGAGAAGCTTTTGTCCTGTATAGCGCAACCAAGAAGGAGATCACGGCATTGGCCGTCGATCCGGACGGAAATATATACGCAGCCGGTGTGGGCGACAAACACACGGGTGCGCCGTCGACGGTAGCACCTCTGCCAGCGGCCGCAGGTCCGGCGGGTGGTACGGCTGCGGGTCCGACAGGAGCGCCGAATGCTGGTGCATCCGTGGCCCGGGGAACACCGCCGTTGCCCTTCACGGTGATGGGAGGGTCGGAGATATACCGGATTGCTCCCGACGGCTCGCCCAAACGGCTATGGAGTTCGCGAGACGACCTGGTCTATGCACTGGGGTTCGATCGGCAACATCATCTGCTGGCCGGGACTGGGAATACGGGGCGCATTTTTACGGTGCTGGACGACGACAGCTTTATCGATATTGGTAAAGTCAGCGCGACGCAAGTTACGAGCATGATCCAGGCTCCTGGAGGTGGTCTATACCTGGGGACCAGCAATCTGGGGAAAATTTTTGAGCTGGGCGGCTCGGCTGCGAATGACGGCAGCTACGAGAGCGACGTCTTCGACGCGAGGATTTTCTCTCATTGGGGCCGGACCGCGATCCGTGCAACTGGGGCGTTCGATGTGTATGCGCGGAGCGGGAATGTCGATAATCCGGACCGAAACTGGAGTGCCTGGAGCAAAGTTGACCTCGCGAGCAACGCGCCCGTGGCGGTTCCGCCCGCGCGGTTCCTGCAATGGAAGGTAGTTTTGCACCCGTCGAAGCCGGCGCCAGCTGTCGACAGTGTGCTGGTGAACTATCTCTCGAAGAATGTGGCCCCGGAGATCAGCGACGTTTATGTGCAGATGGGCGCGCGGTTTCCGGTGGTTCCGAAGAACGGGGCGGATAATGTGCCGGTAACCGTTGGTCCATCCGCCGGAGCGGCCCCGCAGCGTTTTGATGTGCCAGTCGTGGCCGTCCGCGATCGCGACTCGATTGCGGTCCGCTGGACTGCACGCGACGACAACGACGATTCGTTGGTGTACTCGATCTACTATCGAGGCGAAGGTGAAACCGCGTGGAAGCTGCTCAAAGGCGACCTGACGGACAAGTACTACTCGTTTGACGCCAATCTGCTTCCGGACGGCGGTTATACGCTGAAGGTGGTTGCGTCTGACGCGCCATCGCATTCGCCGGAGGAAGCGCTGACCGCCTCGAAGCAGAGTTCGTATTTTGAAATCGACAACACCCCGCCTGAAGTCATGAACCTGAACGGCGCGTATGCGGCCGGAGCGATTCACCTGACGTTCCGAGCGATCGATGGATTCTCGCCGATCCAGCGCGCGGAGTATTCGCTAGACGCTGGCGACTGGCACGTGATCGAGCCAGTGGGGCAGATCTCGGATAATCGGGCGGAGAGCTATGACCTGTCAGTGGCCGTTCCCGGAGCTACAGCTTCGGACGATACCACGGTGGCGAGCGCGCGTCCGGCACGACAGCAGATTGTGGTGAAGGCGATTAAGAAGGTGCCGGAGTCCAAGCCGGCAATGCCAGAACTCGCTCCGCAAGAGCACACTGTAATCGTGCGGGTCTACGACCGGTTCGACAACATGGGGTCCGCGAAGACGGTGATTCACGCCCGTTAGAAGGCTAGATGCAGCAAATGAAAAGAGCCGTCCGCAGGCGGCTTGGTGGTAAATACTGTTAATTAACGGATTCTCTTGCGCAGCCGGGTGGCGAGTCCGAGAAGACCGCAGCCCACTAAGCTGAGAGTTGCCGGTTCGGGAACGGCAGTTACCCCGCCGCTTGCCTGAGTAACTTCACCGACCAGCGTCTGTGAAGTGACACCGTTCTTGCCGTACACGGTCAGGTTCAAATCGTTCACTTGGAACTCGAAAGACCCGCCATTGAACGTGAAGAACTGTGGTCCACCGAAATCGAGGAACGAATCGCCGACGGCATTATTGATCACTCCACCGAAAATGTATGCCGAGTAGCTTGCGCTCTGGCCTCCATCAATAGACGACGGCAATAGAAAGTTCACCTTTGCCGTAAACGTGGAATTAGTCAGCGGTCCGAGAAACAGGGCGTAATTGGAGTCGGTGAGAGCGAACGTTCCCAAGTTGATCGCCAAGTTTCCCCCGGTGGTTGTCCCAGGACCAAAAGCCAAGCCCTGAAAAGACAAATCGGAGATAGACGCGCTCGAACTGGTCGCTGAACAACCGATCCCAAAACATCCCTGCGTGACACCTGTCTGAAACGTTACTTCATTGGCCCATGCTCCTACTGCCATAAGCAAGACAAGAGCAAGTACGATTTTCCGCATTAGCAGCTCCATCAGTTCTACAGCCACATCGATGTCCTGCGTGCAATTCAATATCCAGAGACTCTGGTGAGGGAGGCGATATATGCTCTTCTTTCAAGGATTTGCGAAATATTCATTATGACAGTTCGAGGTGCTCAGGTTAGGTTGCAAATCTCTGCGCATTGAGGGAGATTGGGTTCCATAAGCCGAGGCCGTTCCAGGGGTTGTGAACACGTCACAACACCGTGTGATCCCTTGCATTTCTTCTGTCGGCTGCATGTGCGACTATCCTGCTCTCCCAGTTCTCGGGTCAAAGGCAAACGGATGAAGGGAACTACGCACTTCGAAGCCTCGCCAGCGGGCGCCGGCCTTCCTGTTCACGCGACCAAGCTAAGTGCAATTGTGCAACGCTGCCCGGCGTGTCATAAGCCGTGGGGCAAACATCGTATTGCGCTGATTGCCAGTTGCCTGTTGGGAGTGAATCAGTTGAAGGCCACGGAAGAGATCTTTCGCGCCGTCAAAGGTCACCACTGGGAGTTTCTGGGAGAACTGCATGACCGCAGCGACGTGCGCAATTCCTTAGAAGCGTACGCGCTCAGCTGCCCCGACCACCGTCTTCATATCCTCGTTGTACGCAGCCCGTTCGAACTGCACGTGGGCAATGAGATGTTGATCTGCGAGCCGGTCCTGGATTCGGAACGGGGCAAGATTGAGGCTCTGATCAACAAGAGCGACAGAACGCACTGAGACCAGCGCGGCTTCTATACGGGCTTCGACCGGCCAAAGGCATAAGCGATCGTGTGCTTGAGGTATCTATCACCCAGTCTAGTTATTCCAGACAAAAAAAAGCGGACCGATTGTCGGCCCGCTAGTTAAAGCTCTTTACCGCTCCCGGTGCGGCTCCGAGCAACTAAGAACTTTTGCTGCCTGACCCCTGAGCTCTTCCGTACGCTGCGAAAGCACTCAGTTGAGGGTCAGGCAAAGCGAGAAATCTCGGCTGATTCTGACCTCTCCGGCATTTGCTGCCGGGGCACTCAGCCCGATGTTATTTAGGCAAATCAAGTACCAAACCAAAGTTATTGCATTACAAGTACTTGCGTTGATTTCTTACGTTTCTTTTACGCAATTTGGAAAATGTGCAGCTAGGGATTTCCAAATCTCATACGCAGGTCATGTTTATGCGGGCGTAGCAGATGGCAAGCGTGCATAGAGACAGTGCATAAAGTACCGGCTACGCATAGGTTTGAAGAGGAGTTAAGAATGCGGGAGCCGGAGGATCCGGCCCCCGCATTCATCGCTAAGGTTAAAAGGTGAACTTCAGCCCCAAGCGGATGTTGCGACTGAGTTGGTAGTACAGCGGTTGCCCGTATGCGCTGCCAACGACCAGCGGAGCGTGAGTGTTGCTGTTGTTCAGACCTGCTTGCAGGTTATACGGGCTCATGGCAGCGGCGTAGAAGGCGACGCCATCTGCTATGAACTGGCCGCCCGGTTTTACGTACTGCTGCGCAGCCCCGGTGTCAATCTGCGCATTGTACGCAGTCACGGAGTGTTGGTTGAGCAAGTTCGTGAAAGTAGCCGAGAAGCTGACAATCTTTGACTCGCCAACCCTATAGTTCTGTTGGATGTTCAGGTCACTCTGGATGTACCACGGCGTGCGATAGACGCGCGGAGTACCCACAGTAATTGCGCCGGTTGTTGGATTCTGAGTGATGTCCACCCAATTTCCGCGGTCCACCGCATATACGGGCCATCCGCCAGCAGCACCGCCATAGCTATATCCTGCATCGAGGAACGTGGAAGTCGGACTTCCTTGATACAGGTATTGGAATAGGCCGAAGTCGGTTGAGAATTTGCTCAACCACTTCAACTCATAGTATGCATACCCTTTGAACTTATTCGGGCGATCCGTCGGCAGCAACCCGCTAGAGGAGCCTCCGTCGGCGTTCCACGAGAAGTACGGTTCATCGAACGCACGGCTGTTGTTCGGAGAGTTGCGACCCCCGAAGCCGCCGTCGGATATATCCGAACTGGTTAGGCCGGTGTAGTTCCCGCGGAATCGGCTCCAAGTATAGGAGAACATCCCGTACAAGTTGTGGCTGGTTGCCTTGGTCAGACGGAATTCAACTCCATCGTAACTGCGCGCAGCCGGAATGGTCGCGTTCGGAGGAAATTGCCCGTTCGAACTCGTGCAGGCACTTCCGGCACCAGCCCCGTAAATGAAGTTGCAGAAACCGGTGAAGGTGCTGTTGATACCCTTCCCAGGGTTTACGATCACGAAGGTCTCTGAGCCAGTAGCCGCATTGAAGATGGAAGAGTCCTCGATGGCATCGTCCAGTCGGCGGCGATCCCAGCGCACTTCCAGGGCCAACCCTTTGCTGAGCTGATAGTCGACACCAAAGACGGTTTCATGTTGCTGATATGGATTGAGCCCTGGAGCCACACCTTCCTGCGTCGAGCTGCAGGTAGAACAGGTAGTGGGGAAGGCACGGAGGTTCTGGTTCTCAATAAATGTGAGTCCCGGTGGTGTGCTACCGCCGCCGAAATTCGCCTGGCTGGCAGCACTCGGGCCTTCACAGTAGCGCCCATCGGAACCGAAAACCGGATTAATCGCACTGAGGTTCGCGGTATTCAGCAAATACGTGCAGTTTTGCCAGTACTGACCGCCAAACGAGCTAATCGCGACGTTTAGCTTCATGATGTCAAAATACTTGCCGTAGCTGCCAAACACTTTCATCTTACCGTTTTTGAATACATCCCAGGCAGCGCCGACACGGGGGGCAATCTTGCTGCCCCATCCGAAGTTAATAGGACGGGCGGCTGACCCGGCACCACCTTCACCCGGCAAGTATTCTCTTTCTACTCTTACGCCAGCGTTAATGGTGATTCCGCGCGCCATGGTAAACGCATCTTGCGCGAAGAAGCCGTGGTTATAGCTCGTAGCAGCGCCTTTTGAGCCGAAGTCATACACCGTCGCATAACCGTATTGGCCAGTGCAGTTTCCTGTAGTGGTCCCGTCGGGATTAATGACAAACGGGGTTACGCTGTTCGCAGCGCAATTGGCTTGGCCGGTTGGAGTCGCTGGAGAATAATCGGCTCCGGCGGTGTTTCCCACAAACAACTGAGTGTATGGATCGTTGTAGTGCTGATACAGAGTGTTCGACAGGCGATTGAGCTGATAGCCAAACGCGAAGTTATGCGTGCCGCCCCAGCCGCTCTTATACCAGTTGAAACCCTGGTCAACCTGTATTGCCTTGTTCGCATTGTAGGACGTGTCGTTTGCGTTGAAGGCAACGTTGTTGTATTGGTTCGCTTGTTGTAGCGATGCTGGCAGCGGCGCTCCCGTCGTATTGTCAACGGCACCGATACCATTCGTTTGCCAGATGAAGAGGTTGCCGCCCGTCGGGAATCCGAAATCGTGGTAGTTCTCGAAGTAATAGCCGAACCGTGTGGTGGAAACCAGATGATTCGTGATAGTCCAGTCCGCGCCTACATTAGTGGTCTGGTTCGGAGCCGAATAGCCGAGATTGTGCGCATATGCTGACGCCGGAACTCCAGAGAAGGGCGTGCAATAGTAGGGCGAGGTCGGGTCAGAGGAACTCAGCGCTCCGTAGCAGCCAGTGCTGAGGTTGTAGTATCCCTGGGTCGAATCGGCCCATGGCAGATTCTGGCCGCTCTGCCGCTGGTATTGATACAGCCAGGATGCATAGGTACGCAGTTTCTGGGTAACCGCAAAATCTAGACGAGCAGTTGTGTAGTAAGTCTGCGTGTTCTGGCTGAAGGGAACCTTGGTGCCGGGTCCTTCGTAGACGAAGCGTTCGTAGTCGTTAAACTCGGGGTTGAAGCCTACGAAGATCCATGCTCGATCCTTCTTAATCGGACCGCCGAAGGTGAAACCCGGGAAGACGTCGCTCGTCTTGGGCTTTACCGGATTAACAATCTGAGTGGCGGCGTCCACGAATCCATTTATGTTTCCCAACGGATCATAACGCTGATACTGCGTTGGTCCGCCGTCCAGCGCTTGGTTTTCGAATTGAATGAATACCGAGCCGTGATAGTTGTTTGCGCCCTTCTTCATGACGACGTTCACAACTCCACCCAGGGCACCGCCGTGCTCGGCCGTGATTCCGGAACTCTTCACCTGAACTTCCTGGATAAAGTCGAACGGAACGTTGGTATGAGAATACCCACCGATAATGTTCGCGGTTGATTGGCCTTCCACCAGGTAGGAGTTTTCAGAATCGGATCCACCCGCGACCGAAAACCCATACGCGTTTCCATTGCTCCCGTTGCCGGGAGAAACACCGCCAGTGCCGTTGCTCGCGCGGTTGCTTCCCATCAGTGGTTCATTCGACGCCGAAGGCGCAAACTGGATAACGGACTGGAATGAGCGCCCGTGCGGTACGTCCTGAATCACATCACTGGTGATGTTGGTTTGTGTGGTTTCGGTGGTGGTGTCGATGAGTGGAGCCTCGGTGGTCACATCGACGACCGTCTCGCTTGTTCCCACTTGGAGGACGAAATCGATCGAGGGCAGGTGGCCGACTTGAATTTCCAAGCCTGCACGTTCGGCGGTCGCGAAGCCCTTCGCGGTAACCGTAATTTTGTAAGTGCCGGGCGGAAGATTGGCGAAACGATAATATCCGCTATCGTCGGTTGTGAGCTGTTTGCTGCCTATCAATGAAGTGCCCGTGATCTGCACTTCAGCATGGGAAACTACAGCACCCGAGGATTCCTTAACGGTGCCTTGCAGTCCACCCGTGGTCTCCTGGGCGAAAAGAGGCGCGACAAGCAGAACGGTCACGGCGACCAGTCTGCGCAAAATTGAGCTCATAGATGCCTGCCAATTGAGGATTTTGTTCCTTGACGCTGAAGCAACTGCAACTAAGTACGTCTAGATCTGCGGCTCTGGGACGAGCTAAGGGAGCCAAGTCGATGCGACTCCGTCAGCATGAATCCCGACCGAACTAACGCTTCGAACAACAGCCCAAGGCACATGAAAAAAGGGGTTCCTGCCATTCCACAGAACAGAATCGTTTTCGAATGCCCTATCCAAAGGGTTTGCCGCGGAAGAGATTGGAAGCAAACCTTTGTAGCTGCTTTGGCAACTTGACAGCCAAATCGATTGAGCTAGCCCGGGTGGGTGTTCCTGGTTAGTGACGAATGCGTCGCGCGTAGATACAAACCTGTTTTCAGGTACTTAGATCATTTCTTTGTACGTTCGTAATACCATGGCGAGGAAATGGTTTGAACGAAGGCGACCGACCTGCCTACAACTATTGGAATTCCTGAAAGCAATTGATCCCAGTTTCCATACTGTTAATGGCGTTTTTGCGACTATCAGTCCCAACTAAGACGTTTTTCGCGCGGAAACTTGTTCGTCTGGCTGAGCTGTCGTAAGGTTCTCGGCAATGCTGAGAAAAAGATCCCGTGGATTCCTATTTGCTCTCACGGTCGTGTCGATATTCGCGGTTGCCGCCGATGCCCGATTCACTCTGGAGCAGGTGCTGAGTTCGCCGTTCCCGACTGGATTACACGCCGCAGCCCATGCGAACCGAATTGTCTGGGCGGTCAATCAGAAAGGGGTTCGCAATATCTGGATTGCGGACGCACCGTCGTTTACCGCCCGGCAGGTGACGAACTACACCGCCGATGATGGACAGGGAATCGGATCGGTTCACTTGACGGCGGACGGCAAGACTGTGGTTTACGTCCGCGGGACCGAAACCAATAAGGCCGGGGAGGTCGCGGACCCGACCAGTTCGGTGCATCAGCCGCATCAGGAAGTCTGGGCGGTAGACGTTGATGGAGGAGCGCCGCGTCGTTTGGGCGTGATGGAGTGCTCAGAAGAAGATTGCGAAGACATACAGCTGTCCCCTGATGGGAAGTGGGCAGTCTGGGCCGCGCGCAAAAATCTGTGGATCGCGCCAGTATCCGGGGCGGAAAAAACACGACAGCTTCTCTATGCACGGGGCGATAACTCCGGTCCGCGCTGGTCGCCCGACTCGAAGCAGATCACGTTTGTAAGCAACCGGGGAGATCACAGTTTCATTGCGGTCTATGATTTCGGCAGCGACACAGTCCGTTATATAGCGCCAAGTGTCGATCGCGACAGCAGCCCGCGATGGTCTGCGGACGGCAAGCAGATCGCGTTTGTTCGTCTTCCTGGGTTGCAGAAAGACCAACCGCTGATTCCGCGACCATTGGTGCGCTGGTCGATCCTCGTTGCCGATGCAAGTGCTACCGAAGCCAAAGTGGTTTGGCGAAGCGGCAAGGATCCCGACGACAGCTACCCGGAACTGACCGAAGATGATTCATTCCACTTCGCTGCCGGGAATCGGATTTTGTTTGCATCGGAACACGACGGGTATAACCATCTGTACTCGGTATCGGCGGACGGCGGCGCAGCAACCCTACTTACGCCGGGCAAATTCGAAGTGGAAGATGTTCAACTGACGCCGGACCGGCAGATGGTGCTGTACTCGTCGAATCAGGACGACATCGATCGCAGACATATCTGGCGAGTTCCAGTCGGCGGCGGAACTCCGGAAGCCCTCAGTCGTGGGGAAACCATTGAGTGGTCGCCGGTTGAATTGTCCGACGGCCAGACGGTGGTCTGCCTCGGATCGAGTGCGACCACACCTGCGATGCCCTACCGACTGACGACAACCGGCCGGGAGATGATCGCAGGTTCCACACTGCCGGCAGACTTTCCGTCAGCGCAACTGGTTGTTCCGAAGCAAGTGATCTTCAAAGCAGAGGACGGCCTGGAGATCCATGGACAGCTGTTTGTGCCGGCGGGGCTGAGCGGTAAAGCGCCGGCGCTGATTTTCATGCACGGCGGGTCCATGCGGCAGATGCTGCTCGGGTTTCATTACATGAACTATTACCACAATGCGTACGCGGAGAATCAGTATCTGGCGAGCCTGGGATACGTGGTGCTCTCCGTCAATTATCGGACGGGGGTTATGTATGGGCGGGCATTCCGCGAAGTGAAGGACGGTGGATGGCGCGGGGCCGCCGAATATAAGGACATCGTCGCCGGTGCCAAGTACTTGCGGTCCCTACCGAATGTGGACCCGAAGAGGATTGGGCTGTGGGGCGGGTCGTATGGCGGTTATCTGACGGCGTTGGGATTGGCGCGCAACTCCGATTTGTTTGCCTCGGGAGTGGATTTTCACGGCGTGCACGACTGGTCGGTGTTCCTGGCGCGCTGGAATGAAATGACCGGGAATCCGGATATGGGGATGCCTCCCGACTTGCAGCAAGCTAAGAAGCTGGCGTTCGAATCGTCGCCGAACTCGTCGATTGCAACATGGCGCTCGCCGGTACTGCTGATCCAGGGAGATGACGATCGAAACGTGCCGTTCTCCCAAACCGTCGACCTGGCGCAACGGCTGCGAAGACAAGGTGTGCCCTTCGAGCAAATCGTGCTGCCGGACGAGATTCACGGGTTCCTGCTGTATCGAAGCTGGCTTCGCGCCTACCGAGCGACGGCGGATTTCTTCGATCGCACATTGAAGCAAGGGAAGAAGCTGGCGGGCGACGATGGGGTAGCTGGCAGCAGGTAGAAGTGGTTAGTCGCTGGTGGTTAGTGGCTAGGAAGGCAGAGGGCAGAAGTCAGAACGCAGAAGTCGTAGTCAGGAGTCAGTAGCCAGACCAATTCCAGGGCGTTGAGGCGACAAGCTAAGTTCGGATGCTAACCGCTGAGAGCTATCTGCCAAGAGCTAACAGCTGAGAGCTGAGTGCCGAGTAGCGGTATTGGCGAACTAGAGACTAACTACGAATCACTGTCCACTGTCTATAATGTTGGCCGCCATGGCAGCGCCGGTTCTGGTTCCGCCGCTTGATTCGGCTGCGCGCGA
>CAZBCQ010000006.1:24236-35311 GCA_964490255.1 uncultured Terriglobales bacterium | reverse complement strand
TGGCCGCCATGGCAGCGCCGGTTCTGGTTCCGCCGCTTGATTCGGCTGCGCGCGATGAAATCTCGATTGTTGGTGCTGGTCCCGCTGGACTGGCTTGCGCGATCGTGTTGGCGCGCGCTGGGCGCCGGGTGGTTGTGCACGAGCACCAGAATCGTGTAGGGGCGCGTTTCCACGGTGACTTCCAGGGGCTCGATAACTGGACCGGCGATCGGGATGTGCTCGATGAATTTCGGGCGCACGGGATCGAGTCCAACTTCGGATACCATCCGGTGCGTGGCGGAATCGCGTTTGACGCATGGGGCAGGAGCTATCCGTACACGAGCAGTGCTCCTATCTATTACCTCGTGAAGCGAGGTAGCGATCCGGATACGCTGGATTGCGGACTGTTGCGTCAGGCAATCGATGCAGGAGTGGACGTCCGCTTCGGACATCGTCACTCTTCGAACGGTGTGCGAGTCATTTCCTGTGGACCGCGTGCCGCCAATGTGATTGCCGTCGGCTATCTATTCGAGACCGATCTGGCGGACGGCGCCTGGATCTGCTTCAATCGCGAACTGGCCCCACTTGGATACGCATACCTGCTGATTCATCACGGTCATGGGACGGTCGCTTCCTGTATGTTCGATGAGTTCAAGCGGGAGAATCTGTTTCTGGAGAGAACGGTCGATTTCTTCCGCAAAAATGTGGGTCTGCGGATGGAAGAGCCGCGCAAGTTCGGCGGCTACGGGAACTACGATCTGCCGCGAACGGGCGTGCAGCACGGGTCGTTATTGCTCGGCGAACGCGCTGGGTTCCAGGATGCGCTCGCAGGCTTCGGCATCCGGTATGCGATTCGCTCGGGCATCCTCGCAGCCAAGAGTCTTCTCGAAGGCACCAACTACAACTCCCTGTGGCGGCATGAGTTGATGCAGTTGCTTCGTACTGGACTGGCGAATCGCTTTTTCGTGAACCTGACGGGAGATCACGGATGGCGATGGATCCTGTCACATCGGCTGGCAACTGAAGACGTGTGCCACGCCATGCGGAAATTATATCGCCCGACGATGCTTACGCGGGCGCTCTATCCGATGGCGCTTCTGCTGCATCGTTTAGCAAAGGGAGGAGCGCGCGAATAAAGAATGGGCAGCCGAGTGCCTGCCCTGGCGTAGTCGAAGGGTCGGCTGTCAGACGTAAGTTTCCCCACATCTGCCAAAGCAGATGTGGGGCACCAGTGGCCTACACGGCATCAGTTCTTGCGAGCTTTCATCGCTTTCATGATGAAGGTGTGCACCTCTGACGAACTAGGCGCTTTCCAGTCACTCGGCCAGTTTCCACGATCGGAATAGAGAGCGTTCAGTCCTTCCTGGATCTCGGGATCGCCTCCGGTAAATTCGTTGACGAGTGCCTGCCATCGCGTTGCCAGTGACTGCGCCTTTTCGCTTGTGGGCTCCTCATGGAGCGACGCTTCGATTTCGGCGAACAGCTGTTTCCATTTCTTGTCCGTCTCCGGCCTGAAGTTCCGGCGACCAAAGCGCTTTGCGCTCCTCAATTTTTGCTCTGGCAGTTTCGGTAAAGTATTGACCCATCCATCCTTTATCTCTTTGCATGCTGATCTCCTTGATGATGGTTGCGAGAAGGCGCCAGTCGGATTCGTCGCCACGGCCAATGGATTGGCTGGCTCTAGCAATCACCGAAATTGCTTTATCCAATTGGCGGCGCTTCTCGGTGAGCACCTCGTGCTGATGGCGAAGCGTTTGCGGCAACGCTGCCGTCGATTGCCGAAGGACTTCACCGATTTCCCGCAAAGACAGGCCAAGAAACTTGAGCACTACGATCTGTTCGAGCCGCGCCAGATCCTTGCGACTGTAGAGCCGGTATCCCGCTTCGCTTCGATTGGCGGGTTTGAGGAGACCGAGGCGATCGTAATGATGGAGCGCGCGTACGGTGACTCCGGCCAACTCGGCGAATTCATGGGCGTGGTACAAGGCTGTCTTGGGCTCAGTCGTCGTGCTTCGTTTCATCTCCTGCCTCGTGGAGGATTTTCAGGTCTGACGCTGCGGAAGGGTCAAGGAGATCTTTTATCACGGAGATAAATTGGAAGAGAAAGATCCCACCCACGCCCAGAAGAAGGGTCGAGGGTGGGGCACCCGCGTCGAGGTGTTACTGCGTGAATTCGGCGGGGCGGCCGGTAAGGCGCTCGATGCGTTTGGCCGTCGGCGGGTGCGTCGAGAACAGGCCGGCAAGGTTCATTCCCAGCAGCGGCTGAATGATGAACAGGTGCGCTGTCGATGGTGTGGCCTGCATCGGAACGCGACGCGAATAGGCATCGAGCTTCTGCAAGGCGCTGGCAAGCGCATACGGATTGCCGGTAATGTGCGCGCCCGTGGCGTCGGCCTGATACTCGCGGGACCGAGACACGGCCAGTTGGATCAACATGGCAGCGATCGGCGCGAGGATCAGCATGAGCAGCGCGGCGAACCCGCCGCCGCGATCGCGGTCGTCGCGTCCGCCATAGCCGCCGAACATTGCTCCCCAGGCACCCATGCGGGCGAGGAAGGTAATGGCTCCGGCGATGGTAGCCACCACCGAGCTGATGAGAATGTCGCGATTCCGAACATGGCCCAGTTCATGGGCGAGCACGCCTTCCATCTCGTCGTCGTTGAGCAGTCCGAGAATGCCTTCGGTCACAGCGACGGAAGCGTGTTGCGGGTTGCGGCCTGTTGCAAAGGCATTCGGCGAATCGGTCGGGATGACGTAAATCTTGGGCATTGGTAGCCCGGTCTTGGCGGTGAGCCGCTCCACGATCTGATAAAGCCGAGGCGCCTGTTCGCGGGTGACCGGTTGCGCTCGATACATGGCGAGCGCGATCTTGTCGGAGAAGAAGTAGGAGACAAAGTTCATCACACCCGCGAAGAGGAACGCCACGATCAGACCGTTCTGCCCCCCGAAATACTGCCCGATAAAGAGGAGGAGCAGGGTCAGGGAGGTAAGAAGGAGCGCAGTCTTGAGTGTGTTCATATCAAATTCTTCCTAACCATCTGATGTTAATGGCGGCTGGGCGATTCAAGAAGCAGGTCTGAAGCGGGCTGGCGGCCGCCGTTCTCGAATCGGGAAACTGTTGTCAAGCCCCTTAAGCACCAAAAATCACCGTAAGTAGAAGAAAAACAACGAAAAATAGTTCTCGCGTTTGTGTCCGGTAGGTACCGGACAAATTGGTACTCTGGAATTAGCGATTCTGATTCGAGAGCAGACGATGAATATCTCATGGCTTTGTGGCCGCCAATGCTGGCGGCTTTTTTATTTTCTGGTGTCCATTTGCCTCATAGTGCTGAGCGTTCCCTGCGCGAGGGCAGCGTCCCCCGCGACCACGCTGGTCAATGACGTCATTTACCGGGCCGATGGAACTCCGGCGGGCGGCACCCTTCTGATTTCATGGCCTGCTCTTACCAGCGCCGACCAGAAACCGGTGGCTGCCGGCACGATGAGCGCGACCATCGGCGCAGGCGGGTGGGTCAACCTGAACCTGGTGCCTAACCAGGGAGCGACTCCCGCAGGAACTTACTACAAAGTGGTGCTGAAGTTGGACGACGGCACCACCACAACCGAATACTGGAACGTACCTTCGTCGTCGCCCACCAAAATTGCAGCAATCCGCTCGAGCGTGGTGCCAGCATCGGTTGCGGCGCAGATGGTGTCGCGACAGTATGTCGATTCCAATCTCTCGGCAAAAGCGGATAACGCCGTCGTGATTCATAACTCCGGCGATGAGTCTGTCGCAGGAGTCAAGACGTTTGCCGCGTCGCCGCTGGTACCAACTCCGACGATCAGCGCTGGCGCGGTGAACAAAGCATACGTCGATACAGCTTTGTCCGGTGTTTCCGGCGGCGGTTTTGTGAGTAAGGGCGGTGACAGCATGAGCGGGCCGTTGACGCTTGCAGGAGACCCGACCACCTCCAGTCAGGCCGCAACCCGACACTATGTGGATACGCAAACTGCGAGCGTCAATATGGGGCTCGCCCAAAAAGTGGGCCGGCAAGGCGACACGCCGATCAGCATGGCGGGCGTGCGCTACGCATCCCAGTTTTCATCCATACAGGATGCGATTACCGACGCCGGAACCACTGGATCCGTGGTGATCCCCAGCGATTACGCAGGCATCGATGGCTTCACAAATCCGCAGAACATACCGATCATCGATTTGCGTGGCGGATCTTCCGGTGCGCGAGGCTTCTTCAATGTGAAAGATTTCGGCGCCCGAGGTGACGGCACGACAGATGATTGGGCAGCGATCCAGGCCGCAATCAATGCCGCGAGCACCGATGCGACGCTGGGTGGGGCGGTCTACGTCCCGAAGGGAATCTATCGTGTCCTGAAACCGTTGCACATCAGCCGGGGGATTAAGTTCTACGGCGCGGGTGAGAACGGAACCACAATCACTGCCGGAACCAGCGATCAGGGGCCGGTGTTTGTAATCGCGCCGCCGACCTCACTGGGATATGCAGGCGTACCAACTGGACCGGCACTGGCGACAGGGGCAGGAAGCTCAATGTACCTCGATGGCAGCATGGGTTACCTGCTAAACCTGCGGGACACGGGAACTGTGGAACTGAATGGCCGCACCAGTTTGACCGTGGAATTCTTCTACAAGCCCAACGCCAGCTACGGCCCGACGGATACCTACTACAACATTTTGTCCAGTTCAGGATCGGCGACCCCGGTCGATGGGAACACGTCGCTGTCGATCCAACACGTCGCAAACGATCGGATTATCGCGTCGCTCAACGTCGGCGGAACCCTGTACTCGATCAATTCGGCGAATAATAGTGTCCAGAAAGGCTCTACTTACCACATTGCTCTGACGTACGACGGCAGTAAGATCCGGCTGTTTATCAACGGCAGTTTGCAGGCGAGTACCGCGGCCAGCGGAGCGATCAAGCAACTAGCATGTGAAGACTTTCTGATTGGCCCGCTGGCAAACGGGTGGATGGAGTCCACCTTCAATAACGCGATGACCAGCGGGTGGGTGGATTCGATCCGGATTTCTTCGACGGCCCGCTATACCGCCAATTTCACCGCGCCGAATGCGAAGGCGGCCTTCGATGGCAGCACGATGCTGTTGCTGAATTTCGACAACAATTTCGATCAATTCACGACGGCCACAACATCCGACGGTCCTGCGTATTTGTTCCTGCGGCGGCTCGGCGGCGGCTACGGTCAGGTCGCGGATCTTCAGTTGCGCGATCTGAGCCTGATTGGAACTGGACCGTACGCCATTTACATGGTGAATAGCCGATTCGAGAATTTGACGACCACGACCTACTGGCGCGGCATACAGCTGCTGAACAACGATTATCTGAACCGGTTGACTAGTGTGAAGGTGTTGGGCGCAAGTAGCACGTTATTCGATCTGGGAATCGGACCTGCCGGTGGTGTGCTGACCATGAGCGACATTTCCCTGTCTGCCGGTCACTATCCATTCTTTCAGGACACGGGCAGCGCCGTGATCAACGGTCTGTGGGTGGAGCAAAGCACGGGTACGGAGATCGGGGCAGTCTTCAAGGGTCAGGCAAATTCGTCGCTGGTGCTGAACCATCCGGCGTTCAGTGCGGAAACGAATCCGGCGACGAACCGCCACGCGCTGGCCTTCGTGAACATGGGCAATGTGGTGGTAAATGGCGGCGTGATCCAGACGTCCAACGGAGCCCCGCACGTTGCGGTGCACGGCGGTACGAGCATCGTTTACACGGCGGGGAACTACTCCCTGATGGGCGCTGCGCCGAGCAGCATTTTCCGCATCTACACGCCGACAGCAAACAAAATCCAACTGGTGTCGCCGCTACAACAATCGATGAATATCCCATGGTCGGATAACGCGAGTGCGGTAGCTGTGTTGATGGGGACAGATCCGGCAGCGAGCAAAGGCGTAGCCAATGGATACGCTTCGCTGGACAACAACGGATTGGTGCCGAATTCGCAGATCAACTGGAGCGCGCCCGCGAACATCGGCAGCACAACTCCGGGGACCGGAACGTTCACCGCGCTGAAGTGCCAAAGCTTTGCCGGAACACGATGCGCAGATGCGTACCCAGGAGCGGATTGGGGAGCGAAAGTGAGCGCGGCAATCGCCGATCTCCCGGCGGGCGGAGGCACTGTGGACGCGCGAGCGCTGAACGGTTCGCAGAGCTTGAGCTCAGACCTTGTGATCGCGAATAAGTCGATCACGATACTGGCGGGTCAGACAACACTGGCGATGGGCAGCAACCGAATTGTGGTTCAGCCCGGAGCGAATCAGTTTGCGTTCACCGGCTACGGCGCGGGATGGGGTCCGGATCAATCCTTCAGTGCCGGCGGCACGACGCTCCAGTACACGGGCAATGGCTCTGCGTTCAAGGTGGGAGCATCGACTGGTTCGACGAACTTCATTCGGCTGGAAAATTTCCAGGTGGACGCATCCGGTGGCGGGAGCGCAGCTCGTGCCATGGAAATTGACAACACGGTGGGTGCCACACTGAGCAATCTGAAACTGCTGGCTTCGACTGCAACCGGCACGACGCAAGAAGCGTTGCGGTTGGACGGCACAGGCGGCATGAACGCGTACATCGTGCTGAACAATTTGTATCTCGGCGGCGGGCACAACACTCTACACTTGACCGGCGCTTCGGGGCAGGGCAATTCCGCATTCCAAATCATTGGCGGAACCGCGCGCACCAACAACACGACGGACGGAACCGGTGTGCTGCTGGAATATGCAAGCAACGTGGACTTCCTGGGCTTTGATGTGGAATCCGCACTGGTGGGCTATTCGTTTGGCAGCGGTGCAATGCAGAACATCCTGAGTGAGGCGAGAACCGAAGGCAACACGACGGATTTCTCGTTTGTTAGCGGCGCCGCCTACAACAATATACAAAGTGTCACCCTGCCTACGGTAAACGATAACGACGGACGAAACTCGGTGATGTCGACGCTGGTGTGGATGTTCAAACGGACCGGTAATCTGAGCGTTTACGATCAGACCGATAATTCGCTGGTATGGAACTGGTATGCAGGGGCAACGGCCGATCAGAACATCCAGTGGACATTTAACGATAAGAGCGGTGCTGTGAGGTGGACGATTTACCCGAAGACGAGCATTAACGATTTTGCAATCGCCCGCGCGGGTTTCACTCCATATCGATTGGCTCTTGCCAATTCCGGTAGCACGCAGTTGAACAGCGAGTCGACGCAGACCATCGACTTCAATGTAGCCAGCGGCACGAGTACCGGCGGTATTCGCTTCGGCAATGGCGCGGGCAGCGCTGTAGCTACCATCAGCTCAAGCGGAAAAGGCACGTTCAATGGAGGCGTACAGATTGGAACTAACGGCACCGCGCTGACGAAGATGGCGAAGTACCCAGCCACACTTTCGCCAGCAGCCGTTGCGGCCAACACGTGCGCGGCCCAGTCGTTCACGGTAACGGGCGTAGCAACGGGAGACATGTTCGTTGCGGTGCAAAAACCGACCGAGCAGGCCGGACTGAACGTCGATCACGGACACGTGACCGGATCGAATACAGTCACAATCAACTTC
Organism: uncultured Terriglobales bacterium; assembly: GCA_964490255.1. Lineage (GTDB taxonomy): Bacteria > Acidobacteriota > Terriglobia > Terriglobales > Acidobacteriaceae > JAJPJE01. The sequence goes on along the minus strand of CAZBCQ010000006.1, from coordinate 27,765 downwards.
TGCAATCACACGAGCTCGTCAATCACGCCGACGGCGTCGGAAGCGTATACGGTGCTGGTGGCGCAATAAAGTAGTAGCCAGTAGCTAGTAGTCAGTAGGCAGAAAGCGAACGCTCATTACTGACTACTGAGTACTGACTACTGAACTAGTGCCGAGCATGGTTACTCACCGACGATCGCGGCGCGCAGGCATGGAACTTGCGTTAGATTAGCTCAGTTTCCGATGGCAATGCTTGTGCGCCGCGCTCTCCTTTCAACGCTGATGGTTGGCTCCTGCGTGGGTGCGCCTATGCTCTCGGCCTGGGCGCAGGTAGGCGCCGATGCGCGCATTCAGCCTGCCGAAACTGCTGAGGTAAAGCAACCTACTTCCTCCCTGCTAAATGCTTCCTCGCAAGATGCTCCCGTGCAGCGTGCGGCGATCAAAATCAGCGCTGGAGATTTGATCCTCGTCACCGTCGACGGCGTATCGGATTACAAGCCAGAGGTGCGAGTCAGCGAAGATGGCATCATTTCACTGCCGCTGATTGGAGAAGTCGCAGTCGGCGGGATAACAGTAGAGCGCGCACAGGACGAGATCGCCAAAAAGATGACCGATGGTAACTACTTCCGCGATCCGCGTGTTTCTGTCTTTGTGAAAGAGTATGCGTCGATAGGAATTTCGGTTCTCGGTGAGGTTGCGCGCCCGGGTGTGTACCCGTCGCTAGGAGTGCGGCGACTCTACGACGTGATTTCAGCGGCGGGTGGGTTCTCCGCACGAGCAGGGAAGACGGTCACGATCACGCATCGCGATCTGCCGCAGAAGCCGATCACCATGACCCTCGATGCGGATCCGGCTAAATCGGTCAGCAGCAATGTAGAGGTGCAGCCGGGAGATACGATCATGATTTCGAAAGCCGGCCTGGTTTATGTGGTGGGCGATGTCGGACGAGCCGGCGGATTCATCATGGACAACAACGAACGCATCACTGTGCTGCAGGTGTTGGCGATGGCGCAGGGTGTGAATCGCTCGGCGGCGATGGGCTCGGCACGGATAATCCGGCGCACGCCGCAAGGACCGACCGAGGTTCAGGTTCCGTTGAAACAGATGATGGCCGCCCGGGCCAACGACGTGGAGATGCAGCCCGAAGATATCCTTTTCATTCCCGGCAGCGCTGCGAAAAATGTGGTGAAGCGCAGCATGGAATCCGTAATGCAGGTTGCTACCAGCCTGGCAATTTACGGCCCGCACTAATCCGCGATTGTTGCAAACCTAGCTGATCCCCAAAACTCTCGAATACAAGCTGAGCGTGCGTGCCAGCATCCTTTCGCTAGCAAATTCGTGTTCCACTCGACGCCGAGCCGCGCGACCATAACGTGCGGCGAGCTCAGGTTGCGAAAGCAGTACAGAAACCGCTTCTGCGAGCGCGTCTTCGTCACACGGAGGCACGGTGATTCCGGTAACTCCGTTTTGCGAAACCCACGGTACGCCAGACGGCAGTTGCGTGTTGACCACCGGCTTGGCGCAGGCCATCGCTTCCAGCTGAACAATTCCGAAGGCTTCGCTGACGGCGATGGAGGGGAGAGCAAAGACATCGCAGGCGTGGTAGTAAGGGCGCAAATCGCTCACGTTGCCGAGGAATGAAACCTTGTCTTGCACACCCGAAAGCGTCACCTGCTCCAGCAGTTGCTGGTGAAGCGGACCTTCGCCGATGAGCAGCAGATGCGCGTCAATCTGGCGCATAGCGCGGATCAGATATTCGAATCCCTTGTAGTACACCAGGCGTCCGACGCCGAGCACGATGGGCTTTCGATAGCGATTACGGATTTCCTCGACCTGCGCGCGATCGAAACGGTCGTACTCTTCGAAGGGGATCCCGTGGGGAATTACGTGGCACTTATCGCGAAACTTCTGCAACACCGCAGAGTGTTCCACGCGATTGGGAGAGAAGCTGACGATAGCGTCTGCCCGGCGCAGCAATGCGTTCAGCGTGGGATTCAGCAGCTTGGCCATCACGCGCTGGCGAACGATATCGCTGTGGACCGTGATTACCAGCTTTCCGCGATGGCCGCTCAGCAAATAGGCAATGACCGCAGGCGGATTCGGAAGATGAATATGAACGAGATCGGCGGGACTCTCTCGCAGGAATCCCAGCATGCTGGGCGACAGCGGCGCAGAGGAGATGCGCGCGAATGTGGGGATTCGCGTCACCCGCATGTCGCCCTCGTGCTCCTGCGCGTAGTTGCGGCCGACATTCGAAACCAGAACATCGATGTCGACGACCGACGCGAGCCCGGTGCAGAGTTCACGAAGGTGAGTTTCGATGCCGCCGTAGTGTGGAGGCCAGAATTTTCCGACCTGAAGAATGTGAGGCCGGCGAACTGCGACGTACTCGCCAACGGCGGCAGCAGCTCCAAAGAAGGGCCGAACGGATGCCTGGGTTACCAAGCAAGCACCTCACGATAGACGTCCGTCATGCGCGAGGCATTTTCGCTCCAACTGAATCGCGATGCTTGTTCGATGCATGTGCGACGACGCACTTCGCGCCGATTCAAGTCTTCGCTGAGGAGTTCCAGCGTTCGCGATGTCCACGCTTCTATGTCGCCGACCGGACAGTACTCTGCGGCGCTTCCGCCCACTTCGCGCAGCGCTGGGATGTCGCTGGCAATTACAGGCGTGCCGCATGCCATCGCTTCGATAACAGGAAGACCGAAGCCCTCGGATTCGGAAGGCTGAATGAGAACGCGAGCGCGCCGGTACAACACGGCGAGTCGAGCGGCGTCGATGTGCGGAAACACGTCGATGGAATCGGTAAGGCCCAGCTTGCGGACGAGCCGCTGCTGTTCGTTTGTGAACACGCCACCCACCCTGAGCAAGCGTAGTCTGGGAATCCTGGCACGCAGCTTGACAAAGATCCCCAGCAGATCGTGTATACGTTTTCTACCAATTGTGCTGCCTACGTGAAGTACCTCGGGGGATTCTCCTAAGCCGAATGATGCTGCGAATGCATCGTCGAGAGCGGATTTTGCGCTGGCGAACGCGGGATGCACACCGTTGTGGACTACTGAAGTGCGCTCAGCTATGACAAGGCGATGCTGCAGTAATTGCTGACGCGTTGCACTGCTCGCGCAAACAACACGCGCTGCGCGCTGCAAACCGGCAAGGATCGGTCGAGCCATCTGCGCTCGGATCCGAGAACCAGCGGGCGATCCGGGGAGCAGAGCCGAAAAGGCGTCCAGATCATGACAGGTAATGATGACGCGCTCCGGCGGAAGCTTGAGCGCGAGATGGGCGTAACTGTGGTCGATAATGTGAAACAGGTCGAAACGATCGCGGAGCTTTCGAAGCTCTCGCGGATAAGCGAAGAACCGGCCCATCACGCGGTGAGCGTTTTTCAGTATGCCGTCCGCTGTCCGGCCGAACGGTTGAGGCATACGCGGGAGGATCTGCTGTGCATGAACGCTGTTCTTGTGCTCGCGTGCGAGGTGATCCATCAGCATGTCGCCGACGAGGTCCATGCTGTACCAGTTCTCTTCGCGAAAGTCACAGAGTA
>CAZBCQ010000006.1:21997-24136 GCA_964490255.1 uncultured Terriglobales bacterium | reverse complement strand
TTCTGGGCAGGGTTGTGAAGTGATTGATCGGCTGTCCAACTTCTGTGTACGGACGCCCTGCGAGCCGGAGATAGCCACGGTACAAACCCATGAGTCCGGCGTAATTCGGCGTGGAGACGAAGATGCGCCCACCGGGCTTTAAGACACGCACAAGTTCTCTTATTGCTTTTGGCGGATCAGGAACATGCTCGAGTGTTTCGCAGCAGAAGATCACGTCGAAATGTTCCGGCGGCGAGGCGATGCATTGAATGTCTGTGACCAACCAGCGCGCGCGAAGCTGTCGAGACTTCGCGAATACCTGAGCTTTGCGCACGGCTGTAGCAGAGAAATCTGCTCCGTAGATTTCGGTCGCGTTTCCAAATTTGTCGGCGAGCCAGCAGGTGAAATCACCACGCCCGCAGCCGATCTCGAGAATGCGATGGCCTTGGAGATCTTGTGGGCGTAAATGCGTCTTGATCAGGCGATACCAAGGGCTGTTCGCATGGCGATCAGTTGAGAAAGCGGCGTGCCACTTGTCGTACGCTTCGCGGCCTATAGGAGCGATGCCGGCATCCAGCGCAGGGGCAGCCATCAGCTTCTCACCGGCGCGGCTGAAATCTGATCCGGTACGAACGCTGGCTCGGCGGGACCGAGCACGAGGTCTTCCAGTTGTGCTGCATTCTCCGTGAAAGTCAAATCCAAACGGTAGTGTTCCGCCGCGGTGCGTGCATTTGCGCCTAGCCGCGCGCGCGTTGCGGCATCGCCAATCAACTTGCGTATGGCATTCGCGACTGCCGTGCTGTTGCGCGTGGGAATGAGAACGGCGCTCGTCTGATCCTGCAAAATGTCGGGTGCGGCACCAACCATAGCGGTGACGATGGGCAGAGCGCTGGCCATCGCTTCCAGCAAGGCGAGGCTGGAACCTTCGAAGAGGGTTGGGAACACGAAAATGTCTGCCGCTGAGTGCAGTTGAATCAGTTCGTCGCGAGTGACTCGCGGATGCACGAACACACGGCTTCTGATGTGAGGAGGAAAATCCTGAAGAACATCTTGCTCCTTGCGCAAGGTTCCGGCGCAGATCAGTTGTACTTGCGGATGCTCTTCCGTGAGTTGCGTGAAGGCCTCAACCAGGTAGCGAATGCCCTTTCGTTCGGTCCACTGGCCGACGAAGAGCAGAGTTGCCGCATGGCGTCGATATTCTCTGGAACTTTCGAAGAATTCGGCTGGAACGCCGTTCTTACACGTCGCGACCCGCGCGGGGGCGGCCCAGCCGTTGCTCACAAGAAAATTCAGTTCGCCACTGTTCAAGCACAGCACCCGATCGGAACGACGGCACGCGATCCGAAGTATGTGGTTCATGAACCAGCCATTGATCAGCCGATAACGCCAACTCAATCGGTGCTGTGCGCGCCGCGCTTCTTCCTCAACTGCAGCAAAGTAGAGAGGCTCGAGTCCGTGGAATTCGGTGACTATGTGGATGTTCCGCCATACGCGGCGGAGTGGCCGGAGCAGCGCGAAGAGCCACCCACTATAACTGTGGAACTTGATGAGGTCGAGATCGCGGCCATCCTGAAGCAGGCGAATTGTGACGAGCACGGGAAACAGTAAGGGATTGAAACGCGGCCCCATGAGGCGCGCGATCGCGAAGTCCTCGGGTGCAATTATCTCCACGCCATGGCCGCGTCCACGAAGAGCGTCAGCATGTTCCGTGACCACTTTGAATACGGCTGTCAGCGGATCTTTTGGCGTGTGGATGATAAAGAGGGCGTTCACCCGGCGACCGCCTTCGCGGTTTGCGGTGCATCGGTTCGGGAAAGCAGCTCCTCGAATATACCGAGCAAGGAATTCATGTGCCGCGAAACCGTGAATTCGCGAGCACGGATCAGTGCGTTAGCCCGCAAATGTAAGTAGTGGTCTCGATCCAATAAGGCACGACCGATGGCAGAGGCGAGATTGGCCGGGGTTGGCGGATCAGTAGCGGCAAGGTGTCCATTCTCACCATCGTGCAGCCATTCTGGGATCCCGCCGGTTGCGAATGCCACAGCTGGGACGGCGTAGCATCCAGCTTCGATTCCGGAGAGGCCGAAGGTCTCTGGGCAGATACTCGGCATCACGAGTAAATGGGATTTCGCAAACAGATCCTCGAGGCGCGAACTCCAT
>CAZBCQ010000006.1:3467-21897 GCA_964490255.1 uncultured Terriglobales bacterium | reverse complement strand
CGGCATCACGAGTAAATGGGATTTCGCAAACAGATCCTCGAGGCGCGAACTCCATCCGACGAAGTCAATTTCGATGTGCTCGTTCCGAATGGTAGCGGCAAGCTGTTTCCATTCGGACAGCGCCGGTCCGTCTCCGCCAACCGTGAGCGAAATTCGGCGATCGATAGTCTGCGCTAGCATAGGCAATGCCTTCAGCAGGAGATCACCGCCTTTGAGCCGGTCGGCGCGGCTCAGGAAAAGCAAGCGCCACGGATCGCGATCATGGGGAAGAGCGAATTCGCCGATGGCGGGCGGTTCCACAGGAATTTTCGAAGTAAACAGAGGAACGCACTCGGCCTGAATGCCGTAGCGCGAGAACTCAGCAACAACATAGTTCGAGTTTGTCAGGACGCGCGCGTACCGGTGCAGCAGCTGCAGTCGTGCCGCTTGCAGTTGATAGTCCCTCAACATCTGCACCGGGTTGCGACCGCCGCAACCACGTAGAAAATAATGCGCAAGGCAGGCTGGTCCGAAGGCACGAGTACAGGTTGTCTTCACCGGACGCCGATAACACTTCGAACCGCTGATACATTGGCCGTAAAAATTGTGGGCGTAGAAAACGGAAGGAGCAATACGCTGAATGCGTGCTTCCAGATCCACGCTCTTGAGGCCGTGCACGTACAAAGCATCGGGAGCCCACGCCATCAATCGCATGAGCGCGACGTCGGCGCTGTGATCCTGTATCGACCAACATTGGATTTGCGATGGAATTCGAATCGGTGGTCGGGTGAGGTCGCCATCTGACTCGAAGACGACAGCAGCCTGATGGCGGGCGCCCTCCAGTGCAGGCAGCAACGCCTCAATGTATGTTTCGGCGCCGCCAATCTTCCTTGCAGCATGAGTTACAACGGCAACGCGCATCGACCCGACCCAGCTCTTGCCAGTGATTGCGGGGATTGTAGACGCGTTTTACTGTCGAAGGATTATCGAGGCTGATGCCGATGCAGCCATTGCGACGGCGCGCTGCCTGTGTTCGCGCGCGTTCGCATCGGTGAGGGCGGCAATTACGAGCGCCCAATCAAATCGTTCCTGGAACAGGTGTAATCCCGCAGTTCCAACACGAGCGCGCTCTTCAGCGGAGTCGATCAGATGCCGCGCTGAATTGACCAACTCAATTCGGTCGCTGGCCGAAGCAATCGCGACCGCACCGGAATCATTCCACAAAGATTCTGATAGACGGCCGGATGTCGTAATGACAGGAACCGCATGTGATATTCCTGCCATCAGGCTCGATCGTCGGGAACTGGCGCCGTCTGGATATGGCTGAATCAACAAGTCGCACGCGGCAAGATGCGAGGACAGTTCAGCGCTCGGCAAAGTACCCGTCGCGAACAGTCGATTCGCCAGGTCTGGCGATCTGGCTAGAAGAGCGCAACGAACTTCATTACTGCCTGAGCCGAGCAGGACGAAACTCACCTCCGGGTGCGATCGGAGAAGTTCGACCATTGTCGGCTCCAGCATTTCGCGGATCGCCGAAGGATATGTTCCGAGATGTCCGATGAGTAGAAAGGGATCCCCGAGCTTTTCGCGCACGGCGCGGATGGACTCCTGCGTTGCGGTGCGCGGAATCGGGCTTGAAATCGGCAGCCAGTCCATTCGCAATTTGGAGGGCGCGTAGGGGCGCAACCTTGATTCCCACGCAGGGATCGAGAGCCATACGCGCTCGGCAGCGTGAAGCAGAGTGCAGACCATCCAGCGGTGCACGGCTGCTGCCGCACTTTGGCGGACACCACGAAATTCAAGAAACGGTTCGTGAACCATCAATTGCAGCAAGTCACCATGTCGCCGGACGCGTTGCGCGAGCCAGCGGCAGAAGCCAACGTTCATCGAACGGCGGCCATACCCATGTGGAACCCACTGCACGAGCAGAGTGCGCGGCGAGGGAAATTGATCAAGCAGACGATCGGCTCGCGCGAGAGAAGCGGAGTCGAAGTTTCCAAGCACACGGTGTACATGTGGTTCGGTGCCTGAATCCTCCTCGGATCCTGGTGCCCAGACGTGAACGGATTCACCCGAATCGCGCAATGTTTGCGCTAACAAAGCGGTGTAGTCGCTCACGCCTCCAATCTGGGGAGGGTATTCGCACGTGATGATGTGCCAATCACGCATTGCTTGCGCGATTCTAGGCTCTGTGGTTTGGCTGAGCGACATCGTCTGTGCCGACGTTCCAGGTAGCAGGCCAGAATATCGTGCCTTCATTCGCGGTAGGGATCTGGCCGCTGCCGAAAACATCAGCGGGCGTTACCTCGAACGAAATGGCATCGTAGATCGCATCGTGGTTCTGGTATTCCTCTCCGAAGAAGAGATCGATCGAGTAAAGACCGGCGACCAGCGGAAGATCGGACATCGTGCAGGTGATCGAACCGTGCTCCATCGGATCTTTGAACTGATACTGGGTGATGACACGGTTGCTTGCGTTGAAAACAGTTACGCCAAAACTATTCTTGATGCACACCTCAAGGTTTGGCCGCATCCGGTACCCGGGACTGGTGAAATCAACCTGAACGGAGAGCGAACCTCCCATGCGTACGGAGGAAACCGCGACGCCTTTTTCCGAGAGCAGGGTTACCCGTTGCATCACGCGCTTCATGCCGCCGCGGCGGTTGGGATGCGATTGGAGGTCACAAGATGTGGCTTGAGTAGCCAGATCCGTGGCCATGTATTGCGATATGACCTCGTGCGGAGTTCCATCCGCTAGCAGATTACCCTGGGAGATCATCAGGCAGCGAGTGCAGAGCGATTCGATGGCTGCCATGTTGTGGCTGACGAAGATGACGGTTCTGCCACCGGCGCTGATATCGCGCATCTTGCCGAGACAGCGTTTCTGAAACGTGGCATCTCCCACCGCCAGAACTTCGTCCACGAGCAGGATTTCCGATTCCAGAAAAGCCGCGACAGAAAACGCCAGGCGGAGATACATACCACTGGAATACCGTTTGACCGGCATATCGATGAAGCGCTCGACTTCTGCGAAAGCTACGATTTCATCGAACTTTGCCGCGATCTCGGCGCGCTGCATGCCGAGAATCGCTCCGTTGAGAAAAACATTCTCGCGGCCGGTTAATTCCTGGTGGAAACCGGTACCGACTTCGAGAAGGCTGCCAACTCGCCCGTACAAGTCGATCCGCCCGGTCGTCGGTTCCGTGATGCGGGAGAGAATCTTCAGTAGAGTGGATTTACCCGCGCCGTTGCGCCCGATGATGCCTACAACCTCGCCTTGCCTAACGTTGAAGGAAATATCGCTCAGGGCCCAGAACTTCGTTACAGGCTTGCGGCCAGCTTCTCTGCGATAGCTGAACTTTCGCATGATGGCATCGCGGAGAGTCTCGTAAATTTCGCGATCGCCGATCTGGTATTGCTTCCCAAGTTGTTCAACTGTAATCGCTGGACGCATAGATCAGATCACATCGGCGAACGTTCTTTCGGCGCGCCGGAAGAAATAAGCGGAATAGATCAGCAGCAGCACGGCAGCGAAGGTGGAGATCACGAGCATCTGCCAGTCCAGGGTGGTTCCGAAGATTGCGGCGCGAAATCCCTCCACCATGCCGGCCATCGGGTTGAGAGCAAGCAGCCAGCGCCATTTCGCGGGCACCAGGCTGGCGGGATAAATCACCGGAGTGGCGAACATCCAGAACTGAACGAAGAACGGCAACGCAAATCGTATGTCGCGGAAACGCACATTCAGCGCCGCAAATAACATGCCTGTTCCCGCCGCTAACAACGTGATCGCCAGAAGAATGAGCGGAACCCACAACTGCGACAAGCAGAGCGGTACCCGATCCCAGATCATCATCACGATCAGCACGGCGGCGGCGATGAAGAAGTCAACCAGTGCAGCCAGTACACCGGAAAGTGGAATCAGCATGCGCGGAAAGTAAACCTTGGTGACGAGGTTCGCGTTTGCCACTACGCTCGACGAACTGTTAGAGACGGCGTTTGAAAAATATGTCCACGGAAGCAGACCGGCGTAAGCGAACAGCGAGTAGTCGATTCCGTTCGAAGGCAAGTGCGCGAGTCGGCCAAAAAAAAGAGTGAAGATCAGCATGGGCAGGAGCGGCTGAATGATCGCCCAGATCGCGCCCAGCGCCGTCTGCTTGTAACGCAACTTGATGTCGCGCCAGATCAAAAAATAGAGAAGCTCGCGATATTGCCAGACTTCTTTGAGGTCGAGACTTGGCCTGCCGGAAGAGGGCAGAATGGTGAGATAAGGCGTATCGAAAACCGGCTCGGCAATGCCCGGACGGGAGCACTCGGCGTTCAAAGAAATTGCTTTGTCGGTTGCGAGCATTACGTTACCGGCCTTGGGTTGCAAACGTTTCGCTGATGAAAGCCGCGTGCTTCGCGTCCCGAGGCTGGTTGAGAATTGCACATTCGGCAACGAATCCCAAGGTCGCATCGATGCGCGCGGTTTACTGAAGAGATTCAGGCGCAGGGTGAATCGCGATGTACGTCGCAGTGATTCACGCGAATTCCTTGATGCGCGGTGCGATGAAACGAGCGCGCTGGAAAGGTATCGGTTTCAGAGCAGGCTCATCATTTTGCGGAATGGCAACCCACCCCACCGACATCAAGAACATGACGGAGCACGGAATCGACAAAAGCAGCCCTACTCCTACCAGTCCTTGAGCGAAACAGCAGACGCACGCATACCACGCGATGCGGCGGCCGACCGTCCAGGGATCGCGTCGCGCATGATTTCGTCGTGTAACAAACCAAAGCAAAAAAGCGACCCACGATGCGAGGCCGATAATTCCCGTCTCGAGGAGTGTGCGGCCATACTCATTCTCGATGAACAGGGATGCATGAAGTCGACCCTGCAGGAACGCTGGAATGCTGGTGCCGCCACCGCCCAGTCCGTTGCCGAAGGGAAACTGCTGCAATGCGTCCAGAAAACTTGCGTTGACGCTGCTGTGTACCCGATGCTCGACGTAGTGCGTATCGCGCAGCGTGGCGAAACGTTGCAATCGATCCTGTTGGGCGACGAGTAGCCCTACGCCGATCAGCAACATCGTGAATACGAGTTTCAGGCCGGGGCGAACTCGTGTGGACAGGATAAAGACGGCCAACACGACAATCATGACAATGAAGTGCGTTCGCACAGCGCTGAAGAACACACCGAGCACGGCGGAGATGATGCCGGCCATCAGCAGCGCCTGCTGTGACCGGCGATGATGATGCTGTACCCACGCGCCCAACAGCAGAGGCAGCGTCATGACCATGGTGCCGGCGTAAGCATGCGCGTTGGGGAAACTCGAAGGAATGCGATATGCGCCAAGTGATCCGACATCGTTGCTGCTGTAGATCAATTCGGTGAGAACATTGCGCGGGAAGAAGCGCTCAATGCCGAGCGTGTATTCCGCAATCGCCAAAAGGAGCACCGGGACGTTCAGCGCAGCAACTCCAAGCGCGAGTGGATACAACTTCTCGCGGGTGAGTCGCGCTCCGAGCAGGATCATGGGAAGAAAGAAAACGGTGCCGCGCAATCCGACCACCTGGATCAAAGGATCCTGCAGGGGAATGAAGAACAGGATTACTGGCCAAAGCGTCAGCAGGAGCACCCAATGCTTCAGATGCCTGCCATCCTCGGACATAAACTGCTGCTTCATTGTGCTGAATTGCGCCGCGTACAGGCCAATAACTGCAGAGTCAAAGAGCATGTAGATTGCGGCAGACTGCAGATTGGCGCGCAGAATGCCGTAGACATATCCAATTCCGAAAACGCTCAACAGTCCTGCCACCAGCGAGCGGCGTCCCGCATAGTAGGTGACGGCGGCGGCGATTATGCAGAGTGCCAGGGGCATTGTGTCTAGATGCCGGAGACCAGAGCGTTCTCCTCCAGAGGACGTGCAGGCTCGATCGCCGTCGGCCGGACCTCAGGAGCGACGGAGTTTAGGAACCGGTCCAAGTTGAGAGCGAGTTGTTCGCGTCCGAAGTGCCGGATAACAGTCTTTCTCGCCGACTCACCGAGGCTGTGGCGCAGCGCGGCATCGAGAACGAGTTTCGAAATCATCTTCGCAAGGTCGTCCGCCTCTCCGGGCCAAAATTTCAGAGTGCCTGGTCCTGCCGAAACAATTTCGGCGGATCCTCCGAGCCCGGTTGTGATCACCGGCTTCCCGCATGCCATGGCCTCGATTAGAACGCGCCCGAACGGCTCTGGCCGCGTGCTCGCGTGAACGACGATATCGACCGAGCGAATGGCAGCGGCGACCTCCGGGAGAAATCCAGTGAAACCTACGCGATTGTCGATACCGAGCCTCTTCGCGTCTTCGCGCAGATCGGTAAGCGAACTCTCGCTACCCGCTGTGCGGTAGATCGGACCACCAATCACATAGGCACGAATTGGCAAGCTACGCAGACGCGAAATCGCTTCGAGATAAGTCCGGTGTCCTTTCCACCAAGCCATGGTCGCGATGAATGCGACGCGGATGCTTCCAGCCGGAGCCGGTTCCATGCCACTCAAGCGGTCGAGATCGAGACGCTCGCCGCGAGGCGAGAAGCGATCCACATCGACTGCGTTGTAGATGACGTCGACGGGCCTGGTTGGATTCGAGCCGAGCACAGAGCGGATATCCTCGGCAACGCTTCTGGAGTTCGCAATCAGCCTGTCGCAGCGTCGCGCGTAATGGCGAAACAGCTTGGCGACAATCGGACGCGAAGAAACGTAGTCATGCGTGTGCCACACTAATCGACTTGAAGGCGGCTTCGCCAACGCGGCAACCATCTGCGCTTTGAAGCCGTTTGCGTAGAGCACATCGGGCTTGCAGGATCGCAGCCACTGGCGAAGGCTCTGGCGGTACGCCGCAAGCCCCGGGATCGTCGAAATCAGATTGGTTGCAAGGCTGACCTTACTACTGGACTGAAAGCTGCGCTTAAGTTGCGAATCGCCGAGCCGAGACAGCGACGCGGGAAGCGGAATTGCCGTTACCTGAACATCGAGTTCTCTCGCGCGTGATGCGAGTGAGCCGTCTCCGGGAACGACCAACGAGACTTGCCATTCCGGATGACGCTCGCGCAAGACCTCGATGGTATCGAGCAGACAGACCTCGGCTCCGCCGAGTTCGCTCAGCGTACTGACGAAGCAGATGCGCGCATTATCTCGAAGCGGCACGAAGAGCTGGAACTTCCGTTCGAGTATGCAGCATTCCGTAGCGCAAACACGGGTTACTAGTACGCTTCCTCCTCGTAATAGAGTCGCTCTCGGATGCTAGAATCCAGCCGCTCCCCAGTGTGGAATCTGGGTACAGGTGTTTCATCGGGACCGTGGGTGACGGTGTGGGTGAATGAAAGTGCATAGCAGTCTCAGTCCGCCATTTCGGGCAGAGGTATCGTCGTATACGGAGCCTCCGGGGCAGTGGCCCGCGTACCCGCAAGCCGCTTACGTAAACCTTGTACAAGAAGACAATGGACTGCTGCAGTACCTTCCCATCCTGCGCAAGCATCGCTGGACAATTCTCGCCACAGTTGCGCTCACCGTCGTCCTAGCCGTCATCGTTTCTCTGCGCACCAAGCCGGAGTACGACGCGCTGGGCAGGATCGCGATCAATCGTGAAAACGCAGACGCGCTGGGTTTTAAGAACGGTGTGGATGCGCTCACGGACGACGACATTGATTACCAGTTAACGCTCGATACCCAGACCAGAATTCTCGAGAGCGATGCGATCACGCTGGCCACGGCGAAAGCTTTGCAACTGGATAAAGATCCAGCATTCATGCCGGTGAAAGAGAAGTCCGCAGATGTGCTGGCTGCACCTGCGGCAGACCCGCGCCAGGAAGCCGCGCTGATCGGCTTCATGCACGGCGGATTGCAAATAACTCAGGTTCCCAAGACACGCATCCTTGAAATCCGCTTTACGAATTCCGACCCGCAGCTCGCCGCGCGGGTCGTAAACACGCTGGTCAACGTTTACATCGAGCAGAATTTTAAGACGCGCTTCGAGTCGGCGATGCAGACTTCAGACTGGCTTTCGAAGCAACTTTCGGATTTGCAACTCAAGGTGGAAGCGTCCCAGGAGAAATTGGTTCGATACCAGAGAGAGCACGGGATTCTTGGCATCGACGAGAAGCAGAACATCGTCACTCAGAAACTCGATGAACTCAATCGCGAACTCACGGAAGCGGAGGCGGACCGCATACAGAAGGAAGCCCGCTACCGTCTGATTGCGAATGGCAATGCAGAACTGCTCTCCAACCTGGATTCATCCAGCCTGCTCGCAAAGCTGCATGCGCAGGAAGTGGATCTGAAAACGCAGATCGCGCAGGCAGAAGTTCACTTGGGTCTGGCACACCCGCATATTCTTGAGCTGAACAATCAGCTGAAACAGGTACAAAAGGCATCGCAGGCCGAGGTTGACAAACTTGCGGGACGCATCAAGGGCGAATATCTGACAGCGGCTCAGCGCGAGAGCATGTTGCGCGCTGCGATGGATCAGCAGAAGCAGCAGGCAAACACACTGAACGAAAGCGCGATCGAGTACACGCTGCTGCGTCGCGACGTGGATTCCAACCGGCAGCTCTATGAAGGTCTGTTGCAGCGACTGAAAGAAGCGAGCGTTTCCGCGGGGCTGCGTTCCAGCAATATTCGTATCGTCGATCCCGCCCGCGTGCCATTGAGTCCGGCGCGGCCTGACCGCCGTCGCAATGTGATGCTGGCGCTTGCGATGGGATTGGTCGGCGGAGTTGTGCTGGCGTTTGTGCTGGAGTCCCTGGATAACACTGTGCGGACTCCGGAACAAGCGCAACAACTGTGCGGTATACCATCCCTGGGAATCATTCCTGGAGAGAGCCCGGAGTCTGCGATCCGCCGGCTCACGCCGAAAGCACGAACAGCGTTGCCATCGCGTGGGGAAGGAAAGAGAGAAGAAGGCACCGACATAGAGCTTGCGTCGCAAAAGCGTCCCCGCTCGGACATCGCGGAATCCTATCGTGCGTTGCGAACCTCGATTTTGCTCTCTTCGAGTGGCGCTCCGCCGAAAGTGATTCTGGTGACGAGCGCTCTTCCGCAAGAAGGCAAAACGACTACCAGTATCAATACGGCGATTGTGCTCTCGCAAAAGGGAGCACGGGTACTGCTGGTCGACGCGGATATGCGGCGTCCAAGCGTCCATCGCGTGTTCGGGATTGACAGCAAGGTAGGCTTGAGCACGCTTCTCGCGGGGAGCAGTAGCTTCGAAGAGTCGACGTTAACGTCATCTGACATACCGAACCTGACGGTGCTCCCGGCTGGCCTGCTGCCGCCGCAACCCGCTGAGTTGCTGCATTCCGACACGATGAAAAACCTTTTGGCGCAGTGGCGTGAACGGTACGATCACATCGTGATTGACAGTCCTCCGGCGTTGTCAGTTACCGACGCCGTTTTGCTGTCCGTACAGGCGGACACGGTTGTGCTGGTAATTCGCGCGGCCTCGACTCGGAAGGCGGCGCTGCGTCGCGCCTGCGATCTGCTGGAGCAGGTGAACGCGCACGTCATGGGTTTCGTGATGAACGGCGTGGACGTGAACGCGCCTGACTTCGACAACTGCTACTACTACGGATCCAAGTACGGTGGCTACGGCCGTTATAGCGAGGTAGAGCGCACCCGCGCTTGATTCGGTCTGTCGACGAATCGCGGGTGTTTGCGAATATGCGCGTGAAGCTCAATTCCGCTTTTCGCAAGGCCGGAGTCGCTGTTGCCGCATTGCTTTTGGGCGCATTCATCCTCTTTTCCAGCAGTCGAACGCTGATCGCGTGGTCTGCTGCGCAGGCAGGTGACTGGCTGCGTGCATCAAGGCTCGAGCCCACGAATGCCGAGTGGCCGTGCAATCTTGGCGCGTACCAGACGATCATCCGGCACGATCCTCGCTCTGCAATTCCTTATCTTGAGACCGGAGTTCGACTGAATCCGCACGATGGGACTTGCTGGACCGCATTGGGCGATGCGTACGCACAGGCGGGAAATCCCGTAAACGCACGGCGCACTCTGGAGGCTGCTCT
Organism: uncultured Terriglobales bacterium; assembly: GCA_964490255.1. GTDB lineage: Bacteria > Acidobacteriota > Terriglobia > Terriglobales > Acidobacteriaceae > JAJPJE01. The sequence continues at coordinate 11,889 of CAZBCQ010000006.1, read as the reverse complement.
TCGTGCCGACCCAACTGACGCGCACATTGCGCTGAACACCGCGACGATTTATGCGAACAGCAACGAAGTTGATCGTGCTTTGCCGCTCTATCGACTGGCGCTTCAGAAGCGTCCCGATTGGGCGGCACAGTTGCTTCCGAACATCTGGTTCCACGATCCCAACCCTGACGAATTAATAGCGAAGGCCCTTCCCCCACTTGCCGCGCCCCGCCTCGCTCTTCTTAAGCTGCTGGTCCAAAAGAACGAGTGGCCATCATCGGAGCTGGTCTGGCAGAAGATCATAGAGAGCAAGGAGCCGTTTGAGTCCAAGGATGCTCTGTTCTATGTTGATGCGCTACTCGCGCACGGCAATGCAGATGGCGCGCAGCAAGCCTGGCAACAGCTTGCATTGCGCGATTCCGAATTAGCACAGCGCAATACAAAGGGGAACCTGATCGTCAACGCGGGATTTGAGCGCAGCATTCTGAATGGCGGCTTCGACTGGATTTACAAGCCGGTTGAGGGAATCGACGTCTCGGTGGACACAGCCGAATTTCACTCTGGGAGTCGCGCTCTCGCGATCAGCTTCGACGCGAATGATTCCGTCTCTAGCGGTCTGAAGGAGTTTATCTACGTCCAGCCTGGCGCCCGATACTCGTTCTCCGCGTGGATCCGAGCCGACAGCATTGAAGCTGCGAACGGTCCTCGTTTCGCATTTTCCGACCCAACAACGAATCAAGCGGTATTCAGCAGCGATGACGTCCTGGGATCTTTTCCGTGGCGACCGATCAGCGGTGAATTCAGTACGGGTCCCGGCACAAAGCTCTTGGAATTGAGCATTGTTAGAAGTCCGCCGAATGGCAGAATCCGCGGCAAGATCTGGATCGATGACATTGAACTGGTGCAGAGCCGATGACGACCACGCATGTGCAGCCCGCACCGTTTCTGATCGAAGCGCAATTGCCGGAGGAGCGTGCACGCAGTAGGCAGACGGCGCGTCTGACGAGGCTTGATACTGCACTTGAGATTGGCTTGCTTGCGCTGCTGATCGCTGCAGTACTGTCGTTTGGCGCGATGCAGGCATGGGGAGTTTTTGGCATTCGCGCGGGCGGGGTGCTTCTCTTCTTCTTGTGGGCGGCGCGGCAAATTATCTCCCGGGAAATTGAGTTTCCTTCTGCGTTTCTGCCGCTCGTGCTCTTCGGGTTGTGGGTCGGGGCTCAGTGGATATTCGCGATCACCGTCTACCGCTATCAGACGGGTCAGGATTGGCTGACCTACACCTCGTATCTCTTATTGATGTTGCCGGCCGCCACCATTGCTGGGAATCCCGAACGGCTACGGCGCTTCTTGACGGCACTCGCTGCCTTCGGCGCCATGCTTGCGGTCTTCGCCATGATCCAGGATGTGAGCGGGACCAAGGCGATCTACTGGACGTTCCAGCCGTCAAGCATTGCGGCGCAGATCTACGGACCATTTGTGAATCGAAACCACTATGCGGGGCTGATGGAAATGCTGGCGCCGCTTCCGTTCCTGCTCTGCCTGTCGCAGCGTCCGGAACGCCGGCTTCCTCTTCTCGGGGCCGGAGCGCTGATGGCAGTTAGCGTTTTTCTCTGCCGTTCGCGAGGCGGCATGGCCGCATTAGGAGCGGAGCTGGTATTCATCGCCGTGTTTCTCAGCCGCATCCGGCACCGCGCTAAATCGTTTGCGGCGATTGGGGTGATCGCAGCTGTGCTTGCGGTTCTAATCGTGTGGGTGGGCTCGGACCCGGTGGTGCATCGCCTGACAGACATGAAAGATGCCAACCGGGTGTCCATCTTTAAAGACACGCTGCACATGTGGTGGTCGCGTCCGATCATTGGCTACGGCTCCGGCACGTTTTCCCTCGTTTACCCGCGCTATCAGAGCTTCGTGGTGGATTCGGTGATCAATCATGCACATAACGATTACCTGGAATTGCTGAGTGAGACTGGAGTGATTGGAACTGGGCTCGTGCTCTGGTTCCTGGTACTTGTGTATCGCAACACGAGCAGACGGCTTCGGCCGGGAGGGCGGTCTACCGATTCAGCGGGACTCATCGCCGTATTGGCAGGAATCACTGGGGTGCTCATGCATAGCCTGGTGGATTTCAACTTCCATATTCCTTCGAACGCTTCGCTATTCCTGGTGATGTGTGCGATTGCCGTGAGTGTATCGGCGGAAGAAGCCGCCATAAACGCGCTGTCACACTACTCGGCGAGGAACTGAATGATGGCAACGACCATGCCGCGCCCCGTTGTGCCTCGGTTGCAGCAGTGCGAGACAAATCTACGTCGCGAGTTCCGGCTGCTGGCAGAGGTCGCTTATAACGATCAAGCGAAGATCAGCGACCTGCTTACGGATCCTGCGCTGGATTGGGATTATCTGCTCGCAACTGCGAAATTTCATGGCATGATTCCAGTGCTGGCGCCAAGACTGTTGCGACAAGTCTCCAGCGTGCCGGAGCGCGTGCGCTTCGAACTTCAGGAGGCCAGTCGACGCGCACTGGAGGGAACACTGGCGCTGTCAGGTGAACTGGTTCGAGTCCTGCGAAGCCTGAACCACGCGCAAGTGGAATGCATTCCGTTCAAGGGGCCCGCGCTTGCGGCGGAGTTGTGGGGAAACTTCACGCTACGGCAATCGATGGACATCGATCTGCTGGTCCGACCGGCGCAGGTGGGTCGGGCGGTCGACGTGCTGCGCTCGTGCGGATACATGCCAGAGCCAGAAGTCGGCTGGCAGAAATTGCTCCCGGCAGCGGTGGAATTGCAACTGAACAAATCCGGAATGCCACCTGTCGAATTGCAATGGGGAATCGCGCCCAAGTGCTTCGCGGTAGATCTGCCAATGGACACATGCTGGCAGCGCGCGCAGCCTGCGGAATTTGGTGGTCAGCCGACGCTGACATTCGCGCCGGAAGATCTGCTGCTAATTCTCTGCATTCACGGCTGGAAGCACGCGTGGAATCGCCTCTTGTGGATCGCAGATGTCGCTCGGCTCATGCGCAAGTCGCCGGCGCTGGATTGGACAGCGTTGAGCACACGCGCGAAAGCATGCGGGACGGAAGGCATTTTGCTGTTGGGGGTGCTTCTCGCGCAGAAACTGTTTGGCGTTTCACTTTCGCAAGAGATCGAAAACGGTGTACGCGGGACCCGCGAAATCGCGAGACTCGCTGACGAGTCGATCACTTATATGCAGGACCTGACACAGCCTTCATATACGGGATGGCATCGCTACATGCTGCTCGCCCGTGAGCAGAGGACTGACCGCATTCGGCACATCTCGCGATTTCTGTTCACCCCGGGCGTCGGCGATTGGGAGGCCGTCCAGCTGCCGAAATTTGTCACTCCTCTTTATAGACTGGTCCGCCTGGCCAGAGTCGGCCAAGTTGCGGCGCAATACGCGTTCCGCCGAACCTGAGTCTACTTACGGGAGTAGCCGCTCCCAGAATGTGCATCAAGTTGCACACCGGGACTCGTGACCGATTCGGGAAGTGAGTTAAACCACTGAAAATCCGTGGAATTCCGTGTCTGCACGGGCTCGGCGATTTGGCTCGCAGCGTGCATAAGTGACAGGCAATACGCACGCGAGTGCGAGACGGTAAACGCCGTCATTGCGACTCACAATGCCGCAGGTGATTTTGGATTTGAGCTGAAATGCTCCTCTGGAAAATCCAGCCTCCGCCTGCCAGGCAACCGGCCAAACAGGACCGGAATACGTGGTAGGTTGACCAGCCGCCAAAAGAACGGAAAACGGTCAAACAAGGAACTCGCCACCTAACCGGGTGGCGATTTTCTTTTTAGGGCAGACTAGCCAGGCAGGCTCTCAAGCGCGAGAGCCATTCCCATACCGCCGCTGACACACAGTGTCGCCACTCCCCGCTTCGAACCTCGCCGCATCATCTCGTGCAAGAGTGTCACGGTAATGCGCGTTCCGGTACAGCCGATGGGATGGCCGAGTGCGATTGCGCCTCCGTTGACGTTCAAGCGATCGCGGTCAAAATGAAGTTCGCGATCACAGGCAAGGACCTGGGCCGCGAAGGCTTCGTTCAATTCGACGAGATCGAAATCAGCCAGCTTCAGCCCGGTTAGCTTTTCGAGTTTGTGGATCGCGGGTACAGGCCCGATGCCCATGGTTCGCGGATCGACACCCGCCGAAGTCGTTCCCATGATCCGGGCGAGCGGTTTCAAGTTGTTTTTCGAAATGAATTCTTCGCTGGCGAGAACCATTGCGGCCGCGCCGTCCGTAATCCCTGAAGAATTGCCCGCCGTGATCGTACCGCTCTTCGAAAATACGGGCGACAGCTTCGCCATCTTCTCGAGAGTCGCACCGAGAAACGGATGTTCGTCGACCGCGAACCCTTGGGGGCCCTTTTTGGTTTCGATGGTGATCGGTGTGATTTCACTCTCGAAGCGATTGGTCTTCAACGCCTGTTCAGCACGTTTTTGGGAGCAGAGTGCGAACTCGTCCTGCTCCTCGCGGGAAATTTTGTACTGTTCGGCGAGCACCTCGGCAGTCTCGCCCATCACCATCTTCGCCATCGGGCAGAAAAATCCGTCGCGATACATGCCGTCGATTAGTTCTTGATTCCCCAGCCGGAATCCCCAACGAGCTTCCACATAATAAGGAAGGCGCGACATGGACTCCGTTCCGCCCGCAAGAACGCAATCCAGGTTCCCGTCGGCGATCTCGTGCACGGCGAGAGCGAGGCTCTTCATCCCCGACGCGCAAGCCATGTTCACTGTGAACGCCGGAACAGACTGCGGAACGCCACTGCGAATGGAAATCTGGCGCGCGGGATTCGGGCCCCCTCCGGCCTGGCGTGCGTTGCCGAAAATTGTTTCTTCGATCTGATCGGGCTGGACTCCGGCGCGTTCCATCGCAGTCTTGGCGGCCACAACGCCCATGTCTGCTGCCCTGAGTGATGCTAGTGATCCGCCAAACTTGCCGATAGGAGTTCGAACCGCAGAAAGGATAAAGACGTCCAGCAAGCTCACCTCGAGAGGACAGTGGTTGCATTCAGTCTAGCAGAAGGCGCATTTTCAGCGGTTCGCGTACACTTAGATGGTGAGCGTGATCTTTGGAATTAACGCGGTGGCTGAGGCCCTGAAGGCCCGCGGACGCTCGTTCGATTACATCGCCGTTTCGCCCGAGCGCCATGACTTGCGCATCCATAAGATCGTGACCTCGTGTCGCGAACTGGGCGTTCCGGTACGCCAACTTCCGCGCGAGCAACTGAACCGGCTCGCGCCGGGATCGGCGCATCAAGGCGTGATTGCCGTTGCGTCAGCTAAGCAGTACGCGGATTTAGATGAAGTGCTGGCTAAGCAGCGCGGCGAATGGCCGTTTGTTCTGCTGCTGGATGGTGTGGAAGATCCACACAATCTTGGTGCGATTATTCGGACAGCAGACGGCGCCGGTGCGGATGGCGTGATCATTCCGGAACGCCGCGCGGTTGGTGTGACCGGCACAGTCGCCAAGGCTTCGGCGGGAGCGAGCGAGCATCTGCCGATTGCGCGCGTCACCAATATCGGCCGCACGCTCGAAGAGTTGAAAGAAAAGAATATCTGGACGGTCGGTCTCGACGAGCGCGGCTCGCAAGCCTACGACCAGGTGGATTACCGGATGTCGTGCGCGCTGGTGCTGGGTGCCGAGGGCAAAGGCTTGCACGAGCAGGTTCGGAAGAAGTGCGATTTCCTGGTTTCGATTCCGATGCTCGGCCAGGTGCCGTCGCTCAATGTGTCCGTCGCTGCTGCAATCGTAATGTACGAAGTCGCCCGCCAGCGACGCACCAAGCCCGATAGAAAGAAAGACTAGCTCATACATCGTGGATGTACCCGTTTTGACTTCAAACTTCTTACTTCGTACTTCCATCCTCTTGTGTGTCCTCTGCGGTGCAGCGTCGTCTTTCGCGCTCGACCGCAATGCCTTCACCTTCACAAAGTACGACCTCGAGGTCAGACTCGATCCTGAGAGTCACCAACTCGCCGCTCGCGGCAAGATCACGTTGCGCAATGATTCAACGGAGCCTCAGAAGAACCTCGCTCTCCAGATCTCATCTACGCTCGACTGGCGCATGATCGAGCTGGATGGTCAGGAGCTGGAATACATTGCGCAACCGTACAACACGGACATTGATCACACTGGCGCTGCGAATGAAGCCAATATCAAGCTTCCGAACGCGGTCGCGTCGAAACAGAGCATTGAATTAGCGGTCGGGTACAGCGGCAATATTGAAGTGAGCACCGACCGTTTGGAACGCCTGAAAACGCCGCAGTCTGCAGCGGATGCGAGCGAGTGGGATCAAATTGGCCAGCCATTCACGGCGTTGCGCGGCGTTGGTTATGTTCTGTGGTATCCGGTGGCAATGCCCGCAGTGAACTTGTCCGCTGGAGAACTGTCGTCCGCGGTCGGCAAGTGGCAATTACGACAGCAGAACTCGCAGATGCGTCTGAAGGCATGCTGGATTGCTCCGCAAGACCATCGGTTGACAGTGCTCAGCAATGGCGAGTTCGAAGGCATTGGCGCCGACTCGGAGCAGGAGGACGCGAACACCGGTTGCTCGAGCTTCCGATTTGCGCCGCTCAGCAATATGGTTCCCATGCTCGCTCTTGGTGAATTTCAGGTGCTCCAACGCCCGCAGATGAACTTATACTATCTCGGCGAAACGAAGGGCGATGCCGAGGACTTTGCGCTGGCTGCGGAGAAGGTTCGCCCGATGATCACGGAGTGGTTCGGCGACCCACGTTCGACCCTACAGGTCATCGACTTGCCTGTGCCGAATGGAAATCCCTTCGAGAGCGGAACCACGCTCATAGCGCCTTTCAAAATGGATCCACGCGTGACCGAACTCACCATGGCGCACACCTGGGTGCACGCGTCGTTCGCGTCACCGCGGCCGTGGATCGACGAAGGCTTAGCACATTTTGCGCAAGCGTTACAACGCGAGCGGCAGGACGGACGGAAAGCCGCCATCGCTTACCTGCAAGCGCGGTTGCCGGCGCTTCTCATCGATCAGAGTGACACTTCCAGCGCGAACCCTGCTGCCAACGCGCTGGCGAACACCGTGGATGACAACATTTATCGAAACAAAGGTATGTACGTCTGGTGGATGTTGCGGGACATGTTGGGCGACCATGCTCTTGAAGCCGCGATCCTGGGCTATCGCCCCGAGAAGGATAAGGAGCAGTCGTACATGCAGCGGCTGCTCCAGGCGGAGACGAAGCAGAACCTGGAATGGTTTTTCGACGACTGGGTGTATCGCGACCGCGGACTGCCCGATCTCCGCATCGACGCAGCGACTCCTCGTGAAACGCTAAACGGGTCCTTCATCGTGGCGGTCACCGTGGAGAACCAGGGCACAGCCACGGCGAACGTGCCGGTCATCGTGCGCGGGGAGCATGGAGAGAGCTCGGCGCGACTGCAGGTGGGTCCGAAGCAAAAGGAAACGACTCGTGTTGCGGTGCAGGGTAAACCTCAGCAGGTGATGGTCAACGATGGAAGCGTGCCGGAAGTGGAGCCCGGAGTTCACGTTTTCAAGTTCCCGATCCCTGCCGAAGAGTCCTCCAGTTCCAGCAAATAAGGTGTGACCGGGCGAATCCATGTTTTAATGTGAGCTGGAATCCCTATGCCCCGTTTCCTTTCTTTCCTCTCCTTCTTGCTAATGACCTCAATGTTGTTTTCGCAGGAGCCGCCAAAAGCGACTGGCGACTCGGTGTACCATCCCGACCCCCTCTCCGGCATGTACAGCTTTCTTCGTGAAGGGGAGTTCGTGGAGATTGATTTCGAGGAAGGGAACCGGCTCACCGGATTTATTTCGCGCTATGGCGATCTCGAGAGTGACCGCGGCGCTTTTCTGGATCACTCGTTCGCGAAGGGCGAGTATGCCGGCGAAAAGCTCAGCTTCACGACCAAGCCTGTACACGGCGTATGGTTTGAGTTCAAAGGGAAGGTCTCAACCGACAAGACGAAACAGCCGGGCGCCGAAGGATATGCCCTGATCCGCGGCACCCTCATTCAATACACGGAAGACAACAACAAAAAGACCTCAGCAAAATCTACAGAAGTAACGTTCAAATCCTTTCCGCACGACATGACGACGCCGAACTAGTATTTCGCTTCGGGCGGGCGCGTGTATTCCACTGGGTTTGCCCGGCTTCCAAAGCGATCCACTGTATCCGGTGTGGTTTCGCCCGTCCCGGTGGCGCGCGCAATGTTGCGTTGAGCTGTTGAGGTGCCGGGACCAACACTTTCCGAGGGCATCCGCTGCCTACCCGGGCCGCGTCCTTCCGCTGCCGCTTTGAAATCACGCAGTACACGCTCGATGACACCCTCGATGCGTCCGGTCATTGGCGCTATGAATGGCCGAAACACGCGCAATGGCGGCGCATAATTCATCGTGACCTGCACCACGGTGTCATCTCCGATT
>CAZBCQ010000006.1:0-3367 GCA_964490255.1 uncultured Terriglobales bacterium | reverse complement strand
GCGCAATGGCGGCGCATAATTCATCGTGACCTGCACCACGGTGTCATCTCCGATTGGAGCAAATGTGATTCGTCCTGTGTGCTTCGGGCCGTTCAGGGATTTCCAGCCAATTGCCTCGTTCGGAATCAGCTGCTCGATCCGGGCATCCCACTCCAGATTCGCTGCTCCCAGGCCGACTTTCCAGTGCGTCATGGCACCGTGGTGCTGAACTTCCTGCACGTCATTCGATACTCGCGGGAGGTTCTGCACATTCAGCCAGCTATCAAAGACCTCCTTCACCGGCGCCCCGATCTGAATGCTTTTCTGCAGGCGAATGATGTGGCTGCTACGCGCTCGGCCAATCAGTTCTGGAATCAGCCACACCGCCGCACTCGCGCCGACACCTACCAGCACTCCCCAGCCGAATCCTCTCCCCGATCTTTTTCGCGTGCTTAGTCTTCGCATCCGTTCCTCCAATCCAAGGTTGGACACGTTCAGTGATCAGACAGGTTGCTCAGTCGAATCGCACAACCTGAGAGCCTGCAAACCGACTCCATTTGAAGTAGTCATGAACAACACGTGTGAGATCCGCGTGGGAACGTCCGGCTGGCACTACAAACACTGGTGCGGTCCGTTCTATGAGGCAAAGACGCCGGGTTCCCGCATGCTTGCTCACTACATTCGCCACTTCGACACTGTCGAAATTAACAACAGCTTCTACCGGCTCCCGGCAGCCGAAACATTTTCAGCGTGGCGCGAGGCAACTCCAGCGGACTTCTGCTTCGCGGTAAAAGCTTCGCGCTTCATCACGCATATGAAGAAGTTGAAGGACCCGCAGAATGCGCTCGAGAACTTCCTGCCGCGTGCTGAGGAGTTACGTGACAAACTCGGGCCGATCCTGTTTCAGTTGCCGCCGCACTGGCCGGTGAATCTCGCACGGCTCGATGAGTTTCTTTCCGTGCTGCCGAAGCAGCATCGCTACACCTTCGAGTTCCGAGAGCACAGCTGGCACGTACCGGAGGTTTACAACGTTCTGCGCAATCACAACGCGGCATTCTGTGTTTTCGAACTTGCGGGGCGGCATGCTCCCATCGAAATCACTGCCGACTGGACCTACATTCGCCTGCACGGTCCGGAAGGTCCTTACCAGGGCAGCTACGCGCACCAGCAGCTGGAGCGCTGGGCCGAGCGCATTGTGGAATGGTCGGCTGAGTTGAAGGCCATCTATGTCTATTTCGATAACGATCAGGCCGCGTATGCAGCGCAGAATGCCCGAACTCTGAAATCGCTGCTGAGTAGCGCATTGGAACGTGTGGCCTGAGCTGGTTCTGAGAACTGACTGCAGGCCGCGCGAAAACTGCTGTTGGCATCCGAATGTCGCAGAGCGAAAATCTTGTTCAGGACTGAATATGCCACGCAAAAATTCCGTGAAGCCGTCCTCCAAGAGCAGTTCCAGCGGAAATAATGGACCGAAGAAGCGGGCGGAAGTCCATGAGTTTCCCTCGCGTTCGACTACAACCGGCCCTGCACAGGAGCCGCGGCCGCCCTATATGAAAGCCAAGTTGCAGAAGCCGGGCTTGCAAAGCGAAATGGAGCCGCAGCCACGGTACGAGGGCTCTCGGTATCGGGCTGCGGGCAAACTGGAAGGGAAAGTGGCACTGATTACGGGCGGCGACTCAGGAATTGGCAGAGCGGTGGCTGTCCTATACGCACGCGAAAAAGCTGATGTCGCCATCATCTACTTGCCGCAGGAGCAGAGCGATGCCGAACAGACTCGCGAAGCGGTGCAGGAGCATGGCAGGAAATGCCTGCTCATTCCCGGCGATGTTACCGACCCGGAGTTCTGCGAGCGCGCGGTCCAGGACACAATAGACGAATACGGCCGACTCGATGTTCTGGTGAATAACGCCGCTTTCCAGAACAGCCAGGAAGATATCGAGCAGATCAGCGAAGAGCAATGGGACCACACATTTCGCACCAACATTTATGGATATTTCCATATGGCGAAGGCCGCGATCCCGCATCTCAAACCGGGAAGTGCGATTGTCAACACTGGATCGATCACCGGACTGGACGGCCATAAAGAGTTGCTGGACTACTCCGCGACAAAGGGAGCCATCCACGCTTTTACGAAATCGTTGGCGCAGAATCTGGTCTCCCGTCAGATTCGCGTTAACTGTGTTGCCCCGGGTCCAATCTGGACGCCGCTCGTCGCGTCGGATTTCGAGCCGGAAGAAACTGCGCAGCACGGAGCAAACACTCCCATGAAGCGCGCCGGGCAGCCTGAAGAAGTGGCGCCGGCGTACGTCTTCTTCGCTTCGGAGGGAGATTCCAGCTACATCACCGGGGAAGTGCTCACGTTGTTGGGTGGCAGGACTACAGCGGGCTAGGATTGGTCCGAAGACGATGGCGGAGTGGGCGCCTCCGCCAACTTCTTCTGCAGAAACTCGGTGTGATTGTCTTCGAAGTCCGCGAGTTCAGAGTAGAGCTTCTTCAGATCAGGATCGGACGTCAGCTCCCTTACCCGCTTGTAGAACCGTTGCGCAGCCAGTTCGGCGTCCAGTGCAATTCGCAACGCTTTGTCCGAAGGACGCGCGGAGATGCGTGCGCGCGTGATGGCAAACAGTTCCCCATTGTCGATCTTCGGGACTTCGATCATCTCGCGGATGTCCTCTTCCGTCACCGCGCAGCTTTGGGTGCCGTAACGATCGAAGTAGCGTTCCTGCAACATCGTTCCATGACGGCGTTCTTCTTCGCCCATCTCCCAGAAGACGGCGGCAATCTGCAGCGAGTCGGGATCCCGAAATTCTGCGAACAATTCTGAAAACTGCTGGTAGATCTGCGCGTTTCGCTCTTCGATGAAGATGGCGACGTGGAGAGCTTCCTGAGCAGTCAGAGATTCGAAGGGGCGCTTCATGGAACGGTCTGCAGAATGATTACCAATATTGAATTTCAATTTCAATATCTTCCCAAGAATGTTTGAGCTGAATATTTCAGCTTCTCATGCGGCTTGCTGTGACGGATGGCCCGAGCTGTTGCCTGACCCGGACAGTGGCAATGTGACAACGCGTGTTCCATCAAATCGTAGCGTCAAGCTTCGCGCACACGCGGCACACAACCAGAACCTTTGAATTTGTTGACGTCTCGCGATCCATCCTTCGTCTCCTGCACCGGGAGCGGGCTGAAAACCGCAATCCAGGACGAACAATTTCCCGTCGTGGAGGAATCGGAAGCGATTGGTACAACCAGGATTTGCGCACTGAGACAGCATGTTGACCTCGCGTAAGCAGGTAGGTTAATGGGTTTCCGAGAGGACGGAGCGCGCGTTGACCCGCAGGCAGGCTGTCATGCCTTACATGCTTCGGCCATTGTAGTCCGAGCTGAAGGC